>JAVBMP010000099.1:0-23320 GCA_031552315.1 Desulfovibrionaceae bacterium | reverse complement strand
CACAATGAGAATTTTTGTTCTTTTACAAGGAGTGCCCCTATTCCGTAGTTCCGTGCGGAGGGAGTATATTCAAGCATATATGACCTTCGCGCGGGACGAAGCACGACGCAGTAAAAGGGCAAAAAGGCCATTGTGCAATGGTCTCGAATAATGCATTTTCGCTACTCCAAGGAAGTCACCCCCATGGAAATATATCAGGCCAGACGTGAAGCCATTGAAAAGGCCAGACGCGTAATCATAAAAGTGGGCAGCGCCGTGCTTACCAACGCCAGCGGGCTGGATTACGCGGTTATTGACGGTTTGGTGGAACAAATTTCCGCCTGGCACAATGAAGGCGTGCAAACCGTGCTGGTTACTTCCGGCGCGGTGGCGGCAGGCCGCGCGGTAATGCGCGCCCGCCCGGCGCAGGCCGCGCCCGTGCTGCACGGCGTTGCCATACCGGAAAAGCAGGCGGCGGCGGCCATTGGGCAAAGCCGCCTTATGCAGTATTATGACCAGGCCTTTTCCGCATCCGGCAAGGTAACGGCCCAACTTTTGCTTACCAGCGACGATTTGCGCTACCGCCAGCGCTTTTTGCACGCCCGCAACACCTTTTTCACCCTTCTGGGCTGGGGCGTAATCCCCATTGTGAATGAAAACGATACCGTGGCCGTTGACGAGCTGAAGTTCGGCGACAACGACACCCTGGCCAGCTTCCTTATAAACCTGGCCGAGGCGGATCTTTTCATAAACCTTACCTCCGCGCCCGGCGTTTTCAAAGAAAACCCCGGCAAAAATGCTACCCCCGGCATCATGCCATACATTCCCAACATATTTTCTTTGGATATCGATGCCCTGTGCGGAGAAAAAACCGATTCCGGCACCGGGGGCATGGCCTCCAAACTGGCGGCGGCCCGCCGGGTGGCCCGCCTTGGCGTGCCCACCCTTATTCTGCCCGGGCGGGAAAAAGATGTGCTTACGCGCGCGCGCAAGGGCGAGGAACTGGGCACCTGGGTGGTTGCCGGAGAAAAATCCCTTTCCAGCCGCAAATTCTGGCTGGCCTATAATGAAAAAAGCCAGGGGAGCCTGGTGGTGGATGACGGCGCGGCCAAGGCCCTGCTGTATGACGGCAAAAGCCTGCTGCCGGTCGGCGTTGTGGAAACGCGCGGCAGCTTCCAGGCCGGGGCGCTGGTGCGCATTCTTGACCGGGCGGACAAAGAGCTGGGCGTGGGCATTTGCAACTACCCTTCAGACGCCCTGCAACGCATCATGGGCCTTAAGCTGACCGTGCTGGCGGAAACTTACGGCATAAACCATGATGAGGTCATTCACCGCAACAACATGATGCTAAACACCGTACCTATTGAAATTGAAGGAGAAACCCATGAATAACCTTGCCGGCTTTCCCATAGAATATGTAGTTGTCATCGCAGTAGTGCTGCTGGTGATTGTAGTACTGCTGGCCGGGGTAAAATCCGTGCCGCAAGGCTATGAATATACGGTGGAACGCTTTGGCCGCTTCACCCACGTGCTTAGCCCCGGCCTTAACCTGATTGTGCCCTTCATAGACCGCATAGGCCGCAAGGTGAATATGATGGAAAACGTGCTGGACGTGCCCTCGCAAGAAGTTATCACCCGCGATAACGCCATGGTGAAGGTGGACGGCGTGGTCTTCTTCCAGGTGCTCAACTCCGCCAAGGCCTCTTATGAAGTGGCCTACTTGCAGCATTCCATACTCAACCTTTCCGTAACCAACCTGCGTACCGTCATGGGTTCAATGGACCTGGATGAACTTTTGTCCAAGCGTGATGAAATTAACGCCCGCCTGCTTACGGTCATAGACGAAGCCACCCACCCCTGGGGCGTAAAACTTACCCGCGTGGAAATAAAAGATATTACCCCGCCGCGTGACCTGGTGGACGCCATGGCCCGCCAAATGAAGGCGGAACGTGAAAAACGCGCCGCCATTCTGGAAGCTGAAGGCATGAAGCAAAGTGAAGTGCTGCGCGCCGAAGGGGAAAAACAGTCCGCCATCCTGAAGGCGGAAGGCTTGCGCCAGTCCACCATTCTGCGCGCGGAAGCGGAAAAGCAGACCCTGGTGCTGGAAGCGGAAGGCCAGAAGGAAGCCGCCTTCCGCACGGCGGAAGCCAGAGAACGTTCCGCCCAGGCGGAAGCGGAAGCCACGCGCATGGTGTCTGAAGCCCTTGCCAAAGGCGAAATGGGCGCGCTCAACTACTTTGTGGCGCAAAAATATGTGGAAGCCCTTTCAAACTTCGCGGAATCTGAAAATCAAAAGCTGCTCCTTCTGCCTATGGAAAGCTCTTCCCTGCTGGGCGCTGCCGCCGGCATGATGGAAGTGTTCAAGGATAGCGGCAAAAAAGGCAAGGCATAATGGAATTTGACCTGCTGCAACCCACCTGGCTGCATTGGTGCGCCCTGGGGCTTCTGCTTATGGTGCTTGAAGTGGCCACCCCCGGCGTCATGCTTATTTGGTTTGGCGTGGGCGCCCTTCTGTGCTCGCTTATATCATGGGTGTTCAATATCGGCGCATGGGAAGCCCAGGCCCTTATTTTCTGCGTCTGCTCCGTTGTTTCGGTTTTTATAGGCCGCAAGCTTATAAAAAGGAACCAGCCGCGAGAAACCGGCCTGAACAAACGCCTTACCCAATACATAGGCCGCAGCGCCGTGCTGGAAACCCCAATCCAGAACGGCCGGGGCCGCATTCGGCTTGACGACAGCACCTGGCCGGTAAACGGGCCGGATTTGCCCGCCGGCACGCAAGTTATAATTACCCACGCCGATGACGTGAACCTTGTGGTGCAGCAAGCGCCCGGCTATAATCCAGACCGCTTTGATGACTGAAAATACTGAAAAAAATACCACATATACAGGGGAACAGCGCAAAACACAGGCGCTGTTCCCCGATGCTTTTGACCTTGTGGTCGTGGGGGCCGGGCACGCCGGCTGTGAAGCCGCCCTGGCCGCCGCCCGGCTTGGCCTTGCCACCCTGCTGCTTACCAGCAATGTTGACCGCATAGGCCACCTTTCCTGCAATCCGGCCATTGGCGGCCTTGGCAAGGGCCACATGGTGCGTGAAATAGACGCGCTGGGCGGGGCCATGGGCCGCTGGGCGGATGAAGCGGGCATTCAGTTCCGCACCCTTAACGCGGGCAAAGGCCCGGCGGTGCGGGCCACCCGCGCCCAAATGGACAGAGAAATTTACAGCGCCGCCGCGCGGCGTGACATTTTCGCGCAAAAAAACCTTTGGGTCTTTCAGGATATGGCCGTGGCCCCCCTTCTGGAAAAGGGACGGGTGGCCGGCGTAACCAGCGCGTTGGGGCGTAAGTTCCCGGCCCGGGCCGTGCTTTTGACAACCGGCACCTTTTTGAACGGGCGCATCCACATTGGCCCAATGCAGGAAGGCGCTGGCCGCATGGGCGACGCCCCGGCAACGGCCCTTTCACAGGCCCTTGCCGAAGCCGGGGTAAGCCTGGGCCGCCTTATGACCTGCACCACGCCGCGTATTTTGCAAAACAGCATAGATTTTTCCCGGCTGGAAGAACAGCCCGGGGACACCCCCCTGCCCCGCTTTTCCTTTACCGGGCCAGGCCCGGCCCTGCCGCAACTTTCCTGCTGGCTGGGCTGGACAAACAGCCAAAGCCACGAAATAATCCGCAAGGCCCTGCCCCTTTCCCCCATGTACAACGGGGCCATACCCGGCCCCGGCCCGCGCTATTGCCCGTCAATTGAAGATAAAATCGCCCGCTTCCCGGACAAGGAACGCCACCAGATTTTTGTGGAACCGGAAGGCCTGAACAGCCCGGAATACTACCCCAACGGCATGCCCACAGGCCTGCCCCTTGACGTGCAGGAAGCCTTTTTGCACAGCATACCGGGACTGGAAAACAGCGTCATTCTGCGCCCCGGCTACGCCATTGAATACGATTTCGTCCCCCCCACCCAGCTTGCCCCCTGGCTGGAACTGAAGCAACTTCCCGGCCTGTGGTGCGCCGGGCAGATCAACGGCAGCTCCGGCTATGAGGAAGCCGCCGCCCAGGGCCTTTGGGCCGCCCTGAACATTTTTTGCAGCCTGAACGGGGCGGAACCTTTCCTGCCGGGCCGCGACCAGGCCTATATGGCCGTGCTGGTTGATGACCTGGTAAGCAAGGGCACGGATGAACCTTACCGCATGTTTACTTCCCGGGCGGAACACCGCCTGCTGCTGCGTGAAAGCAACGCCGATTCCCGCCTTACCCCGCTGGGCCGCAAGCTTGGCCTGGTGGATGACGCGCGCTGGGCCGCCTATTGCCAGAAGGAAGCCGGCCTGAATGAGCTGCTGGCCGGGCTGGAAGGGCGGCGCATAACGCCGGACGCCCCCACCAGAGACATTTTGTCCGCCCTGGGTGAAAGCGTGCCCAATAAAAGTATAAGCTTGGCGGAACTTCTGCGCCGCCCCGGCATGACCACGCAAAAACTGCTGCCCTTCTGGCCAGAACTGGAAACATTCAGCCCGGAAGTGCTGCTGGAGGCGGAAACCACACTGCGCTACGCCGGTTATTTGCAACGCCAGACCGAACTGGCTTCCCGCCTGGGTGAATTGGAAGGCGTAAAGCTGCCCCGGCTGGATTACGCCGCAATACCCGGCCTTAGCCGCGAAGTGGTGGAAAAGCTCCAGCCCCTGCAACCGCAAACCCTAGGCCAGGCGGCGCGCGTTTCCGGCATTACCCCGGCGGCCCTGGGCTGCATAGAAGTTTACTTGAAAAAACGCGGTGAAGAAGCGCGGCTGGGTTCACAATTGGCGCCGTAAAAAACGCCTTTTTGCCCCCGGCGGCACGAGCGGCCCGGCGTAGCGCGGCTCAGCGCTGTCCGGCCAGGCGGCAGGCTCCCACCCACCGCAGACGTGTTGGATATGTGAACCGGACGCGCCGGAATATAAGAACAAGACACGCATCACCACTTGCTTTATACATATTTTCCAGTTATATTTTTTCTTCTGAAACTTTGGTGTGTTGTAATACGGCGGTAATTTCCTGAACCTGGCCCATGGCAATTTTGCGTAAGCCCCTGAAAAAATCGCCCCAAGGTTTATTTTAAAAGTACGTTGATCCCCCTCCTTGGAGCCAAATGTGATAAAAGAGCTTTTTGCCCTTGTTTTTGACCAAAGCCTGAACCCGCAGGTTTTGGATATTCCCGCTGTAAGCCAAAGCTTTGCCACACGCAGCAAGGCCTTTACAGATAGCCCGGAAGTGCTGATCGGGCTGTGCGTCATTTTTTTTCTGCTGGGGCTTGTCATGTTTTTGCTTTACACGCGGCGCAAAAACATCAAGTATATTCCGCACGGCTGGGTAACAGACGCCAAAATAATCCGATCTGTGCTTGATCTGGCCATTGACCAGCGCAGCACCTTTGAAATGCGCTTCCTTGAAGGGCATAACAGAAACCGCCCGCTTTTGCGCTGCGCCGGCATTGAACTGAAGGGCAATGACCTTGTTCTTGAAGCCAACGGCGTGGTCAACGTGGCGGCGGAATGGGTGGGCAACAAGGTAGAGGCCTTCTTCAAGGTAACTGTTGAACACAAATTCATCTATTACGCGGTAAGCGCCAGAATTAAAGACACCCAGCCCTACGGTTCGGAACGGGTGCACATACGCCTTGATTCGTTTGAAAAGCTTGAAAACCGGCAAAAACGCTCCTTCCTGCGCATTTCCCCCCCTTCCGAGCTTATTATGGGCGGCGGCTTCTGGTACCGCACCCTGCCGGAAGAAGACGTGCGCAATGATGCCTCGCTCTGGCCCCGTCCGGATCTGGTCATCCTGCCGGAACGGCTTGAACAGTTCAGCGTGCAAGATATTTCCGCCGGGGGCACGCGCGTAAAAATTCCCAGCAAGGCCATGCAGGGGTGGGAGCGCAAATTCGCGGTGGGCGAACATATATTTTTACTGCTTAGCCTGCTGGAACCGGATGATACCAAACGCCTATCCTTTTGGTTGCAATGCCGGGTACAAAATATTACTGTGGAGTATGTCACGCAAGACGTAACAGTGGGCCTGCAATTTCTGGCCTGGGCCACAGTGCGCGAAGGCACCGGCACCACGCTGGAATGGCTGAAGCTTACCAGCAATTTTGAAGTTGGGCAGATTGCCAACTGGGTAATCAAAAGGCATCTGGAAATATTCCGCGAAAGACCAGAGATGCTTGATATCTAACCTTTACCAAGGAGCTCGCTTTGGACAGCGATTCAGAGAGTAGCGGCGGTTTATTACACAAACTTTCCCGTCTTTTTAACAGCCGCAGCGCTGAACAGGTTGAACAGGCCATTATAGAGGCCGATGCCGATGAAATTTTACCGGAAGAGCGTTCCATGCTCTTGCGCGTGTTGCATCTGGACGATGTGCAGGTGCAAGACATCATGACCCCGCGCACAGACATTTACGGGGTAGAGGCCAACACAGCCCTTGGCAAAACCATTGAACTGGTTGTGGAATCCGGCCATTCCCGCATACCCATTTACAAAGAAAACCGGGACAATATTGTCGGCGTGGTCTACGCCAAAGATTTATTGCGTGAACTTTTATACAAGCGTGATGAACTTACCCCGGTCGCCAGCCTTATGCGCGCCCCATTTTTTGTGCCCGCCACCAAAAACGCCCTGGAACTGTTGCAGGAATTTCGCGCCAAAAAAACCCACCTGGCTATTATTCTGGACGAATACGGCGGCACCAGCGGCGTTGTAACTATTGAAGACGTGCTGGAACAAATTGTGGGCGAAATTGAAGATGAACACGACGCCCCACGGGAAGAAGAAATTCAGACGCAGCCGGACGGCAGCGCCCTGATCAGCGGCCGCGCCTACCTGGAAGACCTTAACAGCGCCCTGGGCCTGAAGCTGGAATCTGAAGAGGTGGACACCATTGGCGGGCACCTTTCACATATCCTTGGCCGCATGCCGCAAACAGATGAAGAACTGGTCATTGACGGGCGCGCCTTTAAAATACTGCACGCCGACGCCAAGCAAATTCACCGTATCCTGCTGGCCCCGGCCAGTGATAAATAACGCGCGGCATACCCCTTCACCATGCACGTATCCATTCAAAATATAAGCAAGTCTTACGGCGGGCACGATATACTGAAAGATTTTTCGCTGGAACTGGATTCCGGCGTGCGCCTTTGTGTCTGCGGCCCCAACGGCTGCGGCAAGTCCACCTTCCTGCGCCTGATTTCCGGGGCGGAATCCCTGGACGGCGGGCGCGTGTCCATGCCCAGAACCTGCCGCCTGGGCTATGTGGAACAAGACCTGGGGCAGGCCGACCTTGCCCGCCCCCTGCTGGATTTTGTGCTGGAAGTGCTGCCGGACTGGAACGATTTTTGGAAGTTGTGGGAAGAAGCCGGGGCCGCGCATGATGAAAACGCCCTGAAGCGCCTGGCCGGGCGCCAGGCGGAACTGGAACATATTTACGGCTACAACCCGGAACACCGCGCCAAGGCCGTGCTTAGCGGCCTGGGTTTTGCGGAAAGCAAATGGCGCAAGCCCCTGGCGGAACTTTCCGGCGGCTGGCGTGAACGGGCCAAACTGGCCCGCGTGCTTACCGCCGGGGCAGATGTTCTGCTGCTGGACGAACCCACCAACCACCTTGACCTGGAAGCCGTGGAATGGCTGGAAGCCTTTTTGGCGGAATATGAGGGCGTGCTGCTTTTTGTGGCCCACGACAGGGTTTTTATGGATAAAGTGGGCACGCACATCCTTTACATGGGGTCAGAAAAACCGCTCTACCGCAAAGGTTCCTTCACCCGCTTCGTCGCCATGCAAGAAGAGCATGAAGAGCAAAGGGCGCGAGAAAGCGCCCGCCTGCAAGACGAGCTGGAAAAGAAAATGGACTTTGTGCGCCGCTTCAAAGCCAAGGCCAGCAAGGCCCGGCAAGCGGCATCCCACCAAAAAATGGCCAAAAAACTGGAAAAGGAACTGGAAGGTTTGCAAGCCCCGCAAAGGCGGCGAGAACTTTCCTTCACCTGGCCAGAAGCCCCGCAGTCTGAACGCACCGTGCTTTCCGCCGCCGACCTGCGCTTCAAATTCCCGGACGGCCTGCGCCTGTGGGAAAGCCTTAGCTTCAACATCTACCGCGGACAAAAAATCGGCCTGGTCGGGCACAACGGCTGCGGCAAATCCACCCTGCTGAAAATACTGGCCGGCCGGCTGGAAAAGGAAAGCGGCGGCCTGGCCTACGGCCAGCAACTGCGCCCCGGCTACTACAGCCAGCACCAGATGGAAACCCTTAACGCCTCCGGCACCGTGCTGGGCGAAATTCGCCGCCTTTCAGACCCGCGCAGCACAGAAGAAGAACTTATGAGCGTGCTGGGGCTGTTCCTTTTGGGGCAAGAATATTTTGAGCGCCCCATAAGCGCCCTTTCCGGCGGGGAAAAAAGCCGCCTTTGCCTGTCTTGCCTTTTTCTGGCCCGCTGCAACTTCCTTATTCTTGACGAACCCACCAACCACCTTGACCTGGAAAGCCGCGAGGCCCTGGTGGAAGCCCTTGGCAACTTCAACGGCACCCTGCTTATGGTGGCCCACGACCGCCACTTGCTGAATGAAGCCGCCGAAGAAATATGGGAACTTACGCCGGGCGGCCTTACGGTTTACCTTTCCGATCAAAGCGGCCAGCCCGGCGCGGACCGCAACCCCTTTGCCCCGGAAAACGCCGGGCAAAACCTTACCGCCTATGCCCGCTACGCCGAAGCCCGGCGCGAAGCCGCACTACAGGAACGCAGCCGCGCCACGCAAGACGGGGGACAAGCCGCCGGGCAAAATACCGAGGCCCAGCCGCAAAACCTTTCCCGCGATGAACAAAAACGCCTGAAGCGTGAACAGGGCGAACTGCGCAACAAAATATACAAAGAACAAAAACCCCTGCAAGAAGCCTACGCCAAAGAAGAAAAAGAACTGGAACAAACCCTGAACCGGCAGACAGAAGTTGAAGCCCTGCTGGCAGACCCGGAAGTCTACGCCGATTCCGGCCAGGCCACCAGCCTGCTAAAAGAATTTCACACCCTGCAAGAAAAAGCGGAAAAAATAATGGATAAAATGGGCGAACTTGAAGCCGCCCTTACAACGCTGGAAGAAAAAAAGGCCCTGCTGCTGGAAGGGTAACAAAAATAAAGAATGCCTCCGGCGGCCAAGGGCGCTGCCCTTGGAACCCGCGCGGGGAATGATTCCCCGCGACCCCCATCATACAAAACGCTGTCGGCGAACTTTGTTCGCCGACAGCGTTTTGTATGGGAGTTCGGTGCATTTATCTGGTTGCGGTAACGGGTTGAAATAAAATTAGCTTTGCATTGCGTGTGGTTACAGCGAATTGGTTGTGGCCGTTTTGCGCATGGCATATACGTTTGCCGGGCGATAAATTACCCATAATCAGCGGCATTGGCGAACAAAGTTCGCCAATGCCGCTGATTATAATGGGGGTCACGGGGAATCATTCCCCGTGCGGGGTGCAGGGGCAGCGCCCCTGCCCGCCGGAGGCATTCACCAGCCTTTTATTTCGCTGTGAGTTCCGCCCAGCAGCTGCGGAGTATGCCGAGGCACACGTCCATTTCCACCGGTTTGCTCATATGTTGGTTCATGCCGCTGTTTATGGCCTGTTCCACATCCTGTCGCATGGCGTTTGCCGTCATGGCTACTATCATCACGCTTTGCGCGTCCGGGCGTTCCAGTTCACGTATGGCGCGGGTGGCGGAATAACCGTTCATGCGGGGCATTTGCACATCCATAAAGATGAAATGGATGGAACCTGGGGCAGATTCTTTAAACATTTCCAGTGCTTCCGCGCCGTCTACCGCCTCGCTTATTGTCGCACCGGTATCTTCAAGCATTTCGCTTAAGATAAGGCGGTTTATTTCAATATCGTCCACAATCAGAATGTGCATGCCTTTCAGGTTGGGCGTGGTGGTATCTGTAATGCCTGGCGTTGCGGCCGGAGTTGTTTCATTGGCTTCCGGCAGGATTACGGGCAGGGCGAAGCGGAAGGTGCTGCCCTGGCCTTTTACGCTGCTTACCTGCATTTTGCCGCCCAGGATATCGATAAGGCTTTTGCAGATGGGCAGGCCAAGGCCGGTGCCGCTGTAGCGCCGTTGCAGGTAGGCGTCTTCCTGTTCAAAGGGTTTGAAGATGCGCGCCAAAAATTCTTCAGACATGCCTATGCCGGTGTCGCTTACCGCAAAGTTTACCCACAGGCTGGTTTCCTCTCGCCTGTCCACGTCGGCGGACATGGTTACCTTGCCGCCGTTCGGGGTGAATTTTACGGCATTGCCAAGCAGGTTTATGACAATTTGGCGTATATGGCGGTTATCCGCAATAACGATTTCCGGCAGGGTCTGGTCACAATTCAGGTTAAAGCTCAGTTGCTTTTCCGCTATCTGGGGGGCAAAAAGCGCGGAGCATTCCTGAAGCAGGACGCAAAGGTTTACGCGGTCGCTATAAACTTCCATCTTGCCGGCTTCAATGCGGGACATATCAAGAACGTCGCTGATAATGTTCAAAAGCTGACGTGACGCCGCATCGATTGATTTGAAGCGGTCAACGGCGTTTTCATTTCCGCTTTTCAGCCCAAGGGTAGCCATGCCTATTATCACGTTCATGGGGGTGCGCAGTTCATGGCTTACGCGGGAAAGAAATTCACCCTTGGCAATGCTGGCCTTTTGGGCATTTTCCTTTTCACGCATCAGGTCTGTAATGTCTGAAGCGATTACCAGCAGGTTGTTTACGCCCTGCTTGGGGCTGGAGGCGTCGCACACCGTGACTGAAAGGCATACCTTGCCACCGTCCTTGTTTTCCACCCACAGGTTGCCGCTGTAGCGGGCATCGGTCATTTGCCCGCGCACCAGGCCAGGCAAGTCCGTGGCGGAAAGGTTTTGCCCTTCCGGCAGCAGCATGCGGAATATATCTTCCGCGGCAAGCCAGCCAAACAGTTTTGCGTATTGCTTGTTGGCAAAATTTATTTCACCAGTTGGCCCAACTATGAACAGGGCCTCGCTCATGCTGTCCAAATAAAGGATTATGGCGTCCAGGGTGCCGTTGATCTGTTCCACCACAAGAGAAAGCTCGCCTTTGAAGCGTGAAGGGTCATTGCGGGTATCCAGGCGTCCTTCAAGGGCCGCTTCAAAAAGCTCCCGCGTGCTGCCTATCATGTCCTGATAGGCGGTGCTCATGGAATGCAGGGCGTTGGCAAGCAGGCCCAGTTCATTATTCAGCTTCAGCAAATAGGGTGGTATTTGGGCGTACACGTTGCCGGCGGAAATTTGCGACGCGGTTTCATGCAGGCTTGCTATGGGCAGGGCAATGGCCCGGCGGAAAAAGTAGAAGACCACAAACACCGTAAGCGCCACAAATACAAGAAATACCAGTATGCTAAGCGCAATAAGGCGGCGCACGTTGGCCTGCATGTCTTCCAGCGCCATATCTGTGCCCACTATGGCCACGGTTTTTCCGTCTTCATCTTTAATTGGGCTATAGGCGTAGTAAAGCTGGCCGTAAAGTTCACTGAAATAGGGCGCGCTTTTTTGCATGCCCTTGCCGTCCACCAGCATTTGCGTGGCTTCCGCGCCAAATTCTTCTGTTGCGGCTATGGTGCCCACGCCGTCGCCGTCCAGCGCGCTTTCCGCCCCAAGGTCATTGGCGTCAAAGATGTAGGTGTACATGCCGGGCACGCCGGTATTGGCAAAAACATAAACATATTTCGCGCCGGATGCCTGCCGCATTTCTTGCAGGGTTACAAGCACCTTTTGATATTGTTCATCTTTAAAGCGTTCCCGCGCTTTGTGGAAGGCGCGCAGAACACCTTCAAGTTCCGCCACGCGGGTTTCATCCGCATTGGACGTGGCGCGCAGGCGCAGCAGTTCATGGCGGCTTGCCAGAAATTTCAATTGTTCAGACTGAAATTCTTTGTCATTTTTCAGCTGTTCTATGTACGATACTACATGTTCCGGGTTGATCTGCGTTGTGATTACCCGGTTGGTAAGCACGGTTTTTTCATCAAAAAACTTGTTATAGGTGGCTGTGATGGTATGGTAGCTGTAAAAAGAATAAATAAGCACCGCCAGCAAAAAAATGCCCAGCATTATGGAAATAAGCCTGAAGCTTATGCGTTCGGTAAGTTTAATGTTCTGGTACATGTTCGCCTTTTAGAGTGGTTTACGCTTGAAATAGTCGCTTAATGGCGAGCAACGCTCGCCTGCTATTTCGCGGCAAGGATTTGAAGACAAACCCTTGCTGAGCAATTCACTCATTTCAATCGCAAATTGCTCTAAACCACAGCTATTTAATATTGATTATTTTATACAGTTTACCAGTAAGCAAGGCCTGAAATCGGCCTGCTATTCAGCGACTACTTTTATAATGCCGTAAATATTGCAAACACAAATTAATATCCACCGGCTTGGCAATGTGCCCGTTCATCCCGTAACGCATGGCATTTTCCACATCTTCCGGCAAGACGTTTGCTGTCATGGCTATAATGGGCACAGTGGCGTCCGCCCGCGCAAGGGAACGAATGGCCGCGGTGGCGTCATAACCGTTCAGCCGCGGCATTTGAATATCCATAAAAATCAAATCAAAATAATACTCAGGTTTGGAACAAAAAATTTCAAGCGCTTCAGCCCCGTCTGCGGCCTCATGAATGTTCAGGCCGTAGTCCGCCAGCATTTCAAGCAAAATAAGCCGGTTCATTTCAATATCATCAACAAGCAAAACAGACATGCCGGCCATATCGATATTGCCGGCTACCTCTAATAATTCAGGCACATGCTCAAATTCTTCCGCAGCAAGCGGAAGGGTAAAAACAAAATCACGGTTTTTGTCCGCGCCGTCCGGGGATAGTGTGGACAGGGGGGACGGGGTGGGCTGGATGGCGCCACCCATTGCCTCTACCAGGTTTTTGCACATTTCCAGCCCAAGGTTGGCAAGGGCCGGTTTATACCCGGTGGGGGCGTCTTCGTTTTCACCAGACGCTTTATAGAAAAACTTTTCGCCTATACCGACGCTGTTGTCAATGATTGAAATGCGCAATATGCCGCTTTTTGCCGGTAAATCTGCATTAAGCGCAATAAGGCCGCCTTGCCGGGCGCCCCTTACAGCGCGTGTAAGCATTACATCTAGCACCTGGCGCAAGCGGCGGCCTTGTTCCGCCTTGACGCGGGGTATGCCTTCCGCGCAATGCGCGCTTAGTGTGACGCCGTTCTTTTCGGCTTCAAGGGTGAAAAAGTTGAGGCTGTTTTGCAAAATTGGGCAGACATCAAGCCAAAAATCTTCTATGGGGTTGCCGTGTTCCGCCCGGTGCAAGTTCAGCAAATCATTTATGGCTGTCAGCAGGCTGGCAGAGGCTTCCTCTATGCCTTTAAAACAATCTTGCGCCTTGCCGCGCCCGGAAATAGCGTGCCCGCTTATGCGCGTTATGGCCTGAAGCGGGGTGTGCAGGCCAAGGGTAACCCGCGACAAAAAATTTCTTTTGGCGTTCAGCGCGGCCTGGGCCTTTTCTTTTTCCAGCATCAGGCTGGTTATGTCTGTGGCCAGAATAAGGATATTTTCATTTTTCTGCTCTTCTATGGTCATTTTTGCGGCGTTTACGGCAAAATATCCCCAGGTGCCATCCGGGTATTCCATGCCAAGCGTGCAGGAACAGCCGCCAGAGGCAAGCTTTTGCGCCATTTGGCAGCGCATTTCTTCTGAAGAAGGCAGCTGAACCTGACAGGCGGATTGCGTTTGCAGCATAAGCGCGAAAAGCTCTTCCGCCGTGCGCTTGCCAAAAGTTTCCGCAAAGCGGCGGTTGGTGAATATGTTGCGCATATCCGGCCCGGCAATCAGCAGGGCGCTTTGCATGTTGTCAAGGTAGCCGGTTACGGCGTCCAGCGTGGCGTTTACCAGGCCCGCCAGGGTGGCGAAATCTCCCTTCAGGCTGTCATGGGCGTTGCGGGCGGCAAAATTGCCGCGCCAGGCTTCTTCACAGGTGTTGGCCGTGCCCTGCAAAAGTTCCCGGTACCCGGTGCCCGCTTCATCCAGCGCCTTGCCAAGGCGGGACAATTCATTGTTTTTTCTGTAAATTGACTGGTCAACGCGGGAATCCAGCCGGCCTTCCGCCAGACTGGCGGCGGTTTGGGTAAGGCTGCCCAACGGGGTAATGATAACCAGCCGGAAAAACATGAAAACCCCAAGCAGAACCGCAAGCCCTATGAAGGTGAACAAGGCCACGTTGCCCCATAAAAGTTGCCGTATGGCGCCGCTTATCACATCCGGCGCGATATCCGTGCCCAGCAGGGCAATGGGCTGGCCCGCACCGTTCAGCACCGGGGAATAAAAATAATAGGCCTGCCCATAGTAATGGTTGTCATAATAGGTTGAAGACCGCACGGTTTGCCCGCTGTCCAGCACCAGGGCGGATTCCGGCGTAAGCATGCCGCGGCTGTTCACCGTGCCCATGCCGTCGGCATCCAGCCCGCTTTCCGGCCCATTGTCGCTGGTGTCAAAAATAAAGGTATACAAGCCCGGCAGGCCGGTATCCGCATACACATAGATGTATTTTGCCCTGGCTTCATCGCGTATGCTTTTTAGCGAGGCAAGAATTTCATAATAGCGGGCGTCTTTGAACCGGGCGCAATAAACATGAAATTCGCGCAGTTCGGTACGCAGCAGGGCAAGTTCTTCCGGGTTGGCGTTTGGGTCTTTGTGCAGGCTCAGCAGGCGTTCCCGCGTGGCATGAAAGGCCATTTGCCTTTCCGGCAGGGTAGCGTCCGCCTTAAGCTGGTCAATATAGCGCTGCACTTCCTGCCAGTTGAAGCTGGCCTTTGCCAAGTAACTGGTAATACTGCCCTTGCTGCTGTAAAAATCCCAGAAAAGCTCATCCATGTTCCGGTAGAAAAAAACGCCATAGACAAAAGACCCCAGCAGGAAAATTCCTGTAAGGATCATAGCTACCTGAAGGTTCAGGCGGTTGCGTATGGTTGTCCGGGGCATTTTATTCCCTTCAGGCAGATGGCTCAGGCCAGTTCATCAAGTTGCAGATGGCTCAGGCCTGTTCATCAAGTTGCAGGTAGGCGGCCATAATAGTCTTTATTCCAACACCTTGAAAATTTACCTGATACTTGTCGGGCGGCAAAAATTTTACCAGCTTGCCCCGGCCAAAAATCTTGTGCGTGCAATAACCCAGTTCTTCCGGGCGGCGGGCCGGGGGGGCGCTTTCCGGCGCTTCACCCGCTGCGGATTCACCGGGCGGGAACTCGTCCGGCATAAAATCGTCCGGCGTAAATTCATTGGGCGCAAATTCATTGGGGCAGTCCGTAAGATCTTCCGCTTCTTCATGGCAGGGCCTGTTCTGCGCGGCGGGACGCCTTATGACCGTTGCCGGGGGCGGGGTGAAGCCCTGGCTCTGGCTCTGCCCCTGACAGGAAGCTTGCGCCCGGTAAAGCGTCTGGCCTGGGCTAAAAATTTGGCCTGGGCTAAAAACCTGCGCGCTGCGGGCGGAAGAACCGTCCGAGCGCACCAGCCCGCCGCTCATGGATTCCTGCCATTCATCATAAAGCTGTTTGGAAAATTCCCGCACAAAGGGGCTGGGCGCGGCGGGCACCCTGCCCCCGCTGCCCCGGTCATAAAGCGTGGCAGGCACAAAAAGGCACAAATGGTCTTTGGCCCGGGTGCAGGCCACGTACATAAGGCGGCGTTCTTCTTCAAAATCTTCCGCCCGCAGCATAGATTGGCGCCCGGGGAAGCGTTCTTCCACCAAATCCAGCAGCAGCACCGCGCCCCATTCCAACCCCTTGGCCGAATGGATGGTGGAAAGCACCACGCTGTCCTGCTGTTCCTCCTCGCTTTTCAGCGGGTCTTCAAGGCAAAGGTCGGCCATAAAAACGTCAAGGTCTTCATAGGATGGATAGGCCCCGGCTATTTGGGCCAATTCCTGCAAACCCAGCAGGCGGCGGGGGTGGTCGTCCGGGTACAGGGCTTCCAGGCTGGGCTGGTAGTGTTCCATGACCTGTTCGATCAGGCTTGCGGGGGCCGGGCGGGCAAGGCGCAAGGCATCAATAAAGGCGAAGTGCCCTTGCAGATCCGGAAATTTTTTATAGAATTTTTCCAGCCCCTTGGTATCCGCGGTCTGCATGGCCTGATATATTTTCAGGCAGGTCTTGTCGCCCACCCCCGGCGTAAGGGCGCCAATGCGCTGGAAGGCCGTGAAGTCAAGCGGGTTAAGGGCCAGGCGGGCAAAGGCGGTAACGTCCTTCACGTGGGCGGCGTCCGAGTACCGAATGCCGCCATATTTGCGGTAACGCACCCCCAGCTTGTTCAACTGCACTTCCAGATGATAAGACTGGTACCCGGCGCGGAAAAGCACGGCTATTTCCCCGGCGGGCAATTCCTGCCGCAATTCCAGAATGCGGGCCGCAACCAGCGCGGCCTGGCTGAAGTCTGAAAGCGGGCGTATGACCTGGGGCTTGACCGTGCCGGGCTTTTGCGTGAAAAGACGCTTTTTGAAGCCTTCAGACGCGTTTTCCAGAATACGGTTGCTCAAATCCAGCAGGGGCTGGGTGGAACGGTAATTTTCCTCCAGCCGTATGACCTTGGTATTGGGGAACATTTCAGGGAAATCAAGAATATTGCGCACATCCGCCCCGCGAAAGGCGTAGATGGATTGCGCGTCATCGCCCACCACCATTATATTGCCGCTGCCGGGAATGACCCCCGGCGCGCCCGGCCCCTGTAATTCCGGCCCCTGTAATTCCGGCCCTTGCGATTCCGGCCCTTGCGCACCAGAAATGTTGCCGCCCCCGGCCAGCAGGGTGGCCAGGCGGGCCTGCACCTTGTTGGTATCTTGATATTCATCAATCATTATATACTGGTAGCGCTTGCGGCAGTAATTCAGGGCTTCCACATTGCCGCGCAGCAGTTTTTCCAGCTCAAAAAGCAGGTCGTCATAGTCCAGCAGGCGCTTTTCCCGTTTGAAAACGGCATAGGCCAGGGCTATCCTTTCCACATCTTCCGCATGGGGCAACAAATGCGGAGTGCTACGGCCCATGATGTCCCATATGGATTTTTCCAGATTGCGGCTTTGGCTTATAATGGACTGTATTTTCTGATTTTTTGGGAATGTGCGGTCGCCCTTGCCCAGCTTAAGCGCTTCACGGCATTGCTGAATGGCGGCAACGCTGTCCGACCCGTCCATGATGCTGGGCTGGCCGTCAAAGCCCAGGGGGCGGAAGACGCGCAGCAAAGAATAGGCAAAGGCGTGAAAGGTGCCACCCTGCACGGCCAGCAAGCCGCCCGCGTTAAGGTCGCCAAGGCCGCGCTGGCCCAGAAGGCGCCTGGCCCGTTCCAGCATTTCTTGCGAGGCCCGGCGGGTAAAGGTAAGCAGCAGGATGGAAGAGGCCTCTACCCCGTGTTCAATAAGGGCGGCCAGGCGGTAAACCAGGGTGCGTGTTTTGCCGCTGCCCGCGCCCGCAATGACCAGCAAAGGGCCTTGCAGGGTGGTGGCGGCTTCAAACTGCGCCGGGTTGAGTTCATTTTTATAGTCTATCATGCGTTTTAGCGTTCGTTCTCGTCAATAATGGCTTTGGCTTCAACGTTTTCCGGGTCAATGGCAAGCGCCTGGTAGGCGGTGTCAAGGGCCTTGGATCTTTTGCCCCAGCGCAGGTAAAGCCAGGCCAGGTTCACAATGGTGCGCGGGTGCCTGCCAAACTGGCGCAAGTGCTGGTTATAAAGCCCTTCAGCCTGTTCATATTCATTAAGTTCAATAAAGCAGACCACCAGCCCGGCATAGGCCTTGGAATTTTTGGGGGATTGTTCAATGGTTCTTTTATAAAGCTCTCCCGCTTCCACATACAGGCGGTGTTCCTTAAAGTAATCGGCCACTTCAACGGCAAGATCAAGGTCATCGGGAAATTCGTCCGCCAGCTTGCGCAACATGGCCTTGCCTTTTACCAATTCACCGTTGTTTATAAGTTCACGCCCTCTGGCCCAAAGCTTGTTGTAGCGGTCTATAAGCTGCTGTTCCGCCTCTTTTTCCGCCGCTTCCTGCTTGGCCAGAAGCCCCCGGTAAATTATGTTCAGTTGCTTGGAAAGCGTTATTTCAGACCCTATGCGGTAGCTTAATACGGTCTTGTCAGAGTTGGTTATTTCCTTTAAAAAATCTTTCACCGGGGCATGCTTTTGCAGTTCTATCAAGGAATTTTTAATGCTGTCTTCTATTTCAAAACGCGGTTTGTTGGCAAACTGCGCCGGCTTGTAAAGGTTTAGCAGGGTGCTGAAGTCTTCAAGCGCGGGCAAAAGTTCTCCACGCCTTAAATATGCCCTGATGTGGGCAAGCCTTTGGCTGGTCTCTGGCGGAATGGTTGCAAACATGGGCACCTCATACGCAACTAGTTGAAAAATAATGCACACGTGATAAAAGGGCAAGTATTTGAAACAAGATAGCGCTTATGCTTGCCTGTGTAGCAAATTACAAGGTGAATTTCCAGCAATATTTGCCGGGCGGGCGCGGTCAAAGTGCCGGGTTGCAAGCCACACGCCCGCGCCTTTTTTGAAAACAACTTTTTATTTCAGGTGGTTTTGATGTTTGAAATTGAACTTCTGGCCCCGGCCGGAGATTTTGACAAATTACGCACCGTACTGCTTTATGGCGCGAACGCGGTTTACCTTGGCGGCCAGGGCTTTAACCTGCGCGCCTCTGCCGGGGGCTTCAGCCCGGAAGAACTGCCCGCGGCCGTGGCCCTGGCGGCGCAATACCGCGCCAAGGTGTATTATTGCCTGAACAGCTTCCCCTATGAAGAAGATTTGCCCGCCCTGCCCGGGGTAATTGAAGAAGCCGCCGCCGCCGGGGTGCAGGCCTTTATTGTGGCGGATCCGGGCGTGTTCAGCCTTGCGCGGCGCTACGCCCCCGGCGTGGAGGTGCACCTTTCCACACAGGCCAACACCACCAGCAGCGCGGCGGTGCGCTTTTGGGCCGAACAGGGCGTTACCCGCGTAAACCTGGCAAGAGAGCTGAACGCCGCGCAAATTCACGCCTTGCGCAAGGCCTGCCCGGAAATGGAGCTGGAAGTTTTTGCCCACGGCGCTCTTTGCCTGGCCCTTTCCGGCCAGTGCCTGCTTTCCGCCTGGCTGAACAAGCGCCCGGCCAACCAGGGGCTTTGCACCCAGCCCTGCCGCTTTGACTACCGCGCCATTGAATGCCGCGCAACAGAAGGGGAATGCGCGGCCCAAAGCCGCAGCGTACTGCTGGAGGAACGCACCCGCCCCGGGGAAGAACTGTGGGAACTGCGGGCGGAAGAACGCCACGCCGGCATCCTGGCCCCGCAGGAATTGTGCCTTTTGCCCTACTTGCCCTGGTTCATAAGCAACCGCATAAACGCCGTGAAGCTGGAAGGCCGCATGAAGGGCACCGCCTATGCCGCCCACGTTACAGACGCCTACAGCAGCGCCCTGAAGGCCCTGCAAGGACGCGCGGCCATGGCCGAAGCCGCCGCCGAAACGACTGAAGCGCCCGGCCAGGGCTGCCAGCCCTGCTTGCCCGGACAGCCCGGTCTTCCGGATGACGCCGAAGCGGCAGCCCCGCTTGACATCTGGCCCTATTTGCGAGAACTGCGGGCCGTGGCCGCCCGCCCCATGGGCACGGGCTTTTTCCTGCCCGGCCGGCGGCGCAACTTCACCCAAGAATTGCAAACAAGGGCGGAATTGCAAGCCAAAGCGGGATTGCAAGCCAGACCGGAACAGGCCGCGCCGTACAGCCCCAAAGTGCTGGCCCGGGTGGTGGAACAGACCGCCAGCGGGGTCTGGCGCATAGACGTGCTGGGCCAATGGCGGGCCGGAAGCAATGTTGAACTGATGCTGCCTGGCATGCGCCGCCCCATTGTGGCTGGAACGGATTACGAACTGGAAGACCACAAGAACCAGAAGGCCGCAGTGGTAAATTCCGGCCTTTCCGCGCTTTGGCATTGCAATGACAAGCGCATACAGAGCGGGATATTTGTGCGGGCCTGCTGAGATTGCGGCCCTGCAAACTTCCATGCCGGGCCGCAAGCAAATGATTTTTTTATTCGCTTGCGGCCCGGCAGCGTAAAAAAGCGCTGCCGGATTTTTTATGTGGCGGAATTATCCGGCAGAAATCCGTTTATCAGGCGCAATAATTGGGCTGGCCTCAAATTAGCCGCGTCAGCCTCAACCATGCAGCAAAGCCCGCAAACAAGCTCCGCCTTGCGCGTTGGTTCCATCACCTGCCCGCGTTCCAGCAACATTTCTTCAAGCGTTTCCAGCACATTGTAGACTGTATCTTTTTTGAAGCATGAAAATTCTTGGCGCACAGCGCCGCATTCCGCTTCTTTTCCGCCCCCGCGCATGCTTCCGTTGCCTAAAACCAGCCATTCCGGGCTGATGTTTTCCTTTATGCAAATTTCAGCAATTACATCAGAATTAGGCAAAGAAAGATCCTGCTCATAATTTCTTAATGTATTTTCAACTATTCCAATGTGTTCTGCGAACAAGCGCCGTGAACGTTCCCCTCTGACCTGTTTGATTCTTGTGCTGATAGACATGGTTTGAGCTTTAAAACGCCCGGATTGCGGCCGTTTCGGTAGTGCTCACAAATTAAAAATATTTCCTAAAAAATAACGAAAATGCAAAATTAGGGTTTACATTTCGTCAAAAATAGGTAAATAAAAAATCTGTGAGCGGTTGGCGAACAAGTTGACGATGTAAGTTTACCGTTTGCGTTACTGGAAAGCAACTGCCAGTTATACACAAAATGAATGCGGGCCCAAACACCGCATCATTTTTGACTGGCGTTGCCAGGGCAGTGTAGTCACGAGGCGGCTTTTGCCCTCTGCCTGCGTCAGAAAGTCCTTTTATTTTGGTTGAGTACCACAAGAGTACACTTCCTTCATAAAAAGCCTTTCTTCCTTGCCAGAGAACAAAATTCGCTCTCATGACGACACTGCCTAAAACTTGCTGTGTGTCGCATCTATTAATTTTTTGGAGGAAGTATGTTTAAACGTTTTTCTGTTTTACTAGCTGCTTCAGCAGTGATTTCTTTAGGATTTTCCTGTCCTTTGCTGGCTGCCGGCCCGGATCTTTACGGCGGCAAGGGGCTGAACAACAGTTATACCCTTGATGCCGATGTCGCCGCAAAAAGCGTGGCCGGCGGCATCAATGAGGCGAATGAAGCTGTGTCCGGCAACAGCCTGACCATTATCAAAGGCGCCAAAACCACCGGGCCGGTTTACGGCGGTTACACCACCGGCACCGGGGCTGTAAGCAACAACAAGGTGATAATGAACAATGGCGCGGTGGCAAACATTCTTGGCGGACATACCACTGGCGCCGGGGCCGTAAACAATAACAGTGTAATAATGAACGATGGCACGGCGGCAAATATTTTTGGCGGTTCCAGCAGTGGCAAAGGGACTGTCAGCAATAACAGCGTCACGGTAAACGGCGGCACGGCAACCGATGTTGTTGGCGGTTACAGCAACAATGGCGTGTCAACCGGAAACTTTGCCATAATCAATAACGGGAAAATAACCGGTGTTGTTCTGGGTGGCGAAAGCATCAACAATATCGCAAGCGGCAACAAGGTCACAATAAACGGGGGCAACGTGAATGATGTTGTTGGCGGCTTCAGCACCAACGGCCTGGCGCACGGCAACTCCGTAGTGATAAACGGCGGCCTGGTGGACGGTGATGTTTCCGGCGGTGAAAGCCTTAACGGCACGGCCAGCAGCAACATCATCACAGTAAACGGCGGCGTGCTTAAAGGCTTTGTAGTGGGCGGCGGTGGCGGATCTGTGGCGGAAAACAACACCGTGCGCATCACCGGCGCGCCGGATTTGAGCGCCGCAACCCTGGTTGGCGGGGTAGCCCCGCAAACTTACGGCAACCGCCTTGAAATAATGGGCTTTTCCGGCCAGGTGCGCAGCATTGCCCAGTTCCAGAATTATTATTTCGCCCTGCCCGCGGCCATGGGCAGCAATGGCGTGCTGCTTGACCTTGCCCTGCCCGCGAATTTGGCCAATTCAACCATTGACCGGGTTGACATGCTGGGCGGCGGCGCGGTGCTTGCCCCCGGCGAAGCCGTCATCCTTATGGATTCCACCACGAATGCCCCGCTGAACAGCGTTGTTTCCGGCACCAAGGGCGTTACCCTGAATTATGAATTTGATGTGGAAAGCGCGAACGGCCAGTTGGCGGTCCGGGTACGTGACGTGCGGGCCAACCCCAGAGCCAAGGCCCTTTCTGAAGGCTACCTTAACGGCCCCATTATGCTTGGGCAGGCCTCTGACCTTTTTGTGGGCCAGGTGCTGAACAATGTGAAAAGCGTATCCACCCAAAGCGGCTTTACACCGTTGCTGGGCGTTTCCGGCAGCTATTCCCGCTATAACACCGGCAGCCATGTTGATGCCGGCGGCTTTTCCCTGCTGGCCGGCCTGGGCTGGAACAGCGCGGCCAAGCCCGGCATTTTGAGCCTGGGCGCGTTTTTTGAAGCCGGGCGCGGCAACTACAGCTCTTACAACAGCTTTGACAACGCCCCGTCCGTCAAGGGCGATGGCGATACGGAATATTATGGCGGCGGCATTTTTGCGCGTTATGCCCTGGACGGCAAACAAGGCTTTTACGCCGACGCGTCCGCGCGTGGCGGCCAGGTGAAAACCGGCTTCAGCAGTGAAGATTTGCGTGACCCGCTGGGCCTGGAAGCCAGCTATGATTCTTCTTCCGCCTACTATGGGGCGCACGCCGGGCTGGGCTATGTCTGGGCGCTTTCTGAAAAGGCCGAGCTGGATTTTTCCACCCGCTATATCTGGACGCGCCAAAACGGCGACACCGTGAAAGTGGTTGGCGACCCGGTAAAGTTTGACGCGATAGACTCCCACCGCTGGCGCAGCGGCGTGCGCTTCAGCTATGCGGTGAACGAATGCTTCACCCCCTATGCCGGGGCCTATTATGACCATGAATTTGGCGGCAAGGCCAAGGCTTCCGTTTACGGTTACGCCATAGACGCCCCGGATGTCACCGGCGGCACCGGCGTTGGCGAACTGGGCTTCAGCCTGCGTCCTTCCGCCACATCGTCCTTTTCCGCCGATTTGGGCATACATGGCTACATTGGCGTGCGTGAAGGCGTTGGCGGCAGCTTGCGTCTGAAGTGGGAATTTTAACCTTCAGCGGATTTCGTGATAACGACTAGAGTGGTTTACGCTTGAAATAGTCGCTTAACGGCGAGCAAAGCTCGCCTACGACTATTTCGCGGCAAGGATTTGAAGACAAATCCTTGCCGAGCAATTCACTCATTTCAATCGTAAATTGCTCTATTGCGCTGGCCTGGCAGAT
>JAVBMP010000125.1:0-3621 GCA_031552315.1 Desulfovibrionaceae bacterium | reverse complement strand
GCGAAGGTCATATATGCTTGAATATACTCCCTCCGCACGGAACTCGCACTCCTTGTAAAGGAACAAAAATTCTCATTGTGCAACGGCCTCAAAATACTATTTGGATTTTTTCTGGCTTGCCACTGCCAGAATAACCCCCAGCACTATGCCAAGGGCCGCCGCAAAAAGCACCCGGAAGTGGCCGGGCAGCATAAAGGTTATGGTATGGGCCGGTATCCAGAACAGGGGCAGGGTTTTTTTGAATACAAAACCCCACATTACATCCCAGTTTACACGCTTCAGGTTTTTGGCCATGGGCAGGGGCTTCAGCAGGCAGGCCAGGCTGCCCTTGTGGTCATCAATCTGGAAGTCGGTAATTTTATGAAAGGTCATGAACACCGGGGCAAAAATCAGGTTCATGATAGCGCTTGTGGTAAAAGCCAGCAGCAGGCGGGAAGAAAAATCCGCGCCCACAGTCAGGCCCATGGCGTTAAGCAAAGCCGGGGCGCCCGCGCCAAAAATCATGAAGGCGGCGGTAATGCCCATGCCCAGAAAACCCCAGACCACCGCGCGCGGCGGAATGCCGAAACCGGGGCGGTTGTAAACCCCACTGCTTATGCGCAAGCCAATGCATTCCCCAAAAGTGGCCAATACCGCGAATTTGGCAAAGCCCATCAGGAAGGGGTGGGCATTGGTAAGGGCGATAAAGCCGTCCAAAGCGCCGGGGGCAAGCACAAAAGCCGCCACCAGCGCGCAGGTTACGCCAATTACAATCAGATCTTTGGTTTTCATATTATTGCCTTGTTATTTTCAGATTAAATTTAATAGAAACTCCGGCCTTGCGGGGCTTGCCATCAATCCTGGCCGAACGCGCCGGAATTTTTTAATACCCCATAAGGGTATTCGCCATGCCCGGCTTTACAAAATAAAATTCCACCCGCCGGTTTTGCGCCGCGTCTTCACCCGTTTTATCCGGCACCTGGGGCCGGGTATCCGCAAAGGCGGCGCTCATGATCATCTTGGAATCTATGGAACCGTGCTCAATAAGATAACTTACCGCAGCCGCGGAGCGGGCTGCGGATAACTCCCATTTTGAGCTGAAATGCGGCGCGCCGGTTTCACCGGAAGAGGTATGCCCGCGCACAATCACGTTTACTTTAAAATCTTTCATAATAGAAATGATTTTATCCAGAATAAGTTTGCCGGAAGGGGAAAGAACAACGCTGTCCGGTTCATACATAACCCCGCCGGTAACGCGCAACAGCACCCCGTTTTCTGAAATGCTCATACCGGCTTCATAAACCGGTATCTCCTGGCCGTCCAGCATCTCTTTCAGCGCTTTGCCAATGGCGGCGTTGTTTTCACCGGCCTCACCCGGGGCAAAATCCACCTTGTCTTTGGTGGGCGCGACTATGGGCGGCGCGTTCAGGCCTGTGGGGGCCTTGGTGTCATAACCGCCGGGGGCGCGGAAATAACCGGCCAGGACCTTCAGTTGATCTTCAGGCAAGGCGGAAGTGAGCCAAAGCAGCAGAAAAAACGCCATCATGGCTGTAACAAAGTCCGCGTAGGCAACCTTCCATGAACCGCCGCCACTCATAAATATCTCCGCGCCAGAGGCCTGTTATAAATTGCAGACCGCAATTATTTCAACGTCTGTTCCATTTCTGAAAAAGTCATGCGGTAGCTGGGCGGAATGGCCCTGCGCCCGTATTCCAGCGCCACCATGGGTGAAAGCCCCTTCAGGGCCGCCATAAGGGCGCTGCGTATACACTTCAAAAAGCAGGCCCGTTCATGGGCAATATTTTCTATTTTGGCCGCCATGGGGCCAAACAGGCCGTAACAAAGCAAAATACCAAGAAATGTCCCAATCAGCGCCGCGGCAATGTGCGCGCCCAGTTCATTCTTTGGCGCGTCAATGTTCATCATGGTTATAACAACGCCAAGAACGGCGGCCACAATACCCATGCCGGGCAAAGAATCCGCCATGCGGTTGATGTTGTGGTAGGGCACTTCATCTTCATGCGACATAATTTCAATATCCGCGTCCATAAGTTCGCCCAGTTCCTCCCCTTTGCCGGTGGTAAGGTAGGTGCGCATGGTGTCGCCAATGAAGTAGCACACGGGCAAATCTTTGGCTATAAGCGGAAAACGCTGGAAAAGGCCGCTGCTTTTAGGGTCTTCAATATCTTTTTCTATGCTGATTATCCCTTCACGGTGCATTTTGCTGAACAGCGCGTGCAAAAGGGCCAGGGCCTGGGCATAATGTTCCTTGCCTACGCTTTTCCCGCCAATGGCCGTTGGCAGGGCCTTAAGCGAAAGCTTAAGCACATGCCCGGTGGAAGAAATGACAAAAGCGCCCAGCGCCGCCCCAAGAATAATCATCAATTCAAAGGGCTGGAAAAGAATCGGCAGGTTGCCGTGGCTAAGGACATACCCACCCAGCACCGAACCGAAAACTATAATAACGCCAACTATAAATGTCATGAAGTTCACCCTGAATTTTACAGGAATTTGTAACCACACGCCAGGCTGCCGTCCCTGATGTGCCGCCCCGACGCGCCGTCCCTGACGCGCCGCCCACCCCGCGAATTTGCGCGGCAAAACCCACAAATACGCTTTACAGGCTGGCTATACGCGCCTTGCGGAAGTCAACCCGCCCATCGCGTTTTTGCCGCGTTTTTGCTGCATTTTTTGCTGCATTTTTGCAATGTTGGTTGATATAACATCATTCTATTCAAAATGGAAGGCTGCCGGACGGGCAAATTCTTGGCCCGAACAATTATTTTTTGCCGGGCGCGCATGCCGGGCAACCCCGCAAAGCAAGATGTAACAGCATGTATTTCATATTCTTCCTTACGGTTGCCTATTTCGGTTTTTTGGTATAATTTTTACCGGACAGATGCGGGAAAAGCCGCAAGAAATATATATTTGCGCGTAATATCTCGTTTTTAAAATGTTTTATAAAAAGGCAGCCGCCAAATATATTTTTGCAACCCGGAGCAATGGCGCATTTTTACATGGCCCGCTTGCCCCCATTCTTGTGAATACCAACCATATTAACGACAAGGAGAGCGCACATGGCTGACAACTGGGAATTTTATGAGGACAAGGCCGGGGAATGGAGATGGCGCCTGAAGGCCACCAACGGCAATATCATTGGCGCGGCATCCGAAGGCTACAAGGCCAAAAATTCCTGCATCGCCAATGCGGAACGCCACGGCTACAATGACAAGGCCGCCGAATATAAAAACGACAACTGGGAATTTTACACGGACAAAGCCGGGGAACACCGCTGGAGAAGAAAGTCCAGCAACGGCGAAATTGTTGGCGCGGCCACTGAAGGCTACAAGGCCAAGGCGGATTGCCTGGCCAACGCCAAACGCCTGGGCTATGCCGGGAATTAAAATCTTTCGTTTCTGAAAAATCCGTAAAATAAAGAAGTCCCGGCAACAGCATTGCGCTTGCCGGGACTTTTCTTGTAAAAATCCCTATTTGAGGCCGTTGCACAATGAGAATTTTTGTTCTTTTACAAGGAGTGCCCCTATCCCGTAGTTCCGTGCGGAGGGAGTATATTCAAGCATATATGACCTTCGCGCGGGACGAAGCACGACGCAGTAAAAGGGCAAAAAGGCCATTGTGCAA
>JAVBMP010000055.1:0-24140 GCA_031552315.1 Desulfovibrionaceae bacterium | reverse complement strand
CCGGCACGGTATCCGGGCGAGCAGGCGGCGCAGCAGAACGCGAAAAAGAGCGCCAGGTATTTTTTTAGCGTGAAGTAGTGCATTTGCCAGAAATTATTGGACGTTCTTAATTGAGTCTATGTTGAATCGGTTGCTGTATTGAAAACCACCAGGAACACGCAAGTGCAATTTGTTTTTCTATACGTCAAAACAAATTAGTTGTCATTCCAAAGTTGCGGCTTCCGATAAGAATTTTTGCAGTTGCAGCGCATTGAGGCCGTTGTGCAATGGCCTCAATCAAGAAAAGTCTGGTTGTTGCGGTTCTTTTTGACAATAAAATCCGCCAGACCAAATAGCCCCATATTGCGTTCCATATGCTGATTCCTCCCTGTGGCTGATGAGGCAGAATGCAATAATTACTTAAATATATCAAGATGTTATTTGAAATTGATTCGCAACGGTCTTCAATTGCTCTAACTCATAAAAAAACGTCCCGCGCCCCGCCAAACAGCGGAGCGCGGGACGTTTTGCGATAATACCGTGAGGCCGTTGTGCAATGGCTTCAATTCACTCATTTCAATCGTAAATTGCTCTAAGTCTTTCCCCGCAGCTTTCTTACTGAAAGCGCGGCCACCATTACCCCTAAAAACAGCAGTAGTACCGCGAAGCTTAGCTGCAGGCCATCAGACAGCGGGTTGAACTCCGACCCGGACAGTTTTTGCAGCAGGCTATAAATGGTCAGGCCAAGGGCGGTAAAAGTGACAAGCAACATGGCGGCCATGGGGAAATAGAGCATGGATCCGCTTCGTTTGGTCTTTTTTAAAAACACCGCGCAGGCAATAAGCGCCAGGGCCGCCAAAAGCTGGTTGGCCGCGCCAAAAAGCGCCCAAATATCTTTGTAGCCGCGTAAAGCCAGCAAGTACCCCATAAGCAGGGTAATGGCCGTGGCCAGGTAGCGGTTGCCGCACAGGCTTGCAAACAGGCCCCGGCTGGCTGGCCGCTTGTCTGCTGTCAGGTTGTTCATTCGGTTGTCTGGCCGGATTTTTGCCGGATTGTTTGCCTGCCCGTCGGTCAGGCTGTTTGCCAGACTGCTTACCTGCCAGTTTTCCTGCCCATCTGCCAGGCTGTTTGTTTGAGCGTCCGATGGGCATCCTGTCTGTTCGTCTGGCTGACCGTTTGCCGCCAGGGCGGCGCTTCCGGGCAAGTCCGCGCTTTTTTCTCTGTTTTCTTCGTCATCCGGGTCGTTATCCATGAACAGTTCCTGAAAAGCCATGCGGCCCACGCGGGCCACGGAATCCAGCGAGGTAAGCGCGAATGCGGAAACAGACAGGGTAATCAATGTATACACGGTGCCTTGCGGCAACCCCAGTTGCGTCAGAAAGCCCGCAATGGCCGATGCAAACACCACCGGGGGGCTGCCTTCCGGCATTTTGCCGCCAATGGCCAATGATCCTACGGCAACAAGGGCCAACACCGCCAGCAGGCATTCCAGCAGCATGGAACCAAAGCCTACCGGCAACATGTCGCGTTCATTGCTGATTTGCTTTGAGGCCGTGCCGGAAGCCACCAGGCTGTGAAAGCCGGAAATGGCCCCGCAAGCGATGGTCACAAAAAGCATGGGGAAAAGATACTGCCCATTCACCTGAAAACCGTTGAACGGCGCGATATGCATGGTGGGGTTGGCGAATATTACGCCCACAAAGGCCCCAAGCATCATAAGAATAAGCAGGAAGGAATTAAGGTAGTCTCTGGGCTGCAAAAGAATCCACACCGGAGTGATGGAAGCTATGAATATATAAATGAAAACCAGATAACGCCAAAGTTCTTTGGAAAGATGCAGGGGAAAGTTCAGTCCCAGGGTAATGCACAGCGCCAGCAAAGCTATGGCGGCCGCGCCGCTTGCCAGGCCGCCCGGTTTGACGCGGAAAATGAAATAACCCAATAACAAAGCCGCCAGCATGAAGAAAATGGACGTGGACGCCACGGAGGCATTGGCGCTGTTCAGCCCGTCATCCGGCATGAAGCCGTTGAAGGTAGCGGCCACAATGTCGGCAAAAGCCGCGATTACCAAAATGGAAAAAAGCCATACAAACAGCATGAACAGGCGCTTGCCGGTTTTGCCTATATAAATTTCTATCAAATAGCCAATGGTTTTGCCCTTGCTTTTTACCGACGCGTAAAGGGCGGCAAAATCTTGCACTGCGCCAAAAAATATGCCGCCCAGCAAAATCCACAAAATTACCGGCACCCAGCCGAACATGGCGGCGATAATGGGCCCGTTTATCGGCCCGGCCCCGGCCACAGACGCAAATTCATGCCCAAACACCACGCTTGCCCCGGTGGGGACGTAATCCACCCCATCGCGCATGGTATGGGCCGGGGTAGGGGCTTTTTCATCAATGCCCCATTTGCGTTCCAGAAAACGGCCATAGGTAAAATAGGCCGCCAGCAGCACAACAAAAGAAACAAGCAGAATAAGCAGTCCGCTCATGTCAGTGTCCTTGTGGGTGGGTGTTCACACGGTTATAGGGACTATTGCACAATGAGATTTTTTGTTCTTTTATTCAGAAAAAGTTTTGCCTGTGGTAAAAACAGCGGCCCCTGACCTGTTCAGATCAAGGGCCGCAAGTTTAAACAGGCGTAAGCGTTCAGGCCGGCCTGAAGCGCGAATTATCTGAAGTGTTCCGCCAGGGCCCGTCCGGCCACGCGTTCCTTGGTGCCGGCCTTGAAGGCGCGGCAGCAGCCGGGGGATATTTCATCAATGATCAGCGGCTTGCCGTTGGCGTCCAGCCCCCATTCAATTTTGATGTCCCACAGGTCAAGGCCGCGTTTGGCGAACATGTCATGGATGACGGCCATAACCTCGGCGTTGCATTTTTGCAGCTCCGCCGCATTTTCCGCGTTCATCATGCCAAGGCCCACAAGGGCGGAAGGCACAATAAGCGGGTCGCCGGCGGCATCGTCCTTCAAGGTGATTTCATACACCGGGGCGTTCAAAAGTTTGCCGTCTTCCACGCCGGGCACCATTTTATAGCGGCGCAGGAAGCTGCCTGTGCACCTCCAGCGGGTTACCCATTCCAGACCGGGTTTGAACATAGTGGCGCGGCACACGTCCATGCTGCCCGCCTTAAGGTCAAAGCCCAGCATGTGGGTTTTGGCTATTTTCCGTTCATTTATTTCTTTGAAAATAGCCGTGGACATAAGCAGACAAGCTTCGCCCTGGCCCGGTTCGGTGTTTTCGGCCACAATATTGCCGCCGGGGTCAATTTCACCGGCTTCATTCTTGGTCACCCGGTCGGTGAAGATCATGCGCAGGGAATCTGGCCCCAGTTCGTAAATATCCTTAGTCTTGCCACGATAAACCAGGTTCATAAAATCCTCTTTTAGGACAAATTGACCTTTGGAAGCAAAGGCGCACCGCGCTGTCCAGACGTGGTGCCTGATTTCAAGTTGCCGTGCGGCGTAAGCTTGTATCTGCTTGACGGCGGAACAACACGCCGTCAACCTGTCCGGCGAACAAAGCATACACCCGGACGGAAGCGAAGAAAAGAGTTTTTTGGGGCACTGCGTGAAAAGTTGGGCAAAAAAATTCAAATAAAGCGCGTGGCAATTCTGTCCGGCTATTTTTCCGCTACAAGGAAAAGGCCGACACTTTATCGTCTATGTGTTCGGCGGGTGGCTCTTCAAAATGTACTAGCAGATTGCGCTTCTTGCCAGAAACTTGAAGAAGAAATCAGCTAGTAGTAGACTAGCTCAGACCCTTGACAAACCCCCTGTTTTTTGCGCAGGGGGTTTTGTTTTATGCTGCTTTGTAAAATTGGCGGGAAAAAGATGGCGGGAAAAAATATCGGGAAACAGGTGCTACAAAGAAAATTATAAGCCAAAACAAGGCATATTGGGGCCAAAATGTCTTAAATGGCCCATGGCCCCACAGGCGCAGGGCTATTTTTTTCATATTTTGGCAAGCGGCGGAAAGCAGGCATTGGGCCTGGACTTTGGAGAGGCCGCGAAAACGGGCGTAGCGGTGGCCGTGTAGCTCTTTGCCGTCCGCAAAGCTGCGCTCCACAGTTTCTTTGCGCCGTTTGTAGATTGCTTTGCCTTTTTCCTCGTAACGATGCGCATTTATTTCTTCTTTGTGATCTTGCCAGACATGCCGGGTTACCAGCTTTACGCCAGACCGACTTGCGGTGCATTGTTTTAAAAGCGGGCAAGCGCGGCAGATTGAAGGGTCAGAGGCATATTCACGGTAGCCTTCGCGGGTGGTAGTTCGATAAGCAAGTACTTGATTTTGCGGACAAAGGTAGCAGTCAAAACTTTCATCATATACAAAATCTTTCTTGCGCAGATAACCGGCGCGGTGCGTGGGCGGCTGTACCCTATCACGCCGTAAATATTACGTTCCACCAGGCCTTTACAGATGTGCGGGGTGAAGTATCCGGCGTCCAGGCCAACGGATTCCGTTTTAAAATTGAAGCGTTGGCGCTGGCGGTCCAGGCGGGAAAGATAAGGCTGGCTGTCGTGCACATTGCCGGGGGTGACGTGGCTGTCCGTTATGATGCCGCAACAGCCGTCAACCGTGCGGTGATCCAGATAAAAGAAGCCCTTTGGCTTGCCGTCGCGCACCATGTAGCCGCTGTCCGGGTCGACTGTGCTGATTTTTATCTCTTTTTCCGCCGGTGCGGCCTCGCGGTGCGGCAGCGGTTTTTTGCCGTGCCTGTCGCGGTCTTCAGCTATTTCGGCATCAAGATCCGCCACATAATCCCGCACGGATTGCAGCACCACGGCCTTTTCAAACTTTCCCTTGTTGGCGCTGGCTTTCAGGTGGGTCGAATCCGTGTAGAGTACCTTGCCGTCCACCATTTTGCGCTTCACGGCCTGCAGAACTATTTCGTCAAAAATTTCCTGATACACGTTGCTTTCATTGAAGCGCCGCCGCCGGTTCTGGCTGAAGGTGCTGGCGTGAGGAATTTTGTCCGTAAGCGTGAAGCCCAAAAACCAGCGGTAGGCCACGTTTACCTCAATTTCCTGCACCAGACGCTGCTCGCTGCGAATCCCGAACAGATACCCGATGAAAAGCATCTTGAACAAAACCACAGGGTCAACAGCCGGGCGCCCGTTGTCCGCGCAATACAATTTTTCGACCTTCTCATAAATAAAGCGAAAGTCGATAGCCTTGTCGATTTTTCGCAGCAAATGTTCCTTGGGAACCAAACTTTCAATGGTCACCAGTTCAATTCTGCTTTGTTGTTCGGATTTGCGTTTTATCATGGAGCTATATAAACAAAATCCCGGCAAAATTGCCAGGACTTTGTCAAGGGTCTGCGGCGAGCAAAGCTCGCCTACGACTATTCCGCAGCAAGGATTTGAAGACAAATCCTTGCTGAGCAATTCACTCATTTCAAGAGTAAAATGCTGTTATGATTGAACCTGTCAAGTAAGCAAAAGCCTACCCACCCCAATATTTTGGGAAATGTTTTGCAGGAGGGAGAAAAAACGGGGCTCTTGGACGACGGTTGTTCACTCTGTTATGCGTGGGTTGGGTACCACATGATATTGTGTTCGTCGCGGAAGCACCTCTATCTCTAAACGGGCGTGGACAAACAGGCTGCCCAAGCATTTGCCGAGGGTTTTCCTGACCGTGGCCGCGTTTTTTCTCCTTTTCTGCAAGTATCTGATTTAAAATGTTTTTGCTTTTATGCCTTTTGCATTTTACCTTACCCGGCAATGTCTTTTTGCATTTCAGTCCACTGCCAGCCTTCCGAGGGCCCAGATAAACCCGGCCAGCTCACGCGCTATGCAGGTGATGACTTTGCCTTTGGGCTTACCCCTTTGCAACAGGCGTTGGTAGCGCCCGCAAAGGCGGACTTGAGCTTTCCAGGCAATGTCTTTGACTTCTTGCGATGCCTCTGGCTGCCGTCTGAGCAAATACGCGCTTTTCCGCGCCTTAAGGCGGTAACTCCAGGCGGCTTCCACAAGCAACCAGCGCACATTGCTGTTTCCGGTTTTGGTGATGCCGCCGCGCCGGATTGTTGCCCCGCTGGAGCTTTCGGACGGGACAAGTCCGGCGTAAGCCATAAGCTGGCGGGCGGAAGCAAACCGCGCCAAGTCCCCCAGTTCGGCTACAAGCCCCACGGCAGTTATAAACGACACGCCGCGTAACAGTTGCAGGCGCTTCACCATGGGCTCGTGCCGCCAGCCGACTACCGCGTCCTGCAGCATGCCTTCTATACGCTTTATCCGGCTTTGGAATTGCAGAATTGTGTCGATAACCTCCTGTAATACCAGCTGTTGCATAGGGTGCGCAAGGCTAAGCCCGTTCAGCCAGTTCCAGTGCATTTTTGTCCAGTGGCGGTTGCCGCTGTACTGAATGCCGTTGCGGAGCAGAAACCCCAAAAGATTTTGCCGGGCTTCTTTTTTCAGCTTCTTCATGAAACGCCTGGTGCGGAACAAATCGCGCACAGCCTCGTCGTCTTTTTCCGGAACGTAAATGCCGCTTAGCTCGCCGGCCCTGTAAAGCCGGGCTAACATCATGGCGTCGCGCCGGTCTGTCTTGACCCGCTCGCCAGACTTCTTGGGAATCAAAGACGGGGCGGCAACTATGCACACACAACCCAACTTCCTTAAATTCCGGTATATTGTGTAACCACTGGGCCCAGCTTCATAGGCGAACCGCAGGGTATTGCCGCTACTCGCCAATTTCCGAATCATTCCATTCAAGGCATCTGAATGATTGGGAATTGTTCCAAGAAACCGTACTTCTTCCTCGCCATGAACCGCTACCGCTACGCTGATGCTTTCCTTATGGACATCAAGCCCCACGTACTGTATAGTTTGCATGTCTGTCCTCCTTGGTTGTGGCTCTGTGCCGTGCTTTTTTTTAAGCATAACCCACGCGTTACAAGGATGGACAGACTTTTTTTCAGGCTTGTTCAAGCATCATATCTCTAGTGTTTTCATACAATACCTGCAATACCTTGTTGCGCCATATTAGTCTATTCCAGAAATATCTTCCAGGGACAATATCCACTCAACAAAGCTGTTCGCAATGAACCCCAAATAGGATTTTCCGGCAACACCGCCAGTTTCATATACATTAAGTGGAACAATTCGCCATGCGTATATCTTGCCGCTATTTTCTTTCCCTACCCCAATAAGATAACACGTCAAGCCTGGGTCAGTGCCTATCACTATTGTATTTTCCGGCAGGTCATGCTTATAATTATGGTAGAAGAAGAAAATTTTTTCTTTTGAATGCAGGTACATTACATCGTCATATTCTTCATCTGGGAATATTCCATTATTTTTGGGCCAATGAATTTTTGTGGCATAACCACGATAGCTTTTAGGAAGGTTCTCATTAATAACTGCGCCTCCATCTGTGTAAAGCAGGTAATCTCTATACTGTTCTGGGAGTTTGGCATTAATCAGGAGTTCAATATCCTGAATGTCATGCGCTTGAAGTTTTTGTCTTTCAGAAGTAAATTTAAAGCCTTTTTTTAGCAGGTCGTTAAAATTCATGGTATTTCCTTTATTAGTATAATTTGCTTTGAGCATTACCGCCCTCATGCCCTGGCACGGGCCATCCGCCACCTTTTTGCGCATGATGGGCTTCACTTTTAACAAGAGTCATGCTGGTGCCATCCGTTCCATGGTGCCATGTATATCCTTTGGGCCTGTTCCAGTCGGTAACACCCAGCTTGCGAGCCATCATTGCATCTGCCTGTTCAAAGTCACCACGCGTGCCTTTCATTGCGGGAATATCTACTTTCGGCATAAAGTTTGGGTCATTATCAGGCCCTGGCCATGTTACTCTTTCCCCGTTCAGTTTAGCTGTTTCAAAATTCGGTACGCCTTCTTTGTAGTCAATTTCAAGCTTATTGCCATCCACTACCTTTTCGAATTTTCCATCTCCAGGAATAGCTTTGCTAGCATCGGATTTTGTCCATTTGAGTCCATTGCACAATGAGAATTTTTGTTCTTTTACAAGGAGTGCCCTTGTCTGCGCAGTTCCGTGCGGAGGGAGTATATTCACGCATATATGACCTTCGCGCGGGACTACGGAACATGGGCACGACGCAGTAAAAGGGCAAAAAGGACATTGTGCAACGGCCTCAAATTGAGACACACCAATAATTTTTTTGGCGTATGCCTTGGCCCGGCAAGACAAATTTTATACCTGAGCTTGTTATTCATAGTAAATATGCTGTTCACTGGTTTGCTGGTCAATAATGACTTATGGTATGTACGCTATTATATTTTTACCCATGCCAAGCAACCGCAAGCCGTTATTCTGCTCTTCCTTTACCATGGCAGTATACCGGTAGGTTTTGACCATGCCTTCTTTATCAGTTTCCAAATTTTTAAAAACCACGCCGGCTTTCGTAATTTTTTTCAGCCGGGTTACTATTTTCTTTGCCAAAATGAACGTGTCATCATCTTCAGTTAATACTGTAAACCAAGACTCAGACAATCCCGCTGCATCATGGCTTCCTATAAACAGGTGTATAGCATTGGGATTTTTTTTAAAAAAATCATTCGTTGCGGCGCCAAGAAAACCAGGTTCCCGCCTGAACATCGCAACATGAGAAATGGGCCGTTGCAAAGTTTCACAAGACTTGAACAGAGTCGCCTTGAAAGGAGATTCGGATATGTTTACAAGGTAGCATTCAATAGTCTTGCTTATGCTGTCAATAAAATCAACAAGTTCATTTTCCAATGCATAAAACTGTGTAGAGATGCTGGACATCGCAGGGCATAGCCTCAATGTTTTTGAAGGTTGCTGGGCAGTGTAGTCACGAGCGTAAATTTTGTTCTCTGACATGGTGCCTTATACGTCCCCGGTTCTAAAGCTTCTTCACGCCAGCAAGCCGATCTGGTCTTCACAGGCAAACCGGCTGGTGCCCGCATCATAATATCGAAAAGCGTTGTCGCACAAGCTATTATATTATGCCTGATAAAATTTTACAGCGTTTTAGGCAGTGTAGTCACGACCGTGAAATGGAAACAAGCCTTACGGCAAAAGCATCTCGTTCTTTATATAAGTTTTGCTATTGCAATTTATTTTATTTCCTACTATTATATGTATAAATATGTATTCATAAATATCTCATAGTTGTACGTTGACGCCGTTCAAAAGCGGGTTTGCATAAGCGCCGCAATGAAAGACACAGCATATTGTTTTAACCGCCCGGTTTTATATTCGCGCGTAAATAACACAAGTGAACCTGGTATATGGAAGAAGCAATCTCAAACACTTACCTTGCCGCGTGGGGCACGCCTGTTGCGGAAGCTTGCCCTTGCGGCGAAGATTGCGGCTTTTCTACGGAATTTGAGGCCTTGCGGGCTGAAGTGGAAAAAGATGCCTCGCTCCATGCTGATGAAACTACAGACTGGGCCAAAGTGGCGCAGTTGGCATCCAGCTTTCTGGCTGGGCAAAGCAAGGATATTTGGGCGCTGGCCTATGCCGTTTACGCCGAATACCGCCTTAATGGAATTAAGGCCTGCCCGTTGGCTTTGGCCGCGCTTTCCCATATTCTGCGGGAATGGTGGCCCCAGCTTTACCCGCCCGCCACGCGGCAGCAACGCCGCCTGGCCCCCCTGGTCTGGCTTTGCGGGCGTTTTGAGCACGCGGCGGAAACCACGTCCTTCATGGAAGGTTCCAGCGAGGAAGTAAGCGCCTTGCGCCGGCAGTTTGAGCTTCTTCAGGCGGTGCTGAATGAAAAGGTTGGTGAAGACGCCCCGGTCTTCAGCGGAATATTCGCCAAAATTCCCGCGTCCGGCCAGCTGCCGTCTTCCAGTGGAGAAGCGGGCGCGGAAACGGGCCGGGAAGCGGCCCCCGGGCAAACACCAAATTCCTTCACGCCCGCCGCGCAAGCCAACACGCGCCAAAACGCGAATTTTGCGGAACAGGATAAAGACTGGCGCATTCCGCCTAAAGTTTTCCCTCAGGTTATACGGCATGTTATAGATTACACACAACAACTTGCCGAACATTTCCTTGCCGCCAACCCCACAGATGAACGGGCCTTTCAGCTACGCCGGGTTGGGCTTTGGGGCACGCTTTCCCAGCTGCCCATAGCCGACCAGCAGGGCAAAACCCAGCTTAGCAGCGGCATTCCGGCGGAAAAAATTCAAGAATACAGCGCGGCTGTTGAAGGGAAGCGCTACGCGGAAATTTTGCCGTCACTGGAAAGGGCAGCGGGCAAATCTCCCTTCTGGCTTGACGGGCACGTTATGGTGCTGAACTGCCTGATCGGGCTGGACGCCGCAAACGCCGCCGCCTGCCTGCGCGTTAGCCTGGCCTCCCTTTTGGGGCGCTTTCCAGAACTTTTAAGTTACAGGTTTAAAGACGGCACCCCCTTTGTTTCCAAAAAATCCCTGACGGTGCTGGAAGGCCTGCGCGCGTCCACTTCAGAAAAAAACATGGGCGCGGCGGCCTACAGCCTGCAAAGCGCCAGCGTTGACGCGGAAATGGAAGAGCTTTTGAAAAAGGCGGTGGAACTTGGGGGCAAAGCCGGTTTTCAGGCCGGTTTGCAGCAATTGGGCACTGTGCAGGCCGGGCGCAACCGCGGCGCGGTGCTGCATGGCCTATTGCAAGCCCAGTATTGCATTTCCATGGGCAACAGAAACGCGGCCGTGCGCTTGCTGGGGGCAATTTACAGCCAGTTGGAGGAATGGAAGCTGCTGGACTGGGAACCGGAACTGACAGCCCGCATTCTGGCCCTGCTGCTTGCCACCAACTTTGGGCAGCGCAATATTGCCCCGGATAAAGTGGAAGAAATGACCAGGCACTTGCACTGGCTGAATTTGCTTACAGCTTTAAATGTAGTTCAGGAACATTGACCAAAATAATACCGGAGGAACCAAATGGCCAAGAAAGAGACATCGGTAGCGCCCAAAGAGCGCATAAACGTTACCTTTAAACCCGCAACCGGCAACGCGGTAGAGGAAATTGAACTCCCCCTGAAGGTAATGGTGCTGGGCGACTTCCAAAAACGGCACGACCCCAGGCCTATTATGGATCGCAAGCCGGTTTCCATCAATAAAAACAACTTCGCTGAAGTTATGGAAAAGCAAAATTTGCGCCTTGACATAGCGGTGCCCAACGTTTTGCACGATGGCGAATCGGAAAACGACATGGCGGTGCGCCTTAACGTCCAATCCATGCGGGATTTTGAACCGGGCCAGCTTTTGGAACAAATACCGGAAACCAACAAGCTGCTGCGCATACGCGAGGCCCTGGTTTCCTTGCGCGGCCCCATGGGCAACATGCCCGCCTTCCGCAAGGCCATTGAAGACGCCATAAAAGACCCGCGCCAGCGTGAAGAAATTCAAAGGGAACTTACCCAGGCCGGCATAGACCTTACCGGCGTTGCCGCCCCCAAAAAAGGCAAGGCGCAAGGTAAGGCAGAAAAACAGCCTGATGACAAAGACGTTACGCCCAAGGAGTAAACAGCTATGAGTCAAACACTGCAAAACGCCGAGCGCTCTTCCTTGCCCGCCGGTTCGCTGTTGGCGCAAATTATAAGTGAAACCAACCTTACCCCGGCGGATGAAGGCTATGAGGAAGCCCGCCTGGGCATTGGGGCCATTGTTTCCATGCTGGCCCCGGAAGTGGTGGGGGAAAAAGTCAACAAAGCCGTAATCAACCATATGATAGCGGATATTGACCGCCGCCTGGGCGCCTTTACCAACCAAATTCTGCATGATTCCGACTTTCAGGATATGGAAGCCACCTGGCGCGGCCTGAAATTGCTTACCGAGCGCACAGACTTCCGTGAAAACGTCATTGTGGAATTTATAAACGTCACCAAAGATGAACTTTTGGACGACTTCCTGGATTCACCAGAAATTGTGCAGTCCGCCCTTTACAAACAGGTTTACACGGCGGAATACGGGCAGTTTGGCGGCAAGCCGGTAGGGGCCATGATAGGCAACTTCTACTTTGGCCCGTCAGCTACAGATATGCGCCTTTTGGAAAACATAGCCAAAGTGGCCACCATGTCGCACGCCCCCTTCATTTCCGCCGCCGCGCCGGAATTTTTCGGCTTGAAAGACAGCTTTGAACGCCTGCCCGCCCTCAAAGACCTGCAAGATATCTTCAGCGGCACCCGCTACACCAAGTGGCAGTCATTCCGCGAATCTGAAGATTCCCGCTACGTGGGCCTTACCCTGCCGCGCTTCTTGCTGCGCCAGCCCTACGACCCGGAAGAAAACCCGGTAAAGGCCTTTGTTTACAAAGAAAATGTAGACGACAGCCACGCCAACTTCCTGTGGGGCAACGCCGCCTTTGCCTTTGCCACCCGCATTACAGAAAGCTTTGCCAAATACCGCTGGGCAGCCAACATAATAGGCCCGCGTTCCGGCGGCGCGGTGGAAGATTTGCCCGTGCACCTTTATGAATCGCTGGGCGACATTGAAATGAAAATTCCCACGGAAGTGCTCATTTCAGACCGCCGTGAATATGAACTGGCGGAACAGGGCTTTATTGCCCTTACCATGCGCAAAGGTTCAGACAACGCGGCCTTTTTCTCTGCCAACTCCTGCCAGAAGCCGAAATTCTTCGGTATTTCTGAAGAAGGCAAGGCGGCGGAACTTAACTACAAACTGGGCGCGCAACTGCCCTACCTGTTCATCGTTTCACGCCTTGCGCATTATATCAAGGTGTTGCAGCGTGAACACATAGGTTCATGGAAGGAACGGGTGGACCTGGAACGTGAACTGAACACCTGGCTGCGCCAGTTTGTGGCCGACCAGGAAAACCCCAGTTCAGACATTCGCAGCCGCCGCCCCCTGCGTGAGGCCCGCATTGAAGTGACAGACGTGGAAGGCGATCCGGGCTGGTACCGGGTAAGCATGAATATTCGCCCGCATTTCAAGTACATGGGCGCATACTTCACGCTTTCTCTGGTAGGCAAGCTGGAGAAGGAATAAGTTATGGCGGGAAGCCTGTTTGAAAGGCTTACAGGCGCAAACGCCGCCTGCGGGCTGGAAGAGGATGATTCCATCCGCAACCACCTGTTGCGCATGTTCATCGCCCGGCAAGGTTCCGTGCAAAGCCTGCCGGATTACGGGCTTCCCGACCTTAACGACCTTACCCTTTCCAGAACAGACCTGATAAACGCTACCTGCAAAGGCATAAAAGAATGCATAACGGCTTACGAGCCAAGGCTTGTAAATGTTGAGGTAACACACAGCCCCCTGCCGGATTCCACCTTCAGCATGGGCCTGCATATTACGGCCGAAGCGCTGGACGAATACGGCAACACGCGCCCCTGGCACTGGGACGTGCGGCTGGAAGGCGACAAACTGCGCGGGCGCTAGCCGCGCATGCGAATACTGGGGTAGGGAACCCCAAGGACTTGAAGCCCTTGAGGTTTCCTACCCCAGACCCCCACCCTCCTGATCCCCGTTATGGGGTTGCAAATTATCAGGGCGCAAAATTATCAGGGTTTCCAAAGGGGGTTACCCCCTTTGGCAGGGGGTTCGGGGGACAGCGTCCCCCGCCCGCCTGGGCATAATATTCAGTAACTACATGGATTATATAACATGGCTGTGTTCAACCGTTACTATCAAGATGAGCTGCTGGCCCTGCGTGAACTCGGCAAAGAATTTTCCGAGCGCAACCCGGCCCTGGCTCCTTTTTTGGGCACCCCGGGGCGAGACCCGGACGTTGAACGCATTCTTGAAGCTTTCGCTTTTTTATCCGGCAGGTTACGGCAAAAGCTGGATGATGAACTGCCAGAAATAACCCATTCCCTTTTTAACCTGCTTTGGCCCAACTATTTGCGGCCCATTCCGGCTTGCAGCATCATCCAGTACCAGCCCGGCGGCAACCTTTCCGGCAAGGCCACAATCACGCGCGGCACAGAAGTTGTGTCCGTGCCCGTCAACGGCACGCCCTGCCGCTTCCGCACTGTTTATGAAACGGATGTCTACCCCCTGAAGGTGGCGGATATGCGCATTCTGGAACGCCGGGGCGAGGCCTCCATTGCCCTGCGCCTGCAATGCCTTGGCGTGCCGCTTGAAAATGTTCCGTTATCAAGCCTGCGCTTTTTTTTGGCCGGAGAAACGGCAATCGCCCAAACCCTGTATTTTACCTTGCTGGAACGGGTTAAAGAGGCGCGTATTGTCTTGCGTGACAGCATGCAAGAAGAGCGCATTGTGGCCGTATTGCCCCCTTCCTGCCTTGGCCCGGCCGGGTTTCAGGAAAATGAGGGGCTTTACCCCTACCCGCCCAGCACCTTCCCCGGCTACCGCATTTTGCAGGAATATTTCTGCTTCCCGGAAAAGTTCCTGTTTGTGAACCTTTCCGGCCTTGAACAGGGCCTGAACAAAAACACGCTGAAGGAACACCCCGGCGCAACGGAATTTGAAATTCACTTTGTGCTGAAGGAACTGCCGGAGGCCTATGAATCTTTCAGGCCGGGCAACTGGCAGCTTTTTTGCACGCCCGTAATAAACCTTTTCCGCATGGATGCCTCACCCGTGCCGCTGGACCAGCACAGAACCGAATACCGCATAGTGCCAGACCCGCGCACCCCTTACGATTACGCGGTTTACAGCGTGGACAAGGTAGGCAGTTGGGGGCCGAACGCCAGAGACAACCGCCGCTACTTGCCTTTTGAATCTTTTGAACATGAAGCGGGCAAGGGGCAACACACTTCCTATTACCGCCTGCGCATCCGCCCTTCAAACAAGGACGAGGGAACGGAAACCTATATTTCTTTTGTGCAGGATACGAATGAATCCATCGTGCCCCTGCCGGCAACCGTGTCTGTGGAACTTACCTGCACCAACCGGGCGCTGCCCAAAGAACTGGGGGTGGGCGACATAAGCGCCCTGGCCGACAATGCCCAGGGCGCGGTTGGCTTCAGCAACATAACGCCGGTTGTGCCTTCCTTCAACCCGCCGCTTGAAGGCAACCTCCTTTGGCGCCTGCTTTCAAACATGTCGCTGAACTATGTTTCACTAACCGATGTGCGGGCCTTACGGGCCATGCTAAGCGCCTATGACTTCCGCTCGCTCTATGACAGGCCAAGGGCCAGAATACTTGAAAAAACCATGAACGGCATGATCAGCCTTAGCACGCGGGAAACAGACCGCGTGCACCACGGCCTGCCGGTGCGCGGGGCGCAAACCCGCCTGATAATGGATCAACGCGCCTTCAGCTGTGAAGGCGGCATGTACCTTTTCGGTTCCATCCTCAATGAATTTTTCGCCCTTTACGCCACGGTAAACAGCTTCCACCAGCTTATAGTTGAAGAAGTTTCCCGTGGGGAAGAATACCGGTGGCCGGCCAGGCTGGGCAGGGTAAGCCTATGAAAAACGGGTCTTCCGGCCATGGGCCGGATTTTGCCGCTGAAGCGGCCTTGAATGAACCGGCCCTGAATGAAGCGGCCCCCGGCGAACTGCCCCGGAATGAACCGCTTTTGCTGGAAAATTTGCGCGCCCTGCCCGGTTCCTTCGCCTTCCCCCAAGCGGTTGACATAGCGGAAAGGTGGCTGCGCAGCCGGGCCGCGAAAGAAGCGGGCAACACAGGCGGCACAGGCGGCGCAAGGGGCGCGGGGGCGGGCGTAAACGCCAATAGCGTCCGCTACAAGGTAAACCCCGCCCTTTCCTTCCCGCCGGGCGACATAGCCGCCTTTGATATTGTGGAACGGGAAAACCTTGGCCCGCAAGCCAACTTTACCTTGAACCTTATGGGCTTGCACGGCGCGGGTTCTCCCATGCCGGCCTATTTCACCGAATATGTGGCGCAACATGCGGATGAAGCCGACGCCCTGCGAGATTTTTTTGATATTTTCAACCACCGCCTGGTGGGCCTGCTGCACCAAACCTGGGCCAAATACCGCTATTACGCGCAGTATAAACCGCAAGCCTCGGACAGGCTTTCCAACCACTTTTTCGGCTTTTTCGGCGCGGGCCACAAAGAGCTGCGGCAGGCCAAAGACCTGCGCTGGCCAAGGCTTATGGCTTACGTTGGCCTTATTTCCTTCAACAGTGATTCCGTTGGCTCGCTGGAAAGTATTTTGCGCCATTACTTCAACCACCAGGCCGTCCACATACAACCCTGCATAATGCGCTGGGTAGCTGTGCCGGAAGAGCAACGCGCCCGCCTGGGTGAAGAAAATTGCGCCCTGGGTGAAGATTTTGTGCTGGGTGATGAAATGCCCGACCAAACCGGCAAATTCCGCATTTGCCTGTCTGAGCTCACCTGGGAACAATTCAATTCTTTTTTGCCGTCTGAAGAAAAATTCGCCGAATTACATACCCTGGTCAAATTCACCTTGAAATCACGCCTTGATTTTGATGTGGAACTGCGCCTGCTGCCTGAAGAAGTAAGGCCATGGAAGCTTGATGACGCAAGCGGCCTGCGCCTTGGCTGGTCAAGCTGGGCCACAGGTTTGTCTGTGGAAGAGGGTGACGGCGCCGTTATAATTTAAACCACGGGGGTTAGGTAAATGGTCAATATAAACCTGGGCGCGCTTGTTGAATCGCTGGATATCCCGTGCCGGGAAGCGCTGGAGGCCTCCGCCGTTTCCTGCGCGGCACGCGGCGGTTATGAAATAACCATTGAAGATTATTTTGAAGCCCTGCTCGCTGTAGAAGGCTTCCGCGATGTCCTGGCCCAGTTTGAACGCAGTGAGGAACGCCTGCGCGAACTGCTGGTAAAAAACCGCCCGCCCGCCGGGCACAATTCCGGGCGGCCCACCTTTTCCACCCTGCTTTACCAGTTTTTACAGGAAGCCTTTTTACTTGCCAGCCTGGAACTGCGGCAGGAACAAATACACGCGGGCACCATTGTGCTGGCCCTCTTGCAAAACCCGTTGCGCTATTCCGTGTTCCCCTTCTTTCAGGAACTCAAGGGCATACCGGCGGAAGGCCTGCGTGAACTGCTGGAAGGCTTGCAGGCGGAAAAAAACCCGGCCGGGGCCGCCCCCGGTTCATCACCCGCTTCCGCGCACGGGCAAAGCGCCCTGCAACAATACGCCACAGATTTTACTGAAGAAGCCCGCGCCGGAAAAACAGACCCGGTTTTCGCCCGCGGCCCGGAAATTCGCCTGATGACGGACATTCTTACCAGAAGGCGCAAAAACAACCCCATTCTGGTGGGCGACCCCGGCGTGGGCAAAACCGCCGTGGTGGAAGGCCTGGCCCGCAAGGTAGTGGAAGGCGACGTGCCGGACGCCCTGAAAGGCGTGCGCATTGTAGGGCTTGATATGGGCCGTTTGCAGGCCGGGGCAAGCGTCAAGGGGGAATTTGAAAAGCGCCTGAAGGCGGTTATTGATGAAGTAAAATCATCCCCCGTGCCCACCATTTTATTCATAGACGAGGCGCACACCCTGGTTGGTTCCGGCAATCAGGCGGGCGGCGGCGACGGGGCCAACCTGCTAAAACCCGCCCTGGCCCGTGGTGAAATGCGCACCATCGCCGCCACCACCTGGAGCGAATACAAAAAGTATTTTGAAAAAGACGCCGCCCTGGCCCGGCGCTTCCAGCTTGTAAAGCTTGATGAGCCTTCACTGGCGGAAACCGTAACCATCTTGCGCGGCATAGTGCCGCACTATGAAAAAACCCACAAGGTATACATACGCGACGACGCGGTAATCCGCACAGCGGAACTGGCCGGGCGCTACATAACCGGCCGCCACCTGCCGGACAAGGCCATTGACGTGCTGGATACGGCCTGCGCAAGGGTGCGCGTAAGCCTTGGGGCCAAACCGGCCGCGCTGGAAATTATGGAAGAAGAAGCCGCCGCTACCCGGCGGGAACTTGACGCGCTGGAACGTGACCGCTGCAAGGGCGTGGCCGCGGCCCCCGGTGAGGATTGCGCCTTGCGCCACGCCGCCTTGCGCGGGCAACTGGCCGGGCTGGAAGAACGCATCAATGACCTGACAGCCCGCTGGAAGCGGGAAAAAGACCTGGTAGAGGCCATAATACGCCTGCGCAACGGCGAGGAGCAAGAAAAAGGCCCGGCAGCCGGCCAGCCGTCCCAAACCAATGCGACAGCCGCGCCAGAAAATGAACCGGCCACGCTGGATAAACTTACCGCCGACCTGGCCGCCCTTCAAGGGGATTCCCCTCTGGTTTTTTATGAGGTGAACCCGGAACTGGTGGCCGGCATTGTGGCGGAATGGACAGGCATACCCGCAAGCAAGCTGAACGGGGCCGGCGCTTCCGCCGTTACAGGGCTGGGCGCGGCCCTGCGCCAACGGGTGCGCGGGCAGGACCATGCCCTGGCCGCCATTGAAAAAGCCGCCCTGGCCGCGCATGCCGGGCTGGATAACCCCACGCGGCCCACAGCCATTTTCCTTTTTGTCGGCCCTTCCGGCGTGGGCAAGACCGAAACCGCGCTGGCCGTGGCGGAACAGCTTTACGGCGGCGAACGCATGCTGGTTTGCATCAACATGAGCGAATTTCAAGAAAAGCATACGGTTTCACGCCTTATAGGCTCCCCCCCCGGCTACGTGGGCTATGGCGAAGGCGGCAGGCTTACAGAGGCCGTGCGCCGCCAGCCCTATTCCGCCGTGCTGTTTGATGAGGTGGAAAAGGCCCACCCGGATGTTTTGAACCTGTTCTACCAGGTCTTTGACAAAGGCATCCTGGCCGATGGTGAAGGCCGGGAAGTGGATTTTCGCAACACCATGATATTTATGACCTCAAACCTGGGCAGCGATATTGTTTCCGCCCTGTTTGAAGAGGGTGAAAAGCCCGATCAGGAAACGGTTATGGAAGCGTTGCGCCCGGCCCTTTCCCAGTTTTTCCGCCCGGCCCTGCTGGGCCGCATGACCATAGTGCCCTTCATGCCCATAAGCCCGGATATTTTAAGCGAACTTGTGGTCATGAAGCTTGCGCAAATAGGTGAACGCCTCAAACAGCGGCACCGCCTTGCCCTAAGTTGGGCGGATGAAGTGGTGGCCGCCATCGCGGCCAGCTGCACAGCCGTAGATACCGGGGCGCGTAACATTGACCACGTAATAAACGCCAACCTGTTGCCCATAATAGCAACCACCCTGCTGGGTTCGCTTGGCGCGCCTTCCGCGCCTGGTTCAGCTTCGGGCTCCGCGCCGGGTTCAGCTTCGGGGCAGGCTTTGGGCCGCGCGGGCGGCCTGCGCATAAGCCTGGACGCGGAACACGGGCACTTTATCTGCGCCCTGCAACCCGGGGCCGGGTGAGCAACGCATGACAATGGACACCTGGTTCGAAAAACTGCGCATGGCTGCGGACACAAAAGAAGCCGCAACCCTTCTGGCCCAGGCCCTGGGCGAAAGCGGGGGGGCTGTTCGCGCTCAGGTGTTCATGCTGGACAACACCCGCGCCAATTTATTGCTTTGGGGCACGTGGGGCAACGCGGCAGCAACTGAAGCGCCGGATGCGGGCACATCAAATTCGCTGGATAACTCGGCGTTCAACACAGCGCCCAACTCGGCAAACGGTTCAACGGCCAACGCGGCAACAGCTTCAGCTACCAACGCGGCAAGCGCTTCGGCAATTGGCGCGGCAAGCGCCGCTCCGCAAAAACGCGTTCCAGCCTGGAACCTGCAAGACCCTCTCTGTCTGGCCCTGCAACAAGGCAAAACAATTGAAGCGCCTTTGCTGGCCGGCATGCCGCCCTACCCCTCGCTTGGCCTTTCCGGTGAATATTTGCCGCAAGAGGCGCTGTTGGCGGCCCACCCCTTGCAAGCCTGGCAAAATATGAGCATTGGCGGGGTGTTGCTTACCTTTCCGCCACGGCATGGGGCAATTTTCACCCCCCAGGCCCATGCCGCAACGCCGCGACAAACCGGCTTCACAGAAGGGCTGAAGGCGCTTTGCGCTTACGGGGCGCTGCTTCTGGCCGCCCTGGATCGCCAGCGGCAAGATGTGGCCCACATAAACAGCCTGCATGACGATATTTCACGCCTGGAATGCGACAAGGCTTCGCATGAGGCTTCGGGCAAAACCTTCCTTGTGGGGCACAGCCCGGTAATGGCAAAAATACGCGAACAAATTGCGCAAATTGCCCGGCACAAAGTTTCTGTGCTGATTACCGGGGAAACCGGCACCGGAAAGGAGCTTGCCGCTTCGGCCATTCATGAGCTTAGCCCGCGTTCAAAGGCCCCCTTTGTGAAAATAAACTGCGGGGCCATGCCTGCCCAGCTTTTGGAAAGCGAACTTTTCGGCCACAAAAAGGGCGCGTTCAGCGGGGCGCACGCGGACAACCCCGGCCTGTTGCGCAGCGCGGAAGGCGGCACAGTGCTTCTGGATGAAATTGGCGAAATGCCGCCGGAACTTCAGGTAAAGCTCTTGCGCGTGCTGCAAGACCATGAAGTAAGGCCGGTGGGCGATCTGCGTTCCTTCCCCGTGGATATCAGAATAATTGCCGCGACCAACCTGAACATAAAGGAAGCGATGGAAGGCGGCCTGTTCCGCAAAGATTTGTATTACCGCCTTGCCACCTGCCACATCCATTTGCCCGCGTTAAGCGAACGGCGTGAAGACATACCGGAACTTGCCCTGTACTTCCTGGCGCGTTTTCTGGCCCGCCATAACGCGCCTTCAAACCAAACCGGGCATGTCCAGATAAACCATGCCCAAATGGCCCTGCTTTGCACCCGTGACTACCCCGGCAATGTGCGTGAACTGGCCGCGCTTGTTGAACGCGCCGTCGTTTCCATAAAAAGCGGCCCCAACACGGCCCTGCCGCTTTTTGCGGAAGGCGAAGCCCAGGCCAATGCCATGAAGCTGCATGAACACATGGCCATGTATGAAAGGGCCATTATAAATTCCGCCATGCTTTGCAACAACGGCAATGTAAGCCGGGCGGCCCGGTCTTTGGGGCTGCCGCGCACCACCTTGCTGAGGAAAATACAAAAAAACGCTGCGGGTTAGCTTTAAACCGCATAAACAAAACCGCAAGAGAAAGTTATGGACATAATGTTTGAAATAGTCAGCCGTCAAAAATATTCCGCCAACTTCCCCACCATGCACGTTTTTGGAGAAGCCGGGGGCTACATTGGCCGTTCGGAAGAATGCGAATGGGTAATTCCGGATCATTCCAAACAAATTTCGCGCAAACACGCGCTAATTACCTTTGAAGACGGCGACTTTTTTTTGGAAGACGTAAGCTCCAACGGGGTTTTCCTGTCCCTTGGCAATGACCCATTGGCCCGTGGGCAACGCTACCGCATAACCCACGGCGAGGGTTTTGTAATTGGCGGTTACACCGTAATGGCCAGGCTTTTGCACAACCCCCGCGCCTACACGGCGTCCGCCGGCTTTGCCAATGAAGACATACTTTCTTTTTCCACCCCGCTTTCCCTTAACCCGCTAACCGCCATGGATCAGGAAGAAGAACGCATAGCGCGTGAACGCCTGGGCGAATTTGACGACCTGCTGGGCCAAAGAAAGCCCAAAAGCGTCTTGCAGCCCCCAGACCACAGCGACCCGCGCATCAGCACGCTTTTATCCGTGGTAGCCGTGCCGGAACAACAGGCCCCGGCCAACCAGCGTTTAGCCGGAACCAGGCAAAGCAGCCAGGCCACGCAAGCCAACCAGTTTGAACCAATACCGGAAGACTGGGATGACGACCCATGGGAAGAAGAAGCGGAATACCCGGAACTCTCGCCCTTTGCCGCGCGCTTTGCCGGGGTGGATGCCGCGTCTGGTGTGGATGCCGCGCCGGGCACGGACAGCACGCCGGGCACGGCGCAGGGTAATCTTCCGCACGCGGCCCAGCGCCCGGTCAGCAGTCAGGAAAGTGGCCGGGCAAGCAACCCGGAAAACAGCCCGGCAAGCGGCCAGGCCAGCAGCCGGACACGCCTTTTGGCAGCCGAAGCGGAAATGGCTAACGCCCCCCAGCCCGCAAGCCAGGCCAAATTGGGGCCGCAAACCGCGCCGCCAAACCACCCGCAAGCCCGGCCGGAAAACAACCCCGCCGCGCGCAGCAAACCGGCAAACACCCCGGCTGCGTCCAGCAAGGCGGAAAGCGGCATAGCGCCAGAGGTGGAAAGCTTTTTCCGGGCCCTGGGCTTTGCCGAAGCCCCGGCCTCCCCGGCGGAACGGGAAAGGGTTCTGACCCTTTCCGCCAAGCTTCTGGGTTGCGCGGTAGACGGCCTTACCCGCGCCCTGCATAACCGGAACGAATGTAAAAATGAACTGCGCCTGTCCATAACAACCACCAGCCTGGGCGTAAGCAACAACCCGCTAAAGTTCAGCCCAACGCCGGAAGCCGCGCTGGATACCCTTTTGGGGCACCAGCAAAAAGGCGTCTTGCCTCCGCTGGATTCCATGCGTGAAGCCTTTGCCAACCTGCACAGCCACCACATGGGGCTTATGGCCGGGGCGCGCGCGGCGGTGCGGGCATCTTTGGACAAAGTAGCCCCCCAGGCTGTAGAAGCGCGGCTGGACGCAAACGGCCCCGTGCGCTTCAACCGCAAGGGCAGGCTTTGGCACACCCTTATACGCATGCACCAGGCCCTGCGTGACGACCATGACGGCTTCGCGGCCCTTTTCCTTGAAGATTTCGCCCGCGCTTACGAGGTGCAGGGCCGCACGCTGAACCCGGTAACCCCGGCGAACCCGATGAGCAAGGAACCGGCAACGCGCCGCTAGGGGCTGGCGCCACGTTCGGCAGGCAAGGGAAAAAAATAGAATTTTATTATAGCGTTAAGAATAAAATCAGCTTAGGCTTAAAGGAAACTAAAAAAGTATAAATTTACAGCGCACAGCAAAGATGAAACACTATATGCATCCGTTGACATTAAGGAAACATCTTATGCTTTTCAAAAGTCTCAAGCTGGCAATTATGGCTCTTTTGGGAATATTTTTCCTGCTTGTTTATCTACATATTGGTGGAATGTGGATTATCGATGGAGCCGAAGGGTGGGTGGTCATTCATAAACACCCTACAATCAATAAGGAATGGGTCTACAGGGATATAGATGACGGCCCTGAAGCCGCGCAGGCGCGTAATGACTTTGCCGATAAACACTTTTTGAAAGTCTGCGCAACGCGTGAACTTGATGGTTTTTTTGACATAAAACTGACCGCTTATGCCTCTTTGATCTTAAGCATTGTTATTTTTATCAAATTGATAAACTTAGCTGTAAAAAGAAAGGATGGCAGACCTTTTATCCGCGCTGGGCACATAAAGCTATTCGCCCTTGGGCTTGTTGGAATATTTTTACTGTATCTTTTTTTGTATATTGGCGGAGTACAATTCACCAACAGCGGTGAAGGCTATCTGATGCTTGCCAAACACCCTGCGGTGGACAAGCATTGGCACTATACAAGCACAGGGGCAGGACATAGCGCAAGCAAGGCATTTTATAGCTTTCTTGACGAAAACGTTTTTAAAATATGCTACGCGCAACAAATTAACAATATTAATCATATAAGAATAATCGCTTATACATCTCTGGGTTTAAGCGTGGGCATATTTATCAGGTTGTTTTTCTTTAGCAAAAAAAGGAAAAAATAATGAGCAGGGTCAATCAGCTTTATTTGAGTAATTTTACCAGCTTATAAGGTGCAGGGCCGAGCACTAGAACCCGGCGAACCCGGCGAACAAGTAACCGGCAACGCGCCACCAGTTATTATTTGCTTTTATATATAGTTTTGCTTATTATGCGGAATAAATATGGAAAGCATGAATTACGTACCCATTCAAGCCAAACCTGCTTGAGTAAAAGGACACAGCCATGAGCGATAAAAAAAGCAAGCTTGAACAGGCCGCCGGTATTGTAAGCCAGGCCTCCGGCATTGCCGGGCAACTTGGCGGTATTGCCGGTCAAACCCCAGGCATTGCCGGTCAAACCCCCGGAATCGTGGGCCAGGCCACCGGCGCGGTGGGCAATGCCGCCGGTATGGCAGGCCAGGCCGCTGGTATTGCCAATCAGGCCGCCGCCCTTGCCGGCCCCGGTTCCGGCCTTGCAAAAGCCGCCACTGCGGTGGGCCAGGCCGCCGCCATAGCCGGGCAGGCCTCCAGTATCGCCAATGCGGCCTCCGGCCTGGCTTCCAGCCTGGCCGCCGCGGCTTCGGCCTTCAAGCGCCCGGCAGCCAACGCCTCCTGGTTCACTTTGAAGGTAGACGGGCTGGAAATGGCGGTTTACGCCTTTGAAGGGGTGGAAGAGCTCAGCAAACCCTTTGCCTTCAGCGTGGAAGTGGTCAGCACAGAC
>JAVBMP010000012.1:0-7312 GCA_031552315.1 Desulfovibrionaceae bacterium | reverse complement strand
TTTTTCTATCCGGGGGTTTTCCGCAAGATCCGGGCGGCTTTTTTCCGCGAACAGGCTGTGCAGCCACTGTTGAGCCTTCAGGGTGCGCCCGGCCAGAATAAGGCCGGAACTGCCGTAATCCAGCCGGTGGGCCGGGGCCGGTACAAAGGCCTGCCCGCTAAAAAGCCCGGCCAATCTGGCGCTTACGCTGTCCGTATGCCCGCTTCCCGGTTGGGTAGCCAGGCCGGACGCCTTGCAGAGCACCAGCAAATCATCTTCAAGCTGTTGCAGCAAAAGCTTGTCCGCCGCGTTGCCGGGTTTGTTTGCACCCCGGGCCTTGCCCGGCCTGTCCAAGTCGCGCGCCCTGCCCGGTTCCGCCGTATTGGCTGGCCCAGTTGCATTGGCTGAGCTGGCTGAACCAGTTGAGCCGGCTGGACTGGCTGGACTGGCCGGACTGGCCGAACCGGCTGGACTGGCTGAATCGGCCGGGGGCAGGTATGCCGGCAGGTCAAGCGTTGCTGCCGGGTCTGGCGTATTGCCCGCATTGCTTGAAAGCTGCGTTTTTTCCGGCGCCATGTTCACGGCAAAGGGCGGCACGCGCACCAGGTCGCCGGGTTGCAGTTTCACAAAGGGGGCGCAGCGTTTGCCGTTTACCCGGCACTGCCCTTCTCTGATCCAGCGGTGCAGCATGGCCTTTGGCAAGCCAAGGCGTTTTTCCAAAAAACTTAAAAGCTTGATGCCTTCCTCTTGCGGCGCGGGGTTCAGAAGGTTGGACATTCAAGCTCCAAAAGCGCAAAGATTTTACCGCTTTTTGCAGGCCCGCAAGGCAGGCCGGGCGGTTATTAATGTGGCGGAACAAAAGCGCAGGGCCATGTTCCGCCACATTTTTTTTGCTTCAGGCGTCAGCCGGGCCGGCTATTCTTTTTCAATGGTGCCGTCTACCCGGCTTTGATCAAGCGGGTAGATGAACAGCATGGTCTTTATGGACTTCAGCCCCAGGGCGCCGGGGTGGGTGTTTATGCATACGGCCAGATCCAAAATGCCGTTACCGTCTACATCCGCGATGGTGTAGTCAACAATTGTGCCCTTGATGCGTTTGGTCTTCCACTGCAGGTTCATGCCGGAACCGTCCCAGTAAAGGGCATGAATTTCCGACTGCGGGAAGGAGCGGTAGCGGGTGAACAGTTCAGACGCGGTGGATATGGGGTGGTTAAGAATGACCTCATAGTTTCCGTCGCCGTCAAGGTCGCAGGGTATCATGCGCAGGGGAACGTAGTAGTAGTCTTCCATGCCGGGTTCGCCCTTGTTCATGCCGGGCATGGTGGAAGTTGTTTCAATGCCGAGCGAGGAACCGGAATATTTTTCATCACTTTCTGAAAGGCGGCTGTTTTTGGAACTGTAAACCCGCAAGCGTTCCATGCTGGAATACATAAGGAGCTTGTCGGAAGAATCGCGGCCGGAACCGCCCGGCAGCTGTGCGAAGTTGAAGACGTTGCCGCCGTCCGGCAGGCTGATACGCCCGCCCTGAACGAAATTGTCCCCGTTTTTGATCATTTCATACACGCCGGGTATGAACACGCGTGATTCGTCAGAGGCCTGCCCGACAAGGGTTGGCGTGTTCTGCGCGCCCCAGTTTACCACGTTCAGGTAAAATCCGTAATGGCGGCTTTCCCGGTTAAGTTTTTTGCCGTCAAAGGTGAAGATGTAGGCCACAGCGGTTTGCGAGTTGTTCAGCGTATCTACAATAATTTTTGTAAAGCCGCTGCGGTCAAGCTTTATGGAACGGATAGCCAGCGGTTTGTCAACTGTGCCCAAAGAAAATTTGTCCAGTTCCTTCAGGCCGCCCTTGACCATGTTATAGACCACAAGGTCGGTATCGTTCAAAATAAAGATTTCACTGGTGCCGTTGTTGTCGGCGTCGCAAATTTCCATGCCGACCGATTTGTAGGGAAGCTGCTGGGTGCGGATAACGGTTTCATCACCTTCACGGCCGCCGGAATAGCGGAAGTTGGGGTTAAGGTACGTTTCCTTGTTGCTGTCCTGGTTGTGAATAAGTTCCGGGTTCATCTGGTTGACAGTGGCCGGGGCTTTGGTTTGGACAGTGGTTTGCGCGCTGCGCCCGAAAACTTCCTTGTTTATGTTGTCGCAAATGGACTTCAGGCTGGGAATAAGTTGTGATACCCGGGCATCGCGTGATTTGGGCCAGGTTTTGCCGTTTCTGTCGCGCACCTGCACTTCAAGGTTGGCGTCTTCACCTATGATGTTTACGGTGCCCCATACAACATAATCCGCATTCATGGCCGCCCGGGCCTTTTCCGCCTCTGTATCCGTGGCGGCGGGTTTGCGGGCCGCCGGGTTTTCCTGCCCTATGGCCTGGTAGTGGCCGTCCCAGTGCAGGCGGGAAACAATCATGGAAGGTATGGATTGCTCAAGGTATTTATAACCGGCCGGCCCGTTCACGGTGAATGGCAGCACGACAAAAGTTTTGGCGGCCAGGGCGCTGGAGCTGCCCAAAAGCAGCAGAGCAAGCGTGAAGAGCATTGTTTTCAAATTCAATTTCATATTAACTCCGTGCAAAGTGTGGCTGTTCCTGTTGCGAGTGTTTTCTTCATAAACCTTATACGCGTGCTAGGCAATATCAAAAAAATGCTTAAAACAAATGGGTAAACCAAAAGTCCCAAGGCCTTCAACTTGAGGCCGTTGCACAATGGCCTCAACTTATTTTCGCGCCGGGGGGAACAGGGCCGCCAACGCTTAAAAGTTCCAGCCCGTTGTCCTTGTGGGCGGTAAGGATCATGCCTTGCGATTCTACCCCGCGCAGTTTGCGCGGCGGCAGGTTGGCAACCACAATTACCTGTTTGCCCACCAGAGATTCCGGCGTAAAGTGGGCGGCAATGCCGCTTACTATGCTGCGCGGGGCGGCTTCGCCAAGGTCTACTGTAAGGCAAAGCAGCTTGTCGGCGTCCGGGTGGGCGGCGCAGGCTGTGACCGTGCCCGCGCGCAGGTCAAGCTTTTGAAAATCCGCAAAATCAATGGGCCCGATTGCCTGGCCCGCCGCCTGGCTTGCCGCCTGACTTGCCGCCTGACCCGTTGCCTGACCAGCTGCCTGGCCCGCTGTTTTTTGGGAACCGCTGCCGTCCGTTTTTTTGGCGGCCTTTTTTTCTTCCTTCACCTGTTTGGCCGGGTCTTCATTTTTACCTGCCCCTTCCGCCTTTACGTCCACGCGGGGGAAGAGGTTGGAGGCTTCCGCCAGGGCTGTGCCCGCCTTCAGGCTGCCGAAGGAAGTAATTTCCTCTTCCAGGCGCGCATCTTCCAGCTTGAAGGGCTGCCCAAGCTGGGCCAGCATTTTTTCCGCTGTTTCCGGCATTACCGGCCAAAGGAACAGGGCTGTTTTGCGCAAATATTCCAGCAGGGTATACAAAACATTGTTCAGCCGGGCAAGGTCTTGCGCCTTGAACAGCGCCCAGGGGGCGGAACTGTCCACGTATTTGTTCAGGCTGCGCACCAGTTCCCACAAACTTTCCAGCCCGGCGGAAAAGCGCAGGCCCTTGCAAAGCGTAAGGTAGTTGCGGAAGGAATTTTCCGCCAGTTCCGCCAGCTTGCGTTCTTCTTCCGTAATATTTGCCGCGTTGTATTGCGGGGTTTTTCCGCCAAGGTATTTGGCCGCCATGGAAAGCACGCGGGAAAACAGGTTGCCCAGGTCATTGGCCAGGTCGGCGTTCAGACGGGCAACAAGGGCGTCTTCTGAAAAGCTGGCGTCGCCGCCAAAGTGCATTTCACGCAGCAGGAAGTAGCGGAAGGCATCCAGGCCATAAACCTTGCTGGTCTGCACCGGGTCCACCACGTTGCCGAGGGATTTGGACATCTTGGTTTCCCGCACCAGCCAGTAGCCGTGCACGTTCAAGTGGCGGCAGGGTTCCAGCCCGGCGGCCTTGAGCATGATGGGCCAGAAAATGGCGTGCGGCTTCAAAATGTCTTTGGCGATAAGGTGTTCGGCGTTGGGCCAGAAGTCTTTAAGCGCGCCTTCCTGCAACAGAGGGGAAATATAGCCTATGAGGGCGTCAAACCACACATAGCACACGTAATTGTTGTCAAAGGGCAGGTCTATGCCCCAGGTAAGGCGGCTTTTGGGGCGGGAAATGCACAAATCTTCAAGCACGCCGCCTTCCAGCAGGGCCAGGGCTTCATTGCGGTAGCGTTCCGGCCGGATAAAGTCCGGGTTGTCCAGAATATATTGCTTTAGCCAGCCCTGATACTTGGACATGCGGAAAAAGTAGTTCTTTTCGCTTACATATTCCGGTTTGACCAGGTGCTGCGGGCAAAGGCCGTTTTCCAGCTCTTTTTCGGTATAGAAGCGTTCACAGCCATAACAATAATGCCCGCCGTATTCGCCGAAGTAGATGTCGCCGTTGTCATGCACTTTTTGCAAGAAGGCTTGCACCGCCTTGACGTGCCCGGCGTCCGTGGTGCGCACAAAGTAGCTGTTTTGCACATTCAGTTCCGGCAGGATGGCCCGAAATTCCGCGCTTATGGAATCTGTAAAGGGTTGCGGGGCCATGTTGGCCTTTTCCGCCGCCTTTACAATTTTGTCGCCGTGTTCGTCTGTGCCGGTAAGCATGCGGGCTTCTTCACCCGCAAGGCGGCGCAGGCGGGTAAGGGAATCCGCCAGAATGCTGGTGTAGGCATGCCCAAGGTGCGGGCGGGCGTTCACATAATAAATTGGGGTTGTAAGAAAGAACTTGTTCACTGGTCTTGGCCTTTTGGCGCGGGCTTGTCGCCCCGCAAGTTGGGGTTTAGCCCAAAAATGTTGCTTTTGGGTTTGGCCTCTTCCTGCCCGTTGTGCGGGCTTCTTTTATCTTCAGGGCGCCCTTTGTGCGGGCCTTTGGGCTGGTTGGGGCGGAAGCGTTCCGGCCTTTTTTCGCCCTCATTTTCCGCATGCGGCGCATGCGGCGCGTGTGGCGGCTGGCCTTGCTGGGGCTGACGGCGCTTTTCCGCATTGTTGCCGAAGGGCCGGCCGCCGGGCTGGCGTTTTTCCGCGTGCCCTTCCGGCCTTCTGCCGCCATGCTGGGTGTGCCCCGGCTGGTTTTGCGGCTGGTTGCCCGGGGCCGGGCGCGGCTGGGGCACATTGTCGGGGGCGTCTTCTTGCAGCAGGGCTTTCAAAAGCTGCGGGTCAAGGTCTTCATCGGTGTTCCAGCCCAGGCTTTCTTCATCCGGCTGGCCTTTGTGGCGCTTTTTTTCATCCGGCTTGGCGTCGCGGTTTTCCGCGCCTTCCAGCCGTTGCGGGCGCAGATCATGCCATTCTTCCAGCGAAAATTCCATTTCTTCCCCACCTTCGGAGGCAACGGTTATGCTTTGCTTGAAGAGGTTGGCCCGCATGACCTTAAGCTGGCCCTTGTCCGTATTGTATTTTTTGCCGGTTTTGGGGCAATTGCGGTGAAATTCCTCATAGTTTTCCTGCTCGTAGGAAAGGCAGCACAGAAGCCGCCCGCAAATACCGGAAAGCTTGGTGGGGTTAAGGAACAAATTTTGTTCCTTGGCCATTTTGATGGTCACCGGGGCAAAACGGCGCAAGTAACGGCGGCAGCAGCAGGCCATGCCGCAGTTGCCCAGCGCGCCCAGCATTTGCGTTTCATGCCGCACGCCTATCTGGCGCAGTTCAATGCGGGTGCGGTAGGTGCGCACCAGATCCTTGACCAGTTCTCTGAAATCTATGCGGGAAGGGGCGGTGAAATAAAAGATGATCTTGCTGCGGTTGTGCAACACTTCCACATCTACCAGCTTCATGTCCAGGTTGCGCTCCCGTATGCATTCCTTGCAGTGCAGAAGGGCGCTGGACGCCAGAATGTGGTTGTCGGCAGAGGCGGCTATATCTTCCGGCCCGGCCATGCCGGAAATGGGTTTTATAAAGATTTCCGTCCCGTTTTCCCCGCGCAGGGTGGGCAGGGGCAGGCGCAGGCGGCGTTTGGCCATTACCTGGGCCAGGCCGGGGCCGTGTTCCGTTTCCACCAGTACCTTTGAAGCGGTTTGCACCGGGTGCCCGTTGGCGGTGAAAAAATACACCGGCCCGTATTGGCGGAATTTTACCCCCACAACCAGGGCGCTATCTTCCGCCGCGCGGTCTTCTTCCGGCTCTTCAAGGAACTGCTTCAAAAAAACCGGGTCATCGGCTTCCAGAATTTCATCACCGTGCAGCACAGAAAGGCGCAAGGGTTCCGCCGCGTCAAAGCTCATGCCTTCCAGGGCGTTTTTGCCGCGCCAGGGTATGCCGGAATCTTCATCTTCACCCGGAACCGCCAGGTCATCAAGGCTTTCCGTGGGGGCTTCAAACAGGTCAAGGCCATAGGCGGCGGAAGAAAAAGCGGAAACCCGCATGGCAGCTTCCGCATCCGCCGGGTAAACTTCATCCGCTACGGCGTAGGCCGCTTCTGTGAGAATGCCGGTTTCTTCGGTTATTGCGCAGTGTTTTTCAAAAATGCCGCAAGCCCCGGTCTGGCCTTCCGTGAACAGCAGGCCGGCTTCTTCCGTTATTTCAAATTCTGTTGCTTCAATTGACATCGCTTCAGCTGGCATCGCTTCAGCTGGCATCGCTTCAATTGGCATCACTTCAAGGGGCGTTGCGTCAATTACAACCGGGCCAAAGGACGCGCCCGCGTCCGCAACGTAACAATCCGCTGCCGCTGTGGATTCACCGGCGGGATTATTTGGGGCGCTGTCGCTTTCCAGTAGCTTATCGTTTGGCGCAGCCTCTTCAAGCGGGCTGCCCGGTATTTTCTCCATCAAAATAAAACTCCGTTTATTGGGCGGCCGCTATTTTGCCCCAACTGTCTTTAAGGCCCACGGTCCGGTTGAAGACCGGCTTTTCCGGCGTGCCGTCCGGGTCCGCGCAGAAGTAGCCGATGCGTTCAAACTGCACGCGGCTGCCCGCCGGGTATGTGGCCAGGGCCGGTTCCGCAAAGGCGGTAACCGCGTTAAGTGAACCGGGGTTCAGGCTGTTCAGGAAGGTTTGCCCTTCCGGCACATCTTCCGGGTCGTCCTTGTCAAAAAGGTGGTCATAAAGACGCGCTTCAAGCTTTATGGCCGTGGGGGCAGCCACCCAGTGCAGGGTGCCTTTGACCTTGCGCCCGTCCGGCGTGCCGCCGCCCCGGCTTTCCGGGTCATAGGAACAGATTATTTCTGCAACCTTGCCGTTGGCGTCGTGCCGCACTTCCTTACAAGTAATGTAATAGGCGTAGCGCAGGCGCACCTCGCGCCCCGGTGAAAGGCGGAAGTATTTGGCGGGCGGGTTTTCCATAAAGTCGTCACGCTCTATGTAAAGTTCACGGGCAAAGGGTAC
>JAVBMP010000016.1:0-6974 GCA_031552315.1 Desulfovibrionaceae bacterium | reverse complement strand
ACCTGTTGGCACCTAAATAGTTGGCACTGAAAACCCGAAACGCTTCGGCGTTCCGGCTGCCGAATATTAACCGCTCTTGCCCGGATTGCCAAGAGGTAAAAGGATAAGCCATGTCTGAAGCCGCCCTGCCCAAAGGCTATGAACCCAAGGAAATTGAAAGCCGCCGCCGTAAATCGTGGGAAGATGCCAAAACCTTCACCCCAAATTTTGACGACCCCAAACAGGCCGCCGCCATTGCCAAAGGCGACACCTTTTCCATTGTCATTCCGCCGCCCAACGTCACCGGGTCTTTGCACATAGGCCACGCCCTTAACATAACCCTGCAAGATATTTTGTGCCGCCACGCCCGGCAAAAGGGCAAGGTTGTGCTTTGGCTGCCCGGCACGGATCACGCGGGCATTGCCACGCAAAACGTGGTGGAACGCCAGCTTGCCAAGGAAGGCAAAAAACGCCACGACCTTGGGCGTGAGGCCTTTATTGAAAGGGTCTGGGCCTGGAAGGAAGATTACGGCGCGCGCATCTTGAACCAGATTCGCGCCCTGGGCGCTTCCGTTGACTGGACGCGGGAACGCTTCACCATGGATGAAGGCCTTTCCCGCGCGGTGCGCAAGGTGTTTGTGCAGCTTTATAATGAAGGGCTTATCTACAAGGGCGACTACATCATCAACTGGTGCGGGCGCTGCCATACCGCCCTGGCCGATGACGAGGTGGAACACAGCCCGCGCAAGACCAATATCTGGCGCATCAAATACCCGCTGGAAGATGGCAGCGGCTTCATAACCATTGCCACCACCCGGCCGGAAACCCTGCTGGGCGACAGCGCCGTGTGCGTGCACCCGGAAGATGAGCGTTACAAGCACCTGGTGGGCAAAAAACTGCGCCTGCCCCTTACGGATCGCCTTATCCCCATTATCGCGGACAAATACGTGGAAATGGAATTTGGCACCGGCGCGCTGAAGGTAACCCCCTCACACGACCACAATGACTGGCAACTTGGCTTCAAGCATAATTTGGAATTTATTCAGGTGCTTGATGATGAAGGCCGCGTGAATGCGCGGGGCGGCAAGTACGCCGGCCTGCACAAGGACGAGGCCCGCAAGCGGGTAGTGGCAGATCTGGAAGCCCTTGGCCTGCTGGAAGGCGTTGACGATTATGAACACAGCGTTGGCCTGTGCTACCGCTGCAAAGAGGTTATTGAGCCGCACGTTTCCACCCAGTGGTTTGTTTCTGTGAAACCCCTGGCGGAAAAGGCGCGGGCCGCCGTGCCGGAACTGACAAAAATTTTCCCGGAAAGCTGGCTGAAAACCTACTACAACTGGCTGGACAACATCCGCGACTGGTGCATAAGCCGTCAGCTTTGGTGGGGGCACCGCATACCGGCCTGGACCTGCCAAAACTGCAAGCAGCTGGTGGTTGCGGAAACCGAGCCTGAAAAATGCACCCATTGCGGGCATGAAGCCCTGGTGCAGGATGAAGACGTGCTGGACACCTGGTTTTCTTCCGCCCTGTGGCCTTTTTCCACCATGGGCTGGCCGGAAAAAACAAAAGAACTGGCGGCCTTTTACCCCACCAGCGTGCTGGTTACCGGCTTTGACATCCTGTTTTTCTGGGTGGCCCGCATGATGATGATGGGCCTGCACTTCATGGGCAAACAACCCTTTGACCACGTGTACATTCACGCCCTGGTGCGTGACGCGGAAGGGAAAAAGATGTCCAAATCCACGGGCAACGTCATAGACCCGCTGGAAATGATTGAAAAATACGGCACAGATTCCCTGCGCTTCACCCTTACGGCCTTTGCCGCCATGGGGCGCGACATAAAACTTTCAGAGGAACGCATTGAAGGCTACCGCCACTTTGTGAACAAAGTGTGGAACGCGGCCCGCTTTGCCCTGATGAACCTTGAGGAAAGCGCCCCCGCCCTGCCGGCGGGCCAAAAGCTGGAAGACCTTTCCGGCACACACCACGCCTGGATTTTGCACCGGCTGGAGGAAATCAAGGCCCAGACCGACGCCGCCATTACGGAATACCGCTTCAATGACGCGGCCCAGGGCCTTTACAAGTTCATTTGGAACGAGTTTTGCGACTGGTATCTGGAACTGATAAAGCCCGATATGCAAGCGGGCGGGCAGCCCGGCACGCAGTCCGGCCCACAGTCTGGCACGGATGCCGGCGGGCAACAAAAGGCCACGGCCCAGTATGTGCTGTGGCTGGTGCTGCGGGAAACCATGCTGCTTCTCCACCCCATAATGCCCTTTATCACGGCGGAAATATGGGCGGCCCTGCCCGGACATGACCAATGCCCGGACATAGCGCTGGAACTGTTCCCGCCCGCGCGCCCCGGCTGCTTGCGGCCGGAAGCGGCGGCAAATATGGAAATGGTGCAGGAAGCCATTGTGGCCGTGCGCACCATCCGGGCGGAACTGAACATTTCCCCGGCGGCCCGCCTGAAGGTGCTTATACGCCCGCTGGACGCGCCATCCGCCGAAGTGCTCAAGGCGCACGCGCCGCTTATAAGCCACCTGGCCCGCCTGGATGCATTGCACATGGACAGCGCCATGCAGGCCCCCAAGGCGTCTGCCAGCCAGGTTGCCAAAGGCAATGAAATTATTGTGTTCCTTGAAGGGGCCATTGACTTTGCGGCGGAACTGGCCCGGCTGGAAAAAGAAAACGCCAAGCTGGAAAAGGAACTGAACATGCTGCAAGGCAAGCTTGCCAACCCGAACTACGTTGACAAGGCCCCGGCGGAAATAGTAGAGCGCGACAAGACCCGCGTGGCGGAACTGATTGACGCGGCCGCCAAGCTGCAAAATTTGAAGGAACGCTTCAAGTCGGCGTTATAAAAACTTGTCTGCAAGCAGAACACAGCTGACCCAGGCCCTGTAACATATCGGAACAAGGGGATAATATGAAAGTGTACCTTATAGGAGCAGGCCCCGGAGACCCCGGTCTGCTTACCTTGCGCGGGCGTGATATTTTAAGCCGGGCGGATGTGGTGGTCTATGATTACCTTGCCAACAGCGCCTTTTTGGACTTTGCCCGGCCAGATGCCGAACTGATTTACGTGGGCAAACAGGGCGGCGAACATACGCTGGAACAGCAGGACATCAATAAGTTACTGGTAAGCAAGGCGCAGGAAGGCAAAAGCGTGGCCCGCCTGAAAGGCGGCGACCCTTACATGTTCGGGCGCGGGGCGGAAGAAGCGGAAGAGCTGATCGCCGCCGGGGTGGAATTTGAAGTGGTGCCCGGCGTAAGCAGCGCCATAGCCGCCACGGCCTACGCGGGCATTCCCCTTACGCACCGGGCCTTTGCCTCTTCCGTCTGCTTCGCCACCGGGCATGAGGACCCAACCAAAAAGGAATCGGCCCACGACTGGTCGGCCCTGGCCCGCTGCGGCACCCTGGTTTTTTTCATGGGCATGAAGAATTTGCCGGAAATAAGCGAAAAGCTCATGGCCAACGGCCTGCCCGGCAAAACCCCGGCGGCCCTTATCCGCTGGGGCACCACGCCGCGCCACCGCAGCCTGGTTTCCACCCTGAAGGAACTTCCGGCGGCGGCGGAAAAGCACGGCTTCAAATCCCCCTCGCTGATCGTGATAGGGGAGGCCGTCAGCCTGCATGACAAGCTGAACTGGTTTGAAAAGAAGCCCCTGCTGGGCAAAGGCATAGTGGTCACCCGTTCACGGGAACAGGCCAGCGCCATGACGGCCCAGCTTTCTGAGCGCGGGGCGGAAATTATCGAGTTCCCCACCATAGATATAAAACCGCTGGATGACTATTCAGAGGTGCGCAAGGCCATTGGCTACCTGGGTTCCTACGACTGGCTGGCCTTTACCTCTGTAAACGGGGTAAAATACTTCTGGCAGCAGCTTGCCGCCCTGAAGCTGGATACCCGCGCCCTGGCCTCCTGCAAGGTAGCGGCCATAGGCCCGGCCACCGCGGCCGCGTTGCAGGAACGCGGCATAGAGGCGGACTTCATCCCCCCCCAGTTTGTGGCGGAAAGTGTTGTCAAGGGCCTGCTTTCATACGGCATGAACGGCAAACGCCTGTTGCTGCCCCGGGCCAGAAACGCCCGTGACGTGCTGCCGGATGAACTGCGCAAGGCCGGGGCCACGGTAGATGTTATTCCGGTTTATGAAACCCTGCCCGGTGAAGCCCGTAAAGATGAATTTTTGCGCAAGCTTGAAGCCGGAGAAGTGCATTGCATCACCTTTGCCTCTTCTTCCACGGTGGAAAACTTTATGGCCCTTATCCCGGCGGCCAAATTAAAGGAATACCCCCGGCTGCGCTATGCGTGCATAGGGCCAATTACGGCCAAAACGCTGGAAAAACACGGCCTGCGCTGCGATATCCAGCCCACAGACTATACCATTCCGGCCCTGGTGGAACTTTTGGCCGACAAACTTTAGGCAAAGGGGCGCAAATGTACATAATAACAGGCGGGGCTGGCTTTTTGGGCAGCGCCCTGATATGGGCGCTGAACAGGCGCGGCATAAAAGATATTCTGGTGGTGGACAACCTGGCCAGCACGGAAAAGTGGAAAAACTTGGTGGGTTGCGACTACATCGCCTACATGCACCGTGACGATTTCCTTAAAGCGGTGCTGGAAGAACGCCTGGAAGAAACGCTGGAACTTTCCGCCGGGCCGCAAGGAACGGGGCGTTTGCAGGGCGTGGTTCATCTGGGGGCCTGTTCCGCCACTACGGAACTGGACGCGGAATTTTTAATGCGCAACAACCTGGAATACAGCAAGATCCTTTGCGATTTCACCCTGCGCCGGGGCGCGCGCTTTTTGCAGGCCAGCAGCGCGGCCACCTACGGAGACGGCGAATGCGGCTTTGATGATGACGAAACCCGGCTTGAAGAATTGCGCCCCCTGAACATGTACGGCTATTCCAAACATCTTTTTGACCTTTGGGCCAAACGCACCGGGCGTTTAAAAAACATTGCCGCGCTCAAATTCTTTAATGTTTACGGGCCGAATGAATACCATAAAGGCAATATGCGCAGCGTGCCGCACAAGGCCGTGGGGCAAATAGCGGAAAGCGGCCGGGTGGGGCTGTTCAAATCCTACCGGCCGGAATACGCCCACGGCGGGCAGATGCGCGATTTTGTCTATGTTAAGGATTGTGTGGAAATAATGCTGTGGCTGCTGGAACACCGGGAGGCCAACGGGCTGTTCAACATAGGCTCTGGTGAAGCCAGAAGCTGGAATGACCTGGCCGCCGCCGTATTTGCCGCCCTTGGCCGGGAAACATGCATAGATTACATTGAAATGCCGGAAACCCTGCGGGAAAAGTACCAGTACTTCACCAAAGCCAATGTGGGCCGCCTGCGTGAAGCCGGTTGCCTTGGCAGCGCGCCGGGCGCTGTTAAAATGAGCAGTCTTGAAGAAGGCATAAAGGATTATGTGCAACAATACCTGATGCATGGGGAAAAGTTTTTGACCCAGTTGTGATTTTGCCGCGCATATGCGGTGGCTATTTCAATCGTAACCTGCTTTAGAGCAATTTACGATTGAAATGAGTGAATTGCTCAGCAAGGATTTGAAGACAAATCCTTGCCGCGAAATAGTCGTAGGCGAGCTTTGCTCGCCGTTAAGCGACTATTTCAAGCGTAAACCACTCTAAAAGGCGCCTTTCAAGCGGGACTACGGAATATGGGCACAACGCAGTAAAAGGGCAAAAAGGCCATTGCAAAATGGGCGCAATTTGAAAGTCTGCCGCCCCGGTGATTATAACGCCGGGGCGGCAGACTTATTAACAAAGTGAATAATTTTTTTTATTATATATAAACAGGGTGTTATCTTGCAAAAGCGCATCTGGCGGCAGCCGGTGCGCTTGCTTTTATTATAAAGGGCATCTATATACGGGGCATGGCTGGTTGAGTTTTTTTTCACTAGAGTGGTTCGCGCCGCTATGCATCTGGCTGCATCAGAAGCATAATTTCGCGGCATCAGCAAGCCGCGCCGGCGTGTGTTTTCTCGGCCATGCCGCTGCCGGCGCAGATAATTTGGTAGTGAGTTATTGGCGCTTGTTTTTAGTTTTTCAACCTTACAAACTGCGAGGAAATTATGAAAAGGGGCCTTACAAGTTTGCTTTTGGCGCTGGTGCTGGCGCTTGGCGCAAGCCTTTCCGCCAACGCGGCGGAAACCATCAAACTTACCATGACAAGCCTTATGATGGACAAGCACCCGGTGGTAAGCAAGGGTATGCTGGTCTGGGCGGAAGAAATCAAGCAGAAAACCGGCGGCCAGGTTGAAATAACCTATTACAACCCCGGCACAATTTGCCCGGATCCGGAACTGTACAACGCGGTGAAAAAAGGCCAGGTGCATATAGGCTTGCAGGCCTTCAGCCGTGACGTGACAAAAATTCCCGTAGGTTCCGTGCTTGGCGTTGCCAACAGCTTGACCAGCGCCGTCAGCGCTGGCGAAGCCTTCTGGCGTCTTTATGAAGAAACGCCGGAATTTCGTGAAGATTTTAAAGATATGAAGGTGCTGGGCCTTATGGTTTCAGTGCCTACGCAAATTATAAGCACGGTGCCCATCAGAAACTCGGCGGAGCTTCAGGGCAAAAAAATTATTGTCGGCTCCGGCGACAACGCCCGGGTAATGCGCGCGCTTGGCGCGAACCCCATGATTATTCCGCCCATGGATATTTACCTGTCGCTTTCGCGCGGCATGGCGGAAGGCACCATGCTGCCCATACCCACCATCCGCTCTTTCAAGGTTGATGAATCCGCCAAGCATGTAATGATGCAAAACCTGATTATTGCCCCCAGCTGGATATGCATGAACCTTGACCAGTGGAACGCCCTGCCCAAAGATGTTCAGGCCGTGTTTGATGAACTGGGCGGGCATGCGCTTGTCATGCGTCTGGCGCGTATAAGCCAGAGCATGGAAGATTCCGACAGAAAATACCTTACAGAACAGGGCATGACTTTTTATGACCTGACGCCGGCAGAAAGAGAAGG
>JAVBMP010000121.1:0-17808 GCA_031552315.1 Desulfovibrionaceae bacterium | reverse complement strand
TATTACATCAGCAAACGTGAATGGGTGCGCCGCCTTGGCGATAACTACCTGGAAAATGAAAAGGCTTAAGGGGCAGGAACATGGAAATGAACTATAATCTCCCTGCTGATGCCGCCCTCTTCCCTGAAGGCTGTGAGCGTTGCTCGCTTACCAAGTTCCTGATCTGGATGGGCGCGGTCAGCGTTGTCCTTCTTGTTGGTCTTTACGCCGCCTTTCTGGTGCTAAGCAAAGGCTTGGGCGTTACCGGCCTTGACGACTATTTCGGTTTCGGCCTGTGGATTACCTTTGACCTTGCCGTTATCGCCCTGGGCGCGGGCGCGTTCTTTACCGGCCTGCTGCGCTATATCCTGAATATAGACCCTTTGAAAAACATCATAAACCTTACGGTAATAGTCGGGTTTATCTGCTATTCCGGGGCCATGCTCGTCCTGGTGCTTGATATCGGCCAGCCGCTGCGCGCCTGGTTCGGCTACTGGCACGCCAACGTGCACTCCATGCTTACCGAAGTTATCTTCTGTATCACCTGTTACTGCACCGTGCTGGTAATCGAATATGTTCCGCTTATTCTTGAACAGAAGCAGCTGAACAAAATTCCCTTCATCAAGCACCTGGCGCACAACATGCACGTTGCCATGCCGCTTTTTGCGGGCGTGGGCGCTTTCCTTTCCACCTTCCACCAGGGTTCTTTGGGCGGCATGTACGGCGTAATGATTGGCCGCCCTTACGCCTTCCGCGAAGGGTTTTTCATCTGGCCCTGGACCTTCTTCCTCTTTGTGCTTTCCGCCGTGGCCTCTGGCCCGGTGTTTACCGTGCTTATCTGCACCGTTATGGAAAAAATGACCGGTAAAAAGCTGGTAACCTGGGAAATTAAAAGCCTTATGGGCAAAATCGCCGGCACCATGCTGCTGGTGTACCTGGTCTTTAAAATCCTTGATACCTGGTTCTGGGCCACCGGCATGCTGCCCAGAGAAGGCCTGACCTTTGACCAGCTTTTCTACGGCGTGGCCTACGGCAAGTGGTTGCTGTTCTCTGAACTGATCCTGTGCGGCGTTATCCCCTGCATCATCCTGGTGCTGCCCGCCCTGCGCAACCGCCCCGTGCTCTTCTACAGCGCGGCCCTGCTGGACTGCATAGGCATTACCATAAACCGCTACGTCCAGACCGTGCAAACACTGGCCCACCCGGTTATGCCCTTTGACCAGTGGCAGCTCTATATACCCAACTGGGTGGAATGGGCCGCCAGCGCCATGATCATAGCCTACGGCGCACTGCTGCTCAGCGTTTCCTACCGTTATCTGCCCATATTCCCGCAGGAAAAGCAGCTTAACGGCGGGGTCGCCGCCAAGCATTAAAATATAAGGCCACGCGGCTTTATTAACCATAAAGGCCGCCCCTTCGGGCGGCCTTTATGGTTATAAGAGGGTAATCTGGGGGGAACCCCAAGGGCTTGAAGCCCTGTAGGTTCCCCCCAGGCCCCCCTCCTGAACCCCGATAGGGGCTTGATTATTTGCGGTAAGTTTTCCTTTGGCTTATGACGTACGTCATAAGCCAAAGGAAAACTTACCGGGCAGGTAATAAAAATTTGGGGGTGCAGGGGTATCATACCCCTGCCCGCCGGAGGCGAAAATATTCATGATAGGCATTCTTGATTATGGCGCTGGCAACCAGACCAGCGTAAGCCGGGCATTGACCGCGGTTGACGTGCCTTGGGTTATAAGCGCGGATCCGGCGCGTATTGACGCGTGTTCCGGGCTTATTTTCCCCGGTGTGGGCGCGGCTGGCCAGGCCATGGGGCATTTGCGTTCCACCGGGCTGGACGCTTGTTTGCGGGGCTGGGTTGCGGCGGGGCGTCCGCTTTTGGGCGTATGCCTGGGCTGCCAGATTCTGCTGGAATCCAGTGAGGAAAACGCCACACAAACCTTGGGCATTTTGCCGGGTCAAACCCGGCGTTTTCAGCCGGGCCTGGTGGAGGAAAACGGCGAAGCGGTGCGCATTCCGCACATGGGGTGGAACGGGGTAAGCCTGCGCAAACCCAGCCGTTTGTTTGCCGGGGTGCCGGAAGATGCGGAATTTTATTTTGTGCACAGCTATTATGTGCAACCGGCCCCGGAACTGGTAATCGGCACCACCCGTTACGGCCTGGAGTTTTGTTCGGTTTACGGGCGTGATGGTTTGTGGGCGGCGCAGTTCCACATAGAAAAAAGCGGCCGTCCCGGTTTGCGGATGCTGCGCAATTTTTATGATTATTGCTGTGAACAAAAAGGGGAGGGCGCGCGCTGATGTTAAGCAAAAGAGTCATCCCCTGCCTGGACGTGCGCAACGGCAAGCTTACCAAAGGCATCAAGTTCAAGGGCAACGTGGACATTGGCGACCCGGTGGAAAGCGCCCGCAAGTATTATGATGAAGGCGCGGACGAGATTGTTTTTTATGACATTACCGCTTCCGCAGAGGGCCGGGGTATTTTTTTGGACGTGGTGGAAAGGGTTGCGGCGGCCATAAGCATTCCTTTTTGCGTGGGCGGTGGCCTTTCCTCTTTGGCGGATATGCGGGCGGCCCTGAACGCGGGCGCGGAAAAGGTTTCCTTAAATTCCGCCGCCGTGCGCAACCCGGACTTGATTTCTCAGGGCGCGGCGGCCTTTGGGGCGCAGGCAATAGTGGTGGGCATGGATGTAAAGGCCGTGCCGCCCCGGCCAGAAGTGCCTTCCGGCTACGAAATAGTCATTCAGGGCGGGCGCACCTTCATGGGCATGGACGCCATCGCCTGGGCCAGGCGCTGTGAAGAGCTGGGAGCGGGCGAGCTGTGCGTCAATTCCATTGACGCGGACGGGGCCAAAAACGGCTACGAGCTTGCCCTTACGCGTCTGGTTTCCGATGCGGTGCGCATTCCGGTAATCGCCTCCGGCGGGGCGGGCAATCCGCGCCATATGTATGAGGCCCTGACCGAGGGCCGGGCTTCCGCCGCGCTTATCGCCTCTATTGTGCATTACGGCGAATACAGCATACGGCAAATCAAGGATGAACTGCATGCCCTGGGGGCCAAGGTGCGCCTGAGCTGGTAGCGGGATTTTGCTGTTGCCGGGCGTCTGAACGAAGCCCGGGCGAGTGCCTGAACGAGCGTCCGGACGAGTGCCTGGGCGGGTGCCGGAACGAATGCCCCGGCGGGCACCTGAACGGGCGCCTGAACAAGAGTTTGGACGCTTGCCCGCGCGGATGCCCCGGCGGGCAAGCGCAAGAGATTACGGGCTGAAAAAATTCGTCCGGCCTCAAACTCTTCACAAAACTGAAATTGTGTTTATATTGACTGCAATATATTTTAATAAATGTTGGAGACAGCGCCAATGAATAAAAAGCACCCCTATTCCGCGACAGGCCAGCCGGAACAGCCCGGCGGCACGTATACGCCCAAGGACAATTTGCACACCCTGGCCGACTTGACCAATCACGGCGACCTTGAAGATCTGGACTTTCGCGGCGCGGCCAACCTGCGCAACACGCACCCGGACCTGGCCGAGGCCGTCAAAAAGGTGGTAATTCCCATGGAAGGCTTGACGGACGCGGAACTGAAAATGCAGGCGGAAGAACGCATTTGCCCGTACTGCACAGTCAAACAGGCGGCGGATGATATGCGCCTGCGCGCGATCGCGGATCTTGACAACACCCGCAAGCGCTTGCAGCGTGAAAAGGAAGAGCATGTGGCCTATGCCGCCGAGGCGGTGCTTTCAGATATTTTGCCCGCGTTGGACAACCTTGAATTGGCCCTGCAACACGCCGCGGCGGTGGACGCCTGCAAAAACCTTGTTGTGGGCGTGGAAATGACCAAAAAAATGTTGCTGGATTCCTTAAAGCGCCACGGGCTGGAAACTGTAGGCTGCATTGGTGAAGAATTTGACCCGGCCATGCACGACGCGGTGAACACCGAAGCCCACCCGGAAGTGCCCACAAACTGTATTTCACAGCTTTTAAGCCGTGGCTATACCCTGAAGGGCCGCCTGCTGCGCCCGGCCCGGGTTGTGGTTTCCAAAAAATAGCGCAAATAGAGATTGAGGCCATTGCACAATGGCCTCAGATTGGAATAAGTGCATTGCCCGGCAGGGAATTGTCCGTAAAACCCTGCCGGGCAATGCACGCAGACGAGGCCGTTGCATAATGAGAATTTTTGTTTTTTTACAAGGAATGCGAGTTCTGCGCGGAGGGAGTATATTCAAGCATATATGACCTTCGCGCGGGACGAAGCATGACGCAGTAAAAGGGCAAAAAGGCCATTATGCAACGGCCTCAGACGGGGTTAATTCGCTGCCAAACGGTAAAGGCAGCCTCAAATCATAAAACAAATGAAAAACCGCCTGCAAAGCCCAAATTGCAGACGGTTTTTCAATTTCACCTACTGTATGAACAGTATCTGGTCGGCCGGGAGGAAGGATCAGCCTGTTTTCAACTTGTTCATCAGTGTTTTGTGAGTTTACCCAAAGAAGCTTCCGCATTGCTTTCCAAAGCTGCCACACCACTGGAAAGCAGTTTGGCGAGAAGCTTCACCTATCTTTTCATATGTACTTAACTAATAGCAGTTTTCATGCCAACACGGGCGTTTTTTGAAAGACAAGTTATTTAAGCATATTATATGCGCAAGCCTAAGGTTGTGCACTGTGTTTGCGGGCATAATACCCCTTTGCACATGCAAATTCCTTGCACAAGTTGCACATATGTGCAATTTGTGCAAACAGTTGCCTTTCTTGCAAGCTTAAGTTATTACTTTAAATATAAAGTTTTATGGTTAATTGATTTTAACATGGCCCGATGTTATAATGTCAAGTTATTCAGGGCGATGCTGCCGCGTAGGCCGAATGAGTTGTGCCTGTAAGGCGGACAAAATTTTAACCGATTGTATTACAGTAAAAAGTATCACATGATTCAAGGGGGGGTACATGAAAAAGTCTGAAGAATTTACCATGGAACGGCGTGAGCTTTTCCGCATGCTGGGCGGGGCGGCATTGGGGTCTGCCTTCCTTTCCGCAGGCGGGGCGCTCATGCCCGGTTTGCAGGCAAAAGCTTTGGCAAATGCGGATTGGAGGCTTTCCGGCAAAGACCTTATAACCGCCTTGCATGAACGGCGCAGCTGCCGCTTTTTCGACAAAAAGCCTTTGCCGGAGGCGGATTTGAAAGAAATTCTTTTTTCCGGCATGAACGCGCCCAGCACGCATGATGTGCGGCCTTGGCATTTCATTGTGGCGGATAAAATAGAAATGCTTGACCGCTTGGTGAAAATAAACAGCAAGGCGGCCTTTATGAGCGCGGCCGGGGCTGTTGTTGTGGTGTGCCTTGATAAAGCCACGCAGCTTACAGAAGAAAATTCCAGAGAAAGCCTGCTGTTCAGCGTTGCCTGCAGCGTTATGAACATGTGGCTTACCGCGGATGCCCTGGGTTATGGCACCGTATGGGTGGAAGTAATGCCCGATACCGACCGCATGGCGGCGGTTAAAGACCTGTTCAAGCTTCCCGCGCACATTGACCCGGTATGTTTTTTGCCCATAGGCAAACCCGCCAGCAAGGGCGGGGCGAATCTGCGCTTTGAAGCGGAACGCGTGCATATGAACGGGTGGTAATGCGCAGGGTTTTATCTCTGCGAGGCCGTTGTGCAATGGCCTCCCTTCCGGGGTAGGGAAGGGCGGCGGGGGAAGCAACAGTCCTGTTGCTTCCCCCGCTTGTATTTATGCCGGGTGTGCGGTTTTTTGCAAAGGCCTTGATGCCGCAGGAAAGCGGTATCAAGGCCTTTGCAAAAAACTGTTGCGCTTGGCCGCCTTAAGCCAGGGGGCTGGGGCGCTTTTTACAGGCAGCGTTTTACCCGGTATAGCGCAGGTCACACAGGAATTGCAGGCCGCCGTCCGGCAGGGGCAGGCATTGCAGCTTGCCCTGGTGCAGGCGGTTTATACAGAAAAAGGCCTGAGTAAGGGCAAAGTTGTTATAGCCATATTCGCGCAAGGCCAGGGGGGCGAACACCTTCAAGGTTTCTTCCGCCTGAAGTTTTGGCCCGTTACAGCTTATGGCAAGGCGCATCCAGGCGCCAAAACGGCTGGTTTTTATGGTGAAGCGGGGCAAGGAATAGGTTTTTTCCCGTCTGGCTTCAAAGGCATGCAGGCCAAGGCAGGCGTCAAGCATGGCGTTCAGGCTGTTGCCCAGTTCTGTTTTTTCACACAGCACCTTGGGCAGAACGCTGGAATATTCTTTGGTTACGTCCGCCATATTGGCCAGGCGGGTAAGGCAGGCGTCAACAATGCCGTGCAGGTTTTCCGGCTCAAGCGCGGGCAGGGCATTTTCTTGCGCCGGGCGGTAGGCCGCCAGGTTGGATTCAAGCTGTTTCAGGCCCGCCCGCAAGGCTTCTGTTTCTTCCAGGCTATTGCCAAGGCAATCATCCAGCAGGCCGGAAAATTCCGTCAGTTCATTCAGGTAGGAAAAGGCCAGTTCCGCCTGCATGCGTTCCGTCACATCGTCAATGCGCAAGATTGCGCCGGGCTGTTTTTTGTAGTCTATGGGGTAGACGATAATGTCTTCATAAACCAGGCCCCGGGCGGTAATGCGCGGCACACGCCCGGCTTGCACCAGCTTGTGTTCCCGGCGGGATTTTTCAATAAATTCAAAGTAGGGGGCAAGCTGGCCTTTTAGTTGTTGCAGGTTTTGCCCTACCAGGCGCTGGCGGGGCAGGTCAAGGCGCAGTTCCGCCATGCGGTTCAGCATAATTATGGTGTCATTGTTGTCCACGTACAGAATGACCGAGGGCATGGCGTCTATGATCATGCCCATTTTTTCCTGCTTGTGCACATATTCCACCCGCATGGTGGCAAGTTGCTCATTAAGTTCATTTTCCCGGCGGCTGGAACGCACATGGTCGGTGATGTCCTGCTGGATCATCACCATGCCTATCACTTGGCCCACCGCGTTTTGCAGGGGGTGAAAGTTCATGTTAAGCCAACGGGTTTCCCCCCAGGGGGCCGGGTGTTCAAGGGCGCTTATGCCGCTTTCATGCCCGTTGTAGGCCTGGCGTATGGCTTTGTCTATATCTTCCCGCGGCAGGAAAGGGTCTTGCAGAATGTTGAAGCGCCGCGCCCCCACGCCCGCTATGTTGCTCCACAGGGAATACCAGGTGGTGTTGGCTACCTTTAGCTGCCCGATGGCGTCAAACATGGCAATGCCCAGGGGGGTGCGTTCTATAAGAATGCGCGATTGCTGCTCGTGTTCCTCCAACGACCGCTGGGCCTGCTTCAGTGCGCCTATGTTTTCAAACAGCAGCAAGGTGGCCTTGGAATCTTGCCAGACAATGCGGTGGGTGCTGCAAATAACCCAGCGCTGGTCGCCCAGGCGGGTGGTAAGGCGCAAGGTGGCCCGGCTGGGGGCGGTTATGGATTCCGGCGCCTCATTTTCGTTCAGGTTCAGCATGGGCATGTCGTCCGGGTGCACAAAACCGTCTATGCCAAAGCCGGTAAGTTCTTCCGGCATGGCCCCAACCAGATAGGCCAGGTTGCTGTTCACATAAAGCACCTTGCCTTCGCGCAGCACCGCCATGCCTTCTTGCATGTAGGCGGCCAGGGTATGCAGGGTAAAATCGGTGTTGGGCACATTTTCCGCAAGGGGCGCGTCCGCGCTGGAAGGGCCGGGCTCCGCCGGTTCGGCCCGGCGGTGCAGGCTTTGAATGATCAGGTTTTCATCAAGAAAAATACGCAGGCTGTCATTGGTGTTGACAATGCGCACAAAAAGCAGCATCAGCAATAAAATTGCGCAACCGCTGATAATTATTACTTCAATAAAGCCGGTGCGCGGCGAGTCCGAAAGCATGGCCTGCAAAAGGCTGACAATGGATCCGCCCTGGGCAAAAAGAATTAGTATGGCTGCCAGGCGGATTTTTTTTATAAAACGCACCTTGTCCTCAATGATGGGGGCAATTTCAGTATATTCAAACTCTTTTTGCATAGTTTTTTCTAATTTTCACACGGCGTGTTTAATGGTTTGGGCGGTTGCGGCAAGATATTCAAGGCTATTGCGCAACGGTCTCATTCCCCGAAGTTTCATCCGTTTATACACTGTGAATGTGAGAAAGGCTAGTGGGTTTATGACAAAAAAACCAAAATATAGAGCGGTGTATATCCAACCCCGCAATGAATCTGGCCCGGTGGGCTTCGCCCTTGGCCCGGCGGGCTTCGGAATATCTGCCCTTGCGCCCAAAGCGCGGCAGGCGTATAAATAGAAAAAAGTCAACAGGAAGCCGCGCTGCGGGTTTGGGCTTTGGCTGCCCCGCACGGGCTTAATAAGGTATGATATGTCGGAAAATATCGGCAAATTGCCGAATCATTGGCTGGTAATGCGCCTTAGCGCCCTGGGCGATGTGGCGCTGTTAAGCGGGGTGCTGGAATATTGGCGTGCCCGCCATGGGTGGAGCTTTACCGTGCTTACCCGCCCCAATTTCGCCCCGGCGCTGGAAAATCACCCGGCAATTACCGAACTTGTCACCCCCGGGCCGGATCTTTTGCGCGGCCGGGCCATGCTGGGCTTTTTCCGCCGCCTGGCGCGGGAACATGCGGGAAGCGGCCTGCTTGACCTGCACGGCACCATGCGGTCCTGCCTGCTGGCCGGGCTTTGGCGGGGGCCGGTGCGGCGTTACCCCAAACAGTCTGTGCAGCGCAGGCTGTTTTTGCGTTCCGGCCGGGGGCCGGAAGGAAAGGTGAACCGGGCGCGGGCGGGGTTGCTGGCGCACAATGTAACGCAACGCTATGCCCTGGCCGTGGAAGCGGAGGCCCCGCCCGCGTCCCTTCTTTTGCCGCATATTTTTTTGCGGGCTGAAGAAGAACTTTGGGCCAAAGATTTTTTGCGTGAACTGTTCCCGCATGTGGCCGAAGGCGGCCCAAAACCTGTGGCCTTGCACCCCTTTGCCACCCATGCCCTGAAGGCCTGGCCGGCGGAACATTGGCGCGCCCTGGTGGCCGGGCTGGAAACCATGGGCAGGCCCTGGCTGATTTTTGGGCGCGGCGAGGCCCTGTTCCCCGCCAGCCCGTATGACCTTAGCAACAGCACCAGCCTGCGGGAAATGTGCGCCCTTTTGGCCAACTGCGCCCTGCTGGTAACCGGAGATTCCGGCCCCATGCACCTGGCCTGCGGGGTGGGCGCCCCGGTGCTGGGTCTTTTTGGCCCAACCGTGCGGGAATGGGGCTTCTTTCCCGCCGGGGCGGGCGACCGGGTGCTGGAACTGCCCCTGCCCTGCCGCCCCTGTTCCCTGCACGGGGGCAACGGCTGCCCGCGCGGCCATGAATGCATGCAAAAACTTACCCCGCAAATAGTTCTGGAAAAACTACAGGAAATGCTGTAACTATACGGCATTGCTTGATGCGTTACGGTCTATAAAAGTAAATTTCGACAACATATTTCAATGACAAAGGCGGCGTTATGGCAAACGGCAATACAGAGCAGGATCCGGGGTTTTGGGAAAAACTCGCGCGGCACAAGGGCACAAAGGCGGGCATTCTTGTGCTTGTGGCCGGTTTTTTGGCGCTTATGGCCGTGGGGCCGCATTTTTTGAACAAGCCCCCCCAGGCCCCGCGCCCTTCAGACGCTTTGAAGCGTGACGACACGGCCCCGGAAAAGGCCCCCAAGCTGTTTTTGCGCGCTTCCGGCATGCAGGAATACCGGGTGGCGGGTGAAGATGACGCGCAAGAAACCTTCCATGGCCGAATTGACCTTACTTATGACGAGGCCGCCTGCAACAAATATTATGCCCCCAAAAACGGCATATACCTGTGCCGGGAACAATTTGACAAGGTTGCCAAACAGCTTGCCGATGCCAATTTGTGGAAAGGGTCAACCGAGCTTCCCTGGGAAGTGAAGGTGGAACAAAATGGTTCTTACGGCCTGCGCTGGAATTTTACCCTGCCTTACAGCGCCGTCCCTGCCGGGACAAGCCTGACATTCACCCCGAGCGTGAATGTGGGCATTCCGGTGGAGTTTGACAAGGACAATCTGCCGCGTTGCACCTTCAAGGCTTTTGAACCGGCCATACGTTCTTTCAGGCAGATGCAAGACCCTGAAAGCGCCAGTAAAATAATTGTGCAGGCCGTAATTGACTTCCCCCTGCCGGTAGAGGCGGAAACGCTGAAAAAGGCCATCCGTATACGTTTCAGCCATGACGCGGCAGGCGCGAAACCCATAAGTGACGGGCTGGAAACCGGCCCCATGGAAGTGAATTTTAATGAAGGGCAATATTCCGCATCTGTAGTAATACCCATAACCAGCCTGCCGCCTGAAGATTTTTACGGTTTGCTGGAGGTGGAACCGGGGGTGAAACGCGCGGGCGCGGAAGGCATTAGCCGCACACGCAAGGCCAGCGGTGTGTCCATGCAGGGTGCTGACAGCATTATGCGCATAAGCAATGTTTCCACCCAGCTGGTGCAGGCGGAAGATGACTCCACCACTCAGGTTATTGTGCTGGAGTTCAGCAGCAAGATGAAGCTGGCAGACGCCCGGCAGGCTGTAAGCGCAAAGCTTTTGCCCCTGTACGCCGATGATGATGAACGCAAGAAAAAAACACCGCATGACTGGAGCGAACTTTTGCCGGCCCAATTGCCGGAAGCAGTGTTGGCGGAAGCGGAAACTGTGAAGCTGGAAGCCCTGGCCGGGCCGGATTATACCGACCTGGTCTCTTTCAAATACAAGGCCCCGGCCGGGCGTTACCTGCTGCTTACAGTAAATCCGGGCATAGAAGGCGGGGGCGGTTATCGCCTTAACAAGGGTGGCTCCGCCATTCTTAAGGCCCCTTCCATGCAGCCCACAATAAGCTTTATGCAGAAGGGCAGCCTTGTAAGCCGTTCCGGCGATAAAAAGCTGGCGGTATTTTCCCGTGGGACTACCAAGGTGCAATGGCGGGCGGAACGGGTGCGCCCGGCCTTTTTGAACCTGCTGATAACCCAGAGCTATAACAGTGAAACCGTGGCCCTGGGCGATTTCAGCGGTATTTCGGCGGAAGATATAAGTGAAATTGGCAAAGGTTCCTACCCGCTTAAGCTGGTGGATGAAAACGACCCGCAATACAGTTCCCTTGCGCTGGAAGACCTTTTGGGCAAAAGCCTGAACGGGGTGTTCCGCCTTGCCATTACCGGCTATAAGGGTGATGATAGAATTACAGGGCGTGACGAGCGTTTTATTATCTATACAAACCTTGGGCTTATAGTCAAAAAGAATGAATCGGATTCCACGCGGGAGGTCTTTGTAAGTTCCCTTAGCAATGCCGGGCCGGTTGTTGGGGCGGAAGTTCAGGTGCTTGGGCGCAACGGCGCGCCGGTGTTCAGCACGCGCAGTGATGTTGAAGGCCGGGCGCACATTCCCCCGCTGGAAGGCTTCAAGAATGAAAAGGAAGCCCTGGCCATTGTGGCCCGTATGGGTGACGATGTTTCCTTCCTTTCCCTGCGTGATTACACGCGCAATGTTTCCACAGACAGCGGGGGGAGCTTCCGCGCTTCCAACGAGCGGGTGCAGGCCTTTGTGTTCAGTGAACGGGGCATCTACCGCCCCGGGGAAACCCTGCGCTTCGGCATAAATGCCAAAAACGGGGCCTGGAACGCGGAAAAGCTTAACGGCCTGCCCGTGTACGCCACCCTGACAGACCCTATGGAAAATGAGGCCTTTACCGGCATGCTTACCCTTACGGCAAGCGGCCTGGCCGATTTGAACATACCCATCGCGGAAACCGCCCCCACCGGGCGTTACCACCTTGACTTGCGCCTGGGCAAAAAGAAAAGCGACAACCTTATAGGTTCCGCCAATGTGCAGGTTGAAGAATTTCAGCCGGACAAGCTGAAGGTAACTACCACGCTTACGGATCTGCCGCCCGGCGCCATAAAGGGCTGGGCGCTGCCGGAAGATTTGAAGGCCGCCGTGCGGGTAATGAACCTTTACGGCACCGCCGCCGTGGGCAACAAGGCGCGGGCCACGCTGGAAATAAGCCCGGCCCAGCTTTCCTTCCCGGAATACAAGGAATTTTCTTTCTTCAGCCCCGGTGAATATGCCAAAGGCAACGACATCAACCTGGGTGAAACCCAAACCGGTGAAGACGGCAAGGCCGCGTTCACGCTGGATATGAAGCCGTACAAGGGCGGCAGCTACCTTGTCACGCTGGAAGGTGAAGGTTTTGAATCCGGCGGCGGGCGCAGCGTGGTAAGCCGCGCCCTTGTGCGCGTTTCGCCCTTCAAACAGCTTGTTGGCTGGCATTCCGCCGCCAATCTGGATTTTATAGCGAAAAACACCCCGATTGAAGTAAGCTTTATTGCCATTAACCCGGATTTGACGCGCAGCGCCCTTGAAGGGTTGAAGTACAGCATAAGCGAAGTAACCTGGGCGGCCTCGCTGGTCAAGCGCCCCAACGGATCTTACGCCTATGACCAGGTGCGCCGCCTGGTGGAAAAAAAGAGCGGCCCGGCCAACATACTGGCAACAGACGTGCGGGGCATGGGCGAGGCCGGGGTTATAAACAGCCAGGACAGGCCCGGCGGCTTCAAGCTGGCCCTGCCCACAGCGGAAACCGGGGAATATGAAGTGACCCTTGTGGACGCTTCCGGGCTGGAACGCGCCCGCTTCGGCTTTACCGTTGCCGGGGGCGCGGCCCGCCGCTTCGGGCAGGAACGGGACGTGGTAATGCGCCTGAAGACAGACAAGACGGAATACAACGCCGGTGACACCATAAAACTGTTCATCAGCGCCCCCTACGCCGGGCCGGGGCTTATCACCCTTGAAGGCGACCGGGTGCTGTACCACCAGTGGTTCCACGCCTCCACCAGCGATTCCGTGCAAGAAGTCGCCGTGCCGGACAATTTTGAAGGCCGGGCCTTTGTGAACGTTTCGCTTATGCGCGGGCTGGAATCAGAGGCAATTTACAGCACGCCCTACAGCAACGCCATTACCCCGGTACTGCTTAACCTTGACAAGCGCAACATGTTCCTGAAGCTGCAAGTCCCGCCCAAGGCGGAACCCGGCCAGACCGTACAGTTTAGCGTCCGGGCGGAAAAGCCCGGCCAGGCCCTGGTGTTTGCGGTGGATGAAGGCATTTTGCAGCTTACCCGCTACAAAACACCTTCCGCGCTGGACTTCTTTTTGCGTCAGAACGCGCTTGGCGTAAGCACCAGCCAGATCCTTGACCTGCTTATGCCGGAATTTGGGCTGGTAATGAAAAACGTCAGCTTTGGCGGCGACCTTGCCATGGAACTGGGCAGCCGCCTTAACCCCTTCCGCCGCAAGTCGGAACCGTCCGTGGTGTACTGGTCCGGTTTGCAGGACGTGGGGCCGGAAGAAAAGACGCTGGAATGGACGGTGCCCGCCTATTTCAACGGGGCCTTGCGCGTCATGTCCATTGGTTCCGCTACCGGGGCCGTGGGTGAAGCTTCCTTGCCCCTGCTGGTAAAAGGCCCGCTGATCATTTCGCCGGATCTGCCCCTGGCCGTTGCGCCAGGTGACGAGTTTGAAGTAACCGCCGCTGTTGCCAACAACATAGAAGGCAATGGCGAGGAACTGGAAATTGAACTGGAAACCGCCCTGCCGGAAGGCCTTGCCATGGTCAGGGCGCCGGAAAAAAACCTGAAGGCGCGTGAAGGCTTTGAAGGCCGCGCCACCCTGCGCCTTAAGGCCACAGACCGCCTGGGCGAGGCCACGGTGCGTTTTGTGGCCCGCGCAACGGGCAAAGACGGCGTGAAGTATGAGGTAACGCGCCCGGTTTCCCTTTCCATCCGCCCGGCTTCTCCGCGCATGAGCAGCTTTTTGGCCGGTTTTGTGAAGGGGGCGGAACAGGTTGTGCCCACCGGGCGCAAGCTTTACCCGCAATACGCGTCAGTGAATGCCGGGGTTTCCGGCCTGCCCTTGCCGCTGGTGGACGCGCTTTCCGGCTTCCTGCTGAATTACCCGCACGGCTGCACGGAACAGATTTTGAGTTCCGCCTTCCCCTATGTGGCCCTGCACGCCAATCAGGAACTGCTGCCCCTGCCGGCGAACAAAAGCGTGAAGGAAGCCCGTGAAGACGCCATAAAAGCCGTGAACCGCGGCATAATGACCTTGCGTGACCGCCAGCTTGACCCAGGATATTTTTCCTTGTGGCCGCGTGAACGCTACAGTTATGCCTTCCTGACCGTGTACGCGCTGGATTACCTGCTTACCGCGCGGGAGGCCGGTTTTTACGTGCCGGAAGAACTGTTGACCAATGCCCAAAGGGCCAACGCCGCCCTTAACCAAAGCCTGCCGTACAGCCCGGGAGAAGCCCGCCTTTTGGCCTATTCCTTTTGGGCGCAGGCGCGTTCCGGCCAGCTGGTGCCCAACATCCGGCGCTTTGAAGATCATTGTGATGCAACCCCGGCGCTTAAAGGCTGGCGCAAGGACGTAACCGCCGCCCTTGTGGCGTCCAGCTACAAACTGATGCGCCAGAACAAGGAAGCGGACGCGCTTATAAAGAACGTGACACCCGTCAAAGATTCCGCCTGGGACAGAAATAGCTGGTTTTTTGCGCGGCTTTGGGCCAATGGCCTTTATTTGAACCTTATAGCCGCCCACTTCCCGGAACGGCTTGGCGAAGATGAAACCCGCAAGGCGCTGGAAGATTGCATCGACGCGGTGGTGGGCAACGCCCAGACCACATCCGGCGCGGCCCAGGCCGTGCGCGGCATTGCCGCCTACGCCGTTGCCAACATGCAGGAAAACCCCGGCCTGCAACTGGTGGCCCGCGACAGCGCCCACCAGCCGGTGGCCCCGAATGTGCCGGTTACCGGCACGGCTATTCGCCGCCTTGCCCTGCAAGGTGAAAACGCCGCCGCCAGCAGTGAGGTTGTGTTCAGCGGCGGCAAGGGGCTTTATTGGCAGATAAGCGCGGATGGTTTTGATACCGCGCCCCCGGCCAAGCGTTCCAAAGGCATTGATCTTTCAGTGCGTTATATCCCGGTGGCAAAGGATAAAAAGCTTGAAAACATCACCCAGGGTGATGAATTGTATGTGCTGGTGACCGCATCCAGTGAAAAGCCGCTGGATAACGTGGCCATAACCTCGCTTTTGCCCGGCGGCTTTGAAATGGTAATTTCCCGCGCCGGGGCGATAGTGGGCGGCGGCGCGGCCCACAATGAGGCCGATGAAGCTGGCGAGGCCGATGAAGCTGGTGAATCTGATGATTCGGCCGGGGAGGAACCAGAGGAATATGATGAAGAAGGTGCCGAAGATGGTGGAGAAGACATGGGCGAAGATATGGCGCTTGACGCCGTGGCTCACCCCAATGAAGCGCGGATGAGCGAAGTGGCGGCCATGCTGGCTGAAGCTGGCCTTCCCGGTTCTTCCATGGCCCTTGTGCATGTAGACAGGCGGGAAGACCGCATGATTGCGTTCACCTCGCTTGATGCGCAGCCGCGTTGCTTCATCTACCGGGTAAAGGCGGTAAACCGGGGCCTGTTCACCCTGCCCGCCGCCTTCGCGGAAGCGCTTTATGACCCGGATGCCCGCGCCAATACGTCACCTGACAAGTTAGAGGTAAAATAATGCGTAATAACGCGGGGGCGGCCCTTGCCGCCCTTGCGCTGTTTCTTTTGCCCCTTGCGCTTCCGGCCCTGTTTTTTGCCGGGCCGGAAGCGCGGGCGGACGACCTGGCCCCGCCCCTGGCGGAAGGACTTTTCCCGCCCGTTCCGCCCGTTCCATCTATTCCGCCAGCGCCATCTGTTCCGCCAGCGCCATCTATTCCGCCTGTCTCGCCCCTTCCATCCGTTCCGCCTGTAACACCGGCCCCATCTGTTTCCCCCGCGTTGCCTGGCCCGCCTGCTCCAGATGGGCAGCTTGCTCCAGCGGGCCAGACTGTCCCGTCTGTCCCAGCTGTCCAGCCTGGCCTGAAGGCTGAAGGCGAAGAGCCGCCAGTGGCGGGAAAACCCCAAAGTGCCACCGGGCTGGCCTTTTGGGATGATGCGGCAATAAACTTCAACCTTTACTATGCCGGGCACAAGCGCGACCGCTACAACATGGAGCGCGGCGCGTATGACACAATTATCAGCCACGGCAGCATGCAGGGCGGGGTGGATTTCAGTTCCGGCTATCTGGGTAATTTTTTGGGGCTGGAAGCGGGCGTTTATGGTTCCTATGACCTTTACAACCACGGCGTTCCGGATCATGAAATGGGCTTTTTGCCCTGGGGCGGCCCGTGGAGGGCGGACTGGGACATCAAGGAAACCACTGGCGGGGGCAGCTTTTACAAGGCGCACATCAAGGGCAAGCTGAAAAATTTATGGTTCAAGGGCGGGTATTTCCAGCCCGCCGGGCCGGGGGTGCTGGGCGTGAACTGGGCCTGCTTTCCCGGCACCTATCTGGGCGGAGAAGCCGGGTTTGACTACAAGGGCCTTGCCGTTGCGGCGGCCTATGTTACGGAATACAAGGCCCCCTGGTTCAAAAAGCCTTACAGTTTTTTTCAGGCGGATTCTGAAACCCCGGTGAATTACCTTTGGTCTTTGGGCGGGCGCTACAGCTTTGCGAACGGGTTCACCCTGGAACTTGGCTGGGGGGAAGCGGAAAATTTTTTGAAAAACGGCCAGGTAAAGGCCGGGTATGCAACGCCCTTTTACGGCGGCACCCTGAAGGCCGGCTACCAGTTTTACCTGATGCTGGATAGTGAGGGTGCGGCCGCTTCCCCCAACAACATTTTTCATGGCCCGGCCATGCAGCACTACCTGTTCAGCCGTTATGAACGCGGCAACTGGGACGGGCGGCTGGAATTGACCTGGAGCCTGGCCCCGCAGGAAAACCCGCGCCAGCCCGGCTATTTTGCCTACCGGCTGGTAACGCCGTACGGCGGCGCTAACGGGGCCTATGAAGCGTGGTGGGACAGCCGGTCGGACTGGAACCATGATAACGAGCGGGCGGTATTTGGCGGGCTGTGGTATTCCTGCTCCAACTCCAGCCCCGGTTTTTTGAAATACCTTGAAGGGACAAGGGCAGGGGTAAGCCTTTCATACGGCTGGGGCGGCCGGGCCTTCGGGCTGGATGAAAAGCTGCGGGAAAGCGCCTGGAGCGCCGACCTTGGCTACACCGTGCCCAAAGGGCCGTTGCGGGGGGCCTTTATAAAAGCGCACTACACGCGCTATTACAACCACAGTGGGCAAGCAAGCTGGGTGGGCTTTAAAAACGCCTTTCAGGACGAGGACGACTTCAAACTGCTGGTCGGGATAAAATTTTAAGCCTGCGCCGTCTGTGATATTTTCGCTTTGAGATTGTCGCTTGACGGCGGGCAAAGCCCGCCTCAGATTGCAAAGCCCGCCTCAGGTTGATGACAAACCGTTTGTAAAGGCACGCCCGCTCCGGCGCGTTACGGCGGCAATGAATGCCGCTTGCGCCTATGCGGCGGGTTGTTGACAAAGTTCTCTTTGTCAACAACCACTATTGAGGCCATTGCGCAATGAGAATTTTTGTTCTTTTACAAGGAGTGCGAGGTCCGTGCGGAGGGAGTATATTCAAGCATATATGACCTTCGCGCGGGATGAAGCACGACGCAGTAAAAGGGCAAAGAGGCCATTGTGCAACGGCCTGCTACTGCATCATTTCTTTGGGTACAAGATGCACGGAAACTTCAATTTTTGCCTTGGCCAGGGCCTTTTCCAGCCAGGCGTCAAAGGCTTTTTGCACCTTGTCTTCCAGCAGCATGTTTTCAATCGTGGGGTATACTTCCGCCCGGCTCATTTGGCGGGGCGGGTCTTTTTGCAGCAAAAGCAGAACAACATATTCGCTTTCATTGCCGCTTTCCAGCAGGGGGCTTATTTGGCCGGGGCGCATCTTTTC
>JAVBMP010000052.1:0-15076 GCA_031552315.1 Desulfovibrionaceae bacterium | reverse complement strand
CCGCTGTGCCGCCCTGCCGGTTTTGGAGTTCATTGGTGCGGTCTTGCGCCATTTTTTTCATGGCATTCAGGTACTGGGGGGAACCTTTTACCCTGCCGGCCTGTTCGAAGGCCGTTTTTTCCCGTTTGGCGGCCCAGGCCTGCTGTTCTTTTTTCAAGGTTTGCCTGCTTGCGTCATCCAGGCTGTCTGCCCGGGCCTTGTAAGCGGCATTCAGGGCCTGTTCGCTTTGGGAAAAAGAATTGTCCCGCATGTAGCCGGCCCATTCCTCTTTGGTAATGGTGTGCTCCGCCGCCCAAGCCGGACATTGCAGGCATGCTGATGCGGCCAGTAACATAAGAGTTAGTGCCAATTTTTTTAAGATCAGACTGTTTTGCGCCATTGTGTGTCACCTCTGAATTATTTTTTAGAGCAAGTTACGATTGAAATGAGTGAATTGCTCGGCAAGGATTTGTCTTCAAATCCTTGCCGCAAAATAGTCGTAGGCGAGCTTTGCTCGCCGTTAAGCGACTATTTCAAGCGTAAACCACTCTAGCACGATGAAATAGCCCGTTGCATGCATCAACGGACTGTTTGCTCCGGCTTGTTGTGAAATATGGCATATGCTGTTTCCATAATACGGAAGCCGGGCAGGCATTTATTTTTTGCTATTTTAAAATGTGTTCCGATTTATGGAAGCCAGTTTGGTTATAGCTGTACGCAGAGCGCAAAAACAGATTGCCCCGGCAGGCTGCATGGAAGCTATTGCCTAAGGACGCGTTAAATTGTATCTATTGCGCTTGTAAATTATTATTGAGGTAAAAGTTTATGCCGGCAAAAAAAGATGCTGACACTTCCCCTGGCGCCAAGCTCTTGCGTTTTGTTTCCAGACTTTCAGACGGCAAAAAGCATTATCAGGTTGATTTAGTTAAAGAACTTAACTGTTCACCCCAAACGGTAATGCGCCTGGTAACGGAAGTGGAAAGCGTTATGGGCGGGGCCCTGACCACTGAAATAGACAAGGGGCGGCGCTGGTACCAGCTTGGCAAGGAAACGGATTCCCTGAATGCCGCGCTGAACGGATTTGTGGACGGCAAGCCGGAAGGCAGCCTGCGCAAGCAACTGTACCGCGTTGCCGATGATATAAGCAAAATGCAGATCAAGGCGCAGGACCAGGAAGTGCTGGATGAACTTGTGGGGGCCTTCCAGCATGAAAACCTTGGCAATGACATACGCGCCAGGGAAAAATACCGCATACGCGGCCCCCGGCGGCATTTGACGCTGGATGATGTGAACGTGCGCCTTTACATTTCCACGCCGCGCCTGCTTTCTGCCATAAAAAACGGGCATTCCTTCCGCCTTAAGAATTACCGCTTCAATCAGGTTGAACGCACAGTGGTGGAATATTATGAACAAAATTCCCCCTATGGGGTGTTTATTGACCGTTCTTCACCCATCACCATAATTTCCACCCATTCCGGCGACCAGACCTTTATGGGGCACTACACCGCGCGTCTGGCAGAGGCCGCAAACGCCAATTATCTTTCAGTGGAACTTTACAGCGCCGGGGCCTTGCAAGTTGACCGCCGCCTGAATTTTTGCCAGAATCCGGCCTGGTGTTTTGAAGGCGCATGTGAGGACGCGCCGGTGGAAATTTTTCGGCGCCATCTGAACAGCGTTGTGAAGCCGGGCGGCCTGGCTGTTTACTTCCGGGCGGCCGCCAGTTCTGTGGAAGGCGATTTTCATGTGCTTTACGGCGGCATGCCGGCTTGTGAAGATGTGCGGCCCGGCCAGGCCACCTGCGCCCGGCAAAGGGTGGACGCCTTCAAGCTGGGGCTGGGCGAACGGGTGGAACCATTTAACCTGCAAGTTTCAGGGCATGAAAGCTTCGGCAACCATTTTGCCAACGACATAGGCCGCTATTTGCACGACAAGCTGAGGGCCGACGCCATTGCCGTTTATGTTTCTGTGCGGGTGCTGAATGCGGAAGCCCACCAGTATTATGGTTCCATTCGCGCCCTGGCCGACAGCCTTGGCGAAATTGCCGTGCGGCGCGACCTTGAAGAATAAGCGCGTGCCAATGAGGCTTGCCAGTGACATATAAGTCGGGGGCGCATAAATTTTGGGCCGCATAAATTTGGGGCGGCCTGCATTTTCAGGCGGTATAAATCGGGGGCCGCATAAATTCCGCCGCGCGCGCCGCCTGGCAGGCCAGTATTTGCGCGTCGGGATGAAAAATACCCGCTGTGGCGGCATTATTTGCTTGACAAAGCGGCCCATCTACCTTAGACCTTCCAATTCAGACATAAATTTAAGCCGTTTTACGAGCTGGAGGACACCTTGGCTAACCATAAATCCGCAATCAAAAGACACAAACAGAGTTTGGTACGCGCCGCCCGCAACCGCGCCGCCCGCAGCCGCGTTAAAAATTCCATCAAGGCCGTGCGCCGCGCCATTCAGGAAAACAACACCGAAGTAGCCGGTCAGGCCCTTGTAGCCGCCACTTCCGTGCTGGACAAAGCCGCTTCCAAGGGCTCCATCCACTGGAAGCAGGCCGCGCGTAAAATTTCCCGCCTTAGCAAAGCTGTAAACGCCATCAACAAATAGTTTCTTTAACCTTGTAAAAGGTTGGGGGCGCAATGGCGCTTTGCTGTAAGACAGCGGCATTTTCAGGTTCCAGCGGGTTACCCGTTGGAACCTCTAGCCGTTTGTTCAATTGGCTGTCCCACTCTTTGCCCCCCCCGTCCCATTCTTTTTTTGTCCAACCCCTTATTGAGGCCATTGCACAATGGCCTTTTTGCCCCTTTACTGCGTCGTGCTTCGTCCCGCGCGAAGGTCATATATGCTTGAATATACTACCTCCGCACGAAACTACGGGATAGTGGCACTCCTTGTAAAAGAACAAAAATTCTCATTGTGCAACGGCCTCTATTCAATCCTTTGTTCTGGGGGCACGCAGGTATGCCAAATTTTTTTTCCCGTTTCAGGCGTTCCAACCCGGATTATAAAAATTATCTGATCATCGGCGCGGGCGAGGTGGGCTTCCACCTGGCAACCCGCCTTGCCGCGGATAAAAGCCGCAGGGTGACTGTGGTTGATATTGACCCGGACGCCCTGGCAAGGCTTTCCGCCTCGCTTGATTTGCAGGTTATGCAGGGTTCCGGCTGCAACCCGGTGGTGCTTTCCGAGGCGGGGGTGGAAAAGGCCGACCTTGTCCTGGCGGTTACCAGCAGTGATGAAGATAACCTGGTAGCCTGTTTTTTTGCCTCGCAGCTTGCCCCTTCCGCCATAAAAATAGCCCGCTTGCGCAACGAAGATTACAACGCCTTTTTTGAAACCCATTCCACCGGCAATTTCCACATCAACATGCTTATCAACCCGGTTGTGGAAATGACGCGCGCCGTGGACAACATCATTTCTTTTCCCGGCGCGTTGGAATACAGTGAATTTGCGGACAAGCGCCTGAAGTTTATAGGTGTGCGCATGCAGGGCGGGCCGCTTGTGGGGCGTCCGCTTACCAACTTCAGCGTAATAATCAATGAACCGAACGTGCGGGTGGCCGCGCTGGTGCGTGATGAAAAGCTTATTATCCCCACCGGGGCAGATACCCTTGAAGATGGCGATATAGCCTATTTTGCCTGCACAGAAGAGGCCGTGCCCGCTGTAAAGCGTTGCACCAGGCCAGAGGCCGGCTTTTTGGGCAATATTTTGATTATAGGCGGCGGGAACATTGGCCTGCAAATGGCAAAGACGCTTGAAAACCGCCTGTATCATGTGAAAGTGCTGGAAAAGGACAAGGAACGCTGCCGCTTTTTGGCGGAACAGCTTGACCGGGCCGTTGTGCTGCACGGCGACGGCACAAAGCAGGAAGTGCTGCGCGAAGAAAACGCCGGGGCCATGGACGTGATAATAGCCGCCACCGGCAATGAGGAAACCAACGTGCTGATGTGCCTTTTGGCCCGTTCCATGGGCAAGCCGCGCACCATAACCCGGGTAAACAATTCCGCCTACCTGCCGTTGGCCCGCACCCTGGGCATAGACCACTGCGTAAGCCCGCGCCTTTCAACCGTAAACAGCATTATGAAGTATCTGCGCCGGGGCAGGGTGCTTTCTGCCGTGCCCGTGCAGGAAAATGAGGCGGAGGCCATAGAGATGGTGGTGGAAGAGGGCGCCCCGGTAACCAAATCTACCCTGGCTATGTTGCAACTACCCAAAGATATTTCTTTTTTAGGCATTCTGCGCGGGCAGGAATTTTTTGTGCCCAAGGGCGGCACACAGGTGTTGGCCGGAGACCGCCTTACGGTGTTCGCCCGGCGGGACAGCCTGGGGGCGCTGGCGTCATTTTTACTCAAGCCGGAGGCTTAACCCTTGCGTCTGAAGGTTATTTTGCATGTGCTGGGCATTTTGCTTTGCTGCGTGGGGGCAACCATGCTTTTGCCCCTTGGTTTTGCCGTTTATTATGGCGATGCCTCGGTAAAGGCGCTTTGCTACGCCATGGGCCTTACCGTGTCCGCCGGGCTGCTGCCCGCCCTGCTGTGGCGCAAGCCCGCGCGGGCAGGCCTGTTGCTGAACCACCGCGAAGGCATGGCCATTGTGACTTTGGGCTGGCTGGCTTGCGGCATTTGCGGGGCGCTGCCCTTCATGCTTTCTGGCTATGTTCCCAATTTTTTTGATGCTTTTTTTGAATCCGTTTCCGGTTTCACAACCACCGGGGCCAGTATTCTGGTGGATATTGAAGCCTTGCCGCAGGGGCTTTTGATGTGGCGCGCCCTTACCCACTGGCTGGGCGGCATGGGCATCATCTTGTTTTCTTTGGCTATTTTGCCGTATTTGGGCGTTGGGGGCATGCAGATGTACAAGGCGGAACTGTCTGGCCCCACGGCGGACAAGCTGCACCCGCGCCTGCATGATACCGCCATGACCCTGTGGCTGGTTTACGGCCTTTTTACCCTGCTGCTGTGCATTTTACTGCTGTTTGGCGGCATGAGCTTTTTTGACGCGCTGGCCCACACTTTTGCCACGGTGGCTACGGGGGGCTTTTCAACCCGCAATACGTCCGTCACGGGGTTTTCTGCGTATATCCAGTGGGTTATAACAATCTTTATGTTTCTTTGCTCCATAAATTTTGGGCTGCATTATAAAATGCTGCGCGGTTCACCCAAGGTTTACGGCAATAGCGCGGAATTTCGCTGGTTTGCGTTGATATGCCTGGCTGCGACGCTTCTGGTGACAGCGGGAATTTATAAAAGCAGCTATTTGGGGTTTGAAGAAAGCTTGCGGCACGGCGCTTTCCAGGTGCTGACCATTATAAGCACCACCGGTTTTGCCACGGCGGATTATCTTGCGTGGGGGGCAATGCCCCAGGCGGTGATTCTGCTGCTGTTTTTTGTGGGCGGCTGCGCCGGTTCCACAGCGGGCGGGGTAAAGGCGGTGCGCGTTGTGGTGCTGTTCAAAACCGTTTATCATGAACTGTTCCGCCTGGTGCACCCGCGCACGGTGCGCAGCGTGAAGCTGGACGGGGCGCCGTTGCAGGCTGACCTTGTGACGGGTATTTTCGCCTTTTTTGTTATCTATCTGTTTTCTGTGGTTATTTCCGGCTTTTTGCTGACTTTGTGCGGGGTGGAACCGGGGGCGGCCTTTTCTGGCGCCCTTTCCTGCCTGGGCAACGTGGGGCCGGGCTTCGGCAGCCTTGGCCCGGCCAGCAATTACGCGGCCCTGCCCGATGCCGCCAAGTTCATACTTGGCCTGACCATGCTGCTGGGCCGCCTGGAAATTTTTACGGCGCTTATTCTTTTGGTGCCGGAGTTTTGGCGGAAATAAGCTTTTTTGTGAATGCATTTTTGCCCCCGTTTTGCCCCCATTATTGGGGCATGACCATTATGGAGATTTTGATGATTGTGGGACTTGGCCTGGATATTGCGGAAATTGACCGCATAGAGCGTTCATGGGAAAGGTTTGGTGAACGCTTCAGCAACCGTATTCTGCACCCGGAAGAACAAAAACAGTTTGCCGCGCGGCAAAGCGGCAAGGCAATTTTTTTGGCCTCGCGTTTCGCCGCCAAGGAAGCCGCGGCCAAGGCCCTGGGCACGGGCTTCAGCCTGGGCATAAACTTTCAGGATTTTTGCGTTTCCAACAACGCGGACGGCAAGCCGGAACTTGCCATGCACAACGCCGCCCTGGCCCGCCTGCAAGAGCTGGGCGGCACCCGCCTGGATATTTCCATCACCCACAGCCGGGGTAACGCCGCCGCTGTGGTTATAATCAGCAAATGAGGCCATTGCACAATGGCCTTTTTGCCCTTTTACTGCGTCGTGCCCATGTTCCGTAGTCCCGCGCGAAGGTCATATATGTTTGAATATACTCCCTCCGCACGGACCTTGCACTCCTTGTAAAAGAACAAAAAATCTCATTGTGCAATGGTCTCAAATAAATTTTTTTCTTTTTTTAAATAATGCAAGAGCGCGGGGAAAACTATTTTTTCCCGCGCTCTTGCGTTATGCCTGCCTGTTCATGTTCTTAAAATCACATTATTGTCTTTTTTTGCGCAACATACTATACAGGATATAAGCCTTAAAAGAGTCCGTTGCGCAGTGGGCAGTGGCCTCTTTCATTCAGGCCTTAACCATTCAGCTCGGACTTTTGTCCGAAAAGGAGTTTCCTCATGAAAGGTTTTGCAATGCGCAAGATTGGTCAGGTTGGCTGGATAGAAAAACCCAAACCGGAGCCGGGCCCCTTTGACGCCATTGTGCGTCCGCTGGCCCTTGCCCCCTGCACCTCGGACATTCATACCGTTTATGAGGGGGCTATCGGTGAAAGATCCGAGATGATCCTTGGACATGAAGCTGTTGGCGAAATTGTTGAAGTAGGCAAGGAAGTAAGAGATTTTAAACCCGGTCAGCGCGTGGTTGTTCCGGCAATTACCCCGGAATGGCGTTCCGTGGCTGTGCAGGCCGGGGTGCCGGCCCAGCATTCCGAAGGCATGCTTACGGGCTGGAAATTTTCCAACATCAAAGACGGCGTGTTCGCGGAATATTTCCATGTGAATGACGCGGACATGAACCTGGCCTTCCTGCCGGACGACGTTCCCCTTGATCAGGCCATCATGATGCCGGACATGATGACCACCGGCTTCCATGGCGCGGAACTTGCCAATGTGCAAATTGGCGCTACCGTGGCGGTTATAGGCATTGGCCCGGTTGGCCTTATGGGCGTTGCCGGGGCGGAATTGCGCGGCGCGGGGCGTATTTTCGCCGTGGGCAGCCGCCAAAAATGCATTGACCTGGCAATCGGCTATGGCGCTACCGACATCGTGAACTACAAAAACGGCGACATAGTGAAGCAGGTGCTTGACGCCACCCACGGCAAGGGGGTGGATCATGTGATTATCGCGGGCGGCCCGTCAGACGTGCTGCCCCAGGCCATTCAAATGCTGAAACCCGGCGGCGTTATCGGCAACGTCAACTACTACGGCGAAGACAAAAACCTGCGCCTGCCCCTGTTGGACTGGGGCAACGGCATGGGCCACAAGTTCATCCATTCCGGCCTGTGCCCCGGCGGCCGCCTGCGCATGGAACGGCTGATCAACGTGGTGCGCGCCAAACGTATGGACCCGTCAAAGCTGGTTTCCCACCGTCTGCACGGGCTGGACAAACTGCCGGAAGCCCTTGAACTGATGCACGACAAGTCAAAGGATGTGGTAAAGCCGGTGGTGTTTATCTGATGCCGCGCGCTTTGCGCCCATTGAACGCTTGAGATTTTACCCAGAACGCTTGAAATTTTACCCCCGGAACGGCAGCCCGATGAACCGTTCCGGGGGTATCGCAAATTTCCTGCCCCTTAATTTTTTGCCCCTTAATTTTTTGCCCCTTAATTTCTTGCCCTTAAATTCTCGCCCCTTGCAAATGCTGGACAGGGACAGCATATGCGGCTAAGGTGGGGCAGTTGAAAATTCCCGGAAAATCCCCGTAAAGCTTTTGAACCCGGAGAACAATATGAGCGTTCACACCACAGCGGAAGGCAAGGGCAAGGCCCCGGTCACCGCCCTGCAAATCAAAAACAGCAAGGGGCAGCGTCGCCTAAGCATGCTTACGGCTTACGATTATTGCACAGCCGCCCTGTTTGACCAGGCCGGCCTGGACATGATTCTGGTTGGAGATTCCCTTGGCATGGTCATGCTGGGGCGGGAAGATACCCTTTCCGTCACGCTGGATGAAATGATTCACCACTGCCGGGCTGTGAAACGCGGCGTGCAGCAGGCCATGATTATAGCCGACCTGCCCTTCATGACCTATGAAACCGGCGTGGAAGCGGCCCTGCTCACCGCGGCCAGGGTGTTTCAGGAAAGCGGCGTGCGCGCGGTAAAGCTTGAAGGCGGGCGCAATGTCGCGCCGCAGGTAAAAGCCATGGTGGAAGCGGGCATTCCCGTAATGGGGCACATAGGCCTTACCCCGCAGCGTTCCGCCGTGCTGGGCGGCTTCAAGGTGCAGGGCAAAAGCGCGGCCACGGCCCTGACCCTGTATGAAGACGCCCTTGCCCTGCAAGAAGCCGGTTGCTTCGCCCTGGTGCTGGAAGCCATTCCCGCCCCGCTGGCGCAAAAAATTACCGCCGCCCTCGCCATACCCACCATAGGCATAGGGGCCGGCCCGCATTGTGATGGCCAGGTGCTGGTGGCGCACGACATGCTGGGCCTTTACAGCTGCTTCACCCCGCGCTTTGTGCGCCGCTTCGCGGAACTTGGCCCCATGGTGCAAAAAGCGGCGCAAGATTACCACGCAGCCGTGCTTGAAGGCCAGTTCCCCGCCCCGGAACATTCCTTCACCATGCCGGATGAAGAATTTGCCGCGTTTGAACGCCTGCTGGGTGAAAAAAAGTAATTGGCGCGTAATTTTTAGCAACCCGTCAAAACAAAAGGAATATTCACAATGAATGACCAATATTCCCCTGGCAACCCCTTTGCCGGAATGCCCGTTCCGGTTGCCAGTCCTTCTGTAACCGCCCGTATAAAAGAAGTTCGGGCCTCTTTTGGGCCGCGCCTTTCCATTGTGGGGCACCACTACCAAACGGACGCGGTTGCCCAACACCTGGAAGTTATTGGCGATTCGCTGGAGCTGGCCCGCAAGGTGGCGGCGCTGGAATCTGAACATATTGTGTTTTGCGGGGTGTTTTTTATGGCAGAATCCGCCGCCATTCTGGCCCGGCAGGGGCAAAAGGTCTACTTGCCGGAACCGGGGTCGGACTGCGCCATGGCGCAAATGTCCAAGGCGCAAACCCTTGCGGCGGTGCTGAAAAAGCTGGCGGATGCCGGTTTGCCCGCGCTGCCGCTTACCTACGTCAATTCTTCCGTTGCCGTGAAGGCCGTGGTGGGCAAGGCCGGGGGCGCGGTGTGCACGTCCGCCAATGCCCGCCGCATGATGGAATGGGCCTTTGAACGTTCTGAACGGGTGCTTTTTGTGCCGGACCGCAATTTGGGCGACAACGTGGCCGACCAGCTTGGCCTTCCGCAAGCTTCCCGTAAAGTTATTGATATCCGCCGCATGGGTGATTCCCTTGACATGGAAGCGGCCAAAAGCGCCAAACTGCTGTTGTGGCCCGGCTTTTGCCCCATACATGAGGCCTTCACGCCAGACCATGTCAGCGCCGCCCGCGCCGCCTACCCCGGCGCAAAGGTCATTGTGCACCCGGAAAGCCCGGCAGAGGTTGTCGGGGCCAGTGATGGCGCGGGTTCCACTTCCTACATCATCAAATACGTGCAGGAAGCCCCGGCGGGCAGCACAATTGTGGTGGGCACGGAAGTGAATTTGGTGCACAGGCTGGCCCAACAGAACAGGGGCCGGGTGACTGTTGTGCCGCTTAAGGTCAGTTCCTGCGTGGATATGTGCAAAACCACAGAGGCCAACCTGCTGGCCTGCCTGGAAAGCATTGTGGAATGTGAAGCCGGGCGCTTGCCGCTTGCCGCCCTGCCAACCCTGACCACGGTTGCTGAAAATGAGGCGGAACCGGCCCGGCTGGCCCTTGAACGCATGCTGGACGCCTGCAAATAAGGCCATTGCGCAATGGCCCCCATAGAGCCAGGCGCAACCGCTTGCAAGGAATTTGCCCGGCTTTTTTGCGGGCAGGCGAATTACAGTTGCTATTTATGAAAAATTAATTCATTATTACCCGCGTTCCGTGAAGTCCGTTTAGCGGCTGGTGAATATTTCGCCGCCTTTGCAAAAGGCTGACGGGCCGCGCGGTCAGGCCGCTTTCAGGAAGTCAAAACGCAGCTACGGAGGCTTGCATGAAAAAGTTGTCGCATATTTTGTCCACTTCGGCGTTTGTCCTGTTGTTGGGGTTTTGCGCCCCGGCCTTCGCTGAAACTGTGAAAATAGGCCTTATGGCCCCGCTTACCGGTTCCTATTCCAGTGAAGGCGAAGACATGCGCAATATCGTGGAATTGCTGGCGGATGAAGTGAACAAGGCCGGGGGCATCAACGGCAACAAGGTTGAAATAGTGGTGCAAGACGATGGCGGCGACCCGCGCACGGCGGCCCTTGCGGCCCAGCGCCTTTCTTCCTCCGGCGTATGCGCGGTCATTGGCACCTATGGTTCCGCTGTTACAGAGGCCAGCCAGAACATTTATGATGACGCGGAAATTGTGCAGATAGCCACCGGTTCAACCGCCGTGCGCCTTACAAGCAAGGGCCTGCAACTCTTTTTCCGCACCTGCCCGCGCGATGATGAACAGGGCCGCGTGGCTGTGCAGGCCATCAACAAGCTTGGCTTCAAAAAGGTTGCCATTCTGCATGACAATTCTTCCTACGCCAAGGGCCTGGCCGATGAAATTCAGGCCGGGGTGAAAGGATCCACCGTCAACGTGGTGTTTTTTGACGCCCTGCAGGCCAATGAACGCGATTACACCGCCATTCTGACCAAATTGAAGGAAGTGAACCCGGAAATTATAGCCTTTACCGGCTATTACCCGGAAGCCGGCATGCTGCTGCGCCAGATGAAGGAAATGAAGTGGAGCGTGCCCATGCTGGGCGGCGACGCCACCAACAATTCCGACCTGGTCAAGATAGCCGGCAAGGGCGCGGCTGAAGGGTATTATTTTATTTCTCCCGCCATGCCCGGCGACCTTGATTCCCCCCGCGCCAAAAGCTTTATCGCGGCCTACAAGGCCAAATTCAATAAAATGCCCAGCTCCATCTGGTCTGTGGCCGCCGGGGACGCCTTCAACGTGCTGGTGGAAGCGGTCAAGGCCAAGGGCAGCAAGCCCCAGGCCATTGCCGACTTTTTGCACAATGACCTGAAAAATTATGAAGGCCTTACCGGCAGCATCGCCTTTGACGCCAAGGGTGACCGCAAGGGCGACCTTTACCGCCTGTACCGGGTTGACGCTGAAGGCAATTTTGTTCTGCAAAAGTAATTGTTGTTAAACCTTTGAACTTTCGGCGGGCTGCTTGTGAAGCGGCCCGCCGGAGAATTTTTGTTTTTTTATGGAAACATTTTTTCAGCAGCTTACCAACGGCCTGGCCGTTGGCGGAATTTACGCCCTTATAGCCCTGGGTTACACCATGGTCTATGGGGTGTTGAAGCTTATCAACTTTGCGCATGGCGACCTGTTCAGCCTTGGGGCCTACCTTGGCCTTACCCTGATAGTTTCATTCGGGTTTGGCGGCAATGTGAACGGGGCCATCGCCATTGCCCTTCTGGTGCTTATGGTCATGGGCCTGGTGGCCTTTGCCGGTATGGCGCTTGAAAGGGTGGCCTACCGCCCCTTGCGCAATTCAAACCGCCTGGCCGCCGTGGTATCCGCCCTTGGGGCCTCCATTTTTTTCCAAAACGCCCTTATGCTGGTTTACGGTTCCAGCTATCAGGTGTACCCGGAAGGGCTGCGCCTGGGCATGGCCCTACAGGTGTTTGGTATGGAAATACCGGCCATGCGCCTGATTATGTTCGGCATTTCCCTGGCCCTTATGCTGGCCCTTTACTGGTTTATAAACAAAACCCGCACCGGGGCGGCCATTCGGGCCGTTGCCATTGACCAGAACGCGGCCCGCCTTATGGGCATTGATGTAAACAGAATTATTTCGCTGGTTTTTATTATAGGCCCGGCCCTTGGCGGCGCGGCCGGCCTGCTGGTTGGCCTTTATTACGGGCAAATAAAATATGACATGGGCATGCTGTACGGGCTAAAGGCCTTTACCGCCGCCATAATAGGCGGCATAGGCAACATACCCGGGGCCATGCTGGGCGGGCTTTTGCTTGGCGTGGTGGAAGCCATGGGCGCGGCCTACATATCCATTGCCTGGAAAGACGCCATCGCCTTCTTTGTGCTTATTCTCATTCTGGTATTTCGCCCTACCGGCATACTGGGTGAAAGGGTGGCGGACAAAATATGATTGCCCGGCCAGCCCTCGACAGTTCCGCCAAAAGTTTCAGGCTGCCCTTTGCCGGGGCCGCTCCTTTGGGTTTTATGGCCCTGCTGGCCCTGGCCTGGGTTGGGCTTGACGCTTACTGGCTGCGCCTTTTGAACGATGTTGGCCTTTACGCCGTGCTGGCCCTTTCTTTGAATATAATTTTGGGGCACACCGGGCTTTTCCAAATGGGGCACGCGGCCTTTTACGCCATTGGCGCGTACACCACAGCCATTTTGAACACCCTGCCGGCGGAATCTTTGCCCCTTGTAGGCCCCTGGCTGGCGTCCCTTGGCTTGCAGCATTTGCCCGTGCTGTGGACAATGCCCCTGGCCGGTCTGTTGGCCGCGCTTTTCGCGCTGGTGGTGGCCCGGCCCATCATTCACCTGCGCGGCGACTACCTGCTTATGGTCACCATAGGCATTGTGGAAATTGTGCGCATTGCCCTTACCAACAACATTTTCGGCATAACCGGCGGGGCCAACGGCATTTTCAACATTGCCCGCCCCACCATAATGGGCGCGCGCATACGCACCCCCCGGCAATTCTTCCTTTTAATCTGGGGTTTTTGCCTGGTAAGCATGCTGCTTTTCCATTTGCTGCGCAATTCCCGCTTTGGCCGCGCCCTCAACTACATAAAACATGACGAACTGGCGGCGCAGGGCAGCGGCATAAACACAGACCACTACAAACTGGCGGCCTTTGTGCTGGGGGCCTGCTGGGCCGGTATGACAGGCACGCTGTTCGCGTCCAACCTGGGCACCATTTCACCGCAGTCTTTTACCTTCAGCGAATCTGTCCTGCTGTTCGCCATTGTGATTTTGGGCGGGGCCGGAAGTACCTGGGGCATGATTTTGGGGGCCTTTTTGATTGTTGGCCTGCCGGAATTTTTCCGTGACCTGGCCAGCGCGCGCATGCTCTTTTTCGGGCTGGCCATTGTGGCGATGATGATTTTTCGCCCGCAGGGCATTATTCCGCCCGGCAAACGCCATTACAACGTGGCGAAGTTTTTGAAAAAGCCGTCTGAAGGGCAGGGGGGCAACCTGTGAGCCAACCCCAGAATAATTCCCAGAATAATTCCCCAGGCAATCCCGCGGGCAGCCCGGCAGCCGGTTCCGCGCTTGCCCACCCAGACGGGCGGGCGTTGCTGGAGCTTGACAGCCTTACCCTGGCCTTTGGCGGCCTGCTTGCGGTTTCCGCCGTTTCCTTTCAGGTGCGGGAAGGGAGCATTGTGGGGGTAATAGGGCCGAACGGGGCGGGCAAAACCACGGTATTCAACCTTATTACCGGCAACTACCGGCCCAATTCCGGCAGCATAACCTTTGCCGGGCAAAACATTACCGGCTGGGCCCCGCATAAAATTGTCAGCCTGGGCATTGCCCGCACATTTCAGACCATACGGCTGTTTCAAGAAATGACGGTGTTGGAAAATGTGCTGGCGGGCTGCCACTGCCGCATGAAATCCGGCCTGTTGCCTTCCATGTTCCACACCCCGAAGCAGCGGCGAGAAGAAGCCAAAGCCCTGGAACGGGCCATGGGAGAGCTGCATTTTGTAGGCCTGGCGGAACAATATGACAATTACGCCAAAAACCTTTCCTACGGCAACCAGCGCCTTTTGGAAATTGCCCGCGCCCTGGCAAGCAACCCGCGCCTGATTATTCTTGATGAGCCGGCCGGCGGCATGAATGACCAGGAAACGCTTGAACTTGTCAAGCTTGTTTATGAAATACGCAAGCGCGGCATAAGCATACTGCTTATAGAGCACGACATGAACCTGGTCATGCAGGTGTGTGAAAAGCTTGTGGTGCTGGAATACGGCGCGGTCATAGCGGAAGGCGTGCCGGAAGAAATCAAAAAGAACCCGTTGGTTATAGAGGCGTATCTGGGCGCTGAAGATTAGGCTATTGCCTGACCGGGCCATGACCATGAATTATCCGGACGTTAATTAGTAAACTTGTCGGGGTTTGCAAAGGGGGGCACCCCCTTTGCCCGCCGGAGGCAAAAAAATAAATGTATCTTGAACTGAAAGACCTGCACGTCAACTACGGCAATGTTGAAGCCCTGCGCGGCGTGAACATTCATGTGGAAGAAGGGGAAATTGTCACCTTGCTTGGGGCCAACGGCGCGGGCAAAACAACCACTCTTGTTTCCATAAGCGGCCTTTTGCGGCCCGCTTCCGGCGGCATATACTTTCAGGGCAAGCCCCTGCACACCATGCCCAGCCATGAAATTGTGCGGGCCGGCATTACCCATTCGCCGGAAGGGCGGCGGGTTTTTGGCGTGATGAGCGTGCTGGAAAATTTGCAGCTTGGCGCCTTCACCAGCAAAGACAAGGCCAAAAGCGGCCGGGTGCTGGAATGGATTTTTGGCCTTTTCCCCCGGCTGGATGAACGCAAAGACCAGCTTGCGGGCACGCTTTCCGGCGGGGAACAGCAAATGCTGGCCATAGGCCGCGCCCTTATGGGCAGCCCGCGCCTTTTATTGCTGGATGAACCTTCTTTGGGCCTGGCCCCCATTTTGGTGCGTTCCATTTTTGAAGCCATACGCAACATAAATAAAGCCGGGGTAACCATTCTGCTGGTGGAACAAAACGCCCGCGCCGCCCTGAAGTTGGCCGGGCGCGGTTATGTGCTGGAACTGGGCCGCGTGGCAATGGAAGACAGCGCCGAGGCCCTGCTTAACAACCCGGAAGTGCAAGACGCCTA
>JAVBMP010000076.1:0-6061 GCA_031552315.1 Desulfovibrionaceae bacterium | reverse complement strand
AAAGACGTTGCCAAGAAGCTGTGGGACGACCTGCGCGAATTCATCGGCTACCTGAGAACCTGCTAGTAAGAATAGCGCCGCGCGCAAGCATACACGCGGCATGAAATAAAGCCCCCGGCGGACGCGCGTCCGCCGGGGGCTTTATTTTGCATCTACCGGCAATGGTCTCACCCCTTCAAACGCCGCCAGCTTATCCCGTGTCCGGTAAGGTACTTGGAAAGGCGGTTTCCCTGCCGGGCCGGACTGTTGCCCGCCCCGTAAACGCGCGGCCCGGCCGCCTGCAGACTTGGGCTTTGCAGGCAAATTTTAAGCACCCCTTCAAGTTGCGCGTTTGTAAAGTAGTCCTGTTCCAAAATTTCCGCCGGAATACGGCCGGAAGCGGCCAAACTCCCCAACAGCGGGAAAACCGGCGTTTCAAAAGCGCCGGGAGCATTCGGGGCGGCAGGCGGGGCGGCGGGCAAAACAGTTGGCGGGGCCGCCTTCGGGGCGGCGGTAAACGCCGCCGAACCCGCCGGGGCGGCAGGCAACGCGGCAAGCCCCGTCAAGGTGGTGGGCAAAGCGGCAACATCCGTCACCGGGGCGGCCTCTTCCCACATGCGCAGCAAGTATTCCTTTTCCTTCCGCACCGCGCCCATGCCGATAATTCCCTTGGGGGCCAGGGTGCCCATGCGGGTAATGGCGGAGGAAAAATCGCGAAAATTGCCCAGCCACAAGGCTTGCGGCGAGGTGGCGAATTCCAGAAAGGCCTCACGCGCATCCGGGTGAAATTCCACCTTACGTTTCAGCTCGCTTCGTAAGCGCTTAATTTCAAAATCCAGGTTGGCCTCAATATCTTCCGCGCGCTCGCGCAGGGGCGGCAGCTCAAAGTTCCATAAATTTATCCGCGCGAAAAGGTCTGAACGGAAGCCCCCCTGGGCCACCTCCGCCGCAAGAGAACGGTTTGTGCCGCAAATAAGCTGGAAGTCGCTGTAAACCGGCACATCCGCCCCCACCGGCAAAAAAGTCTTTTCTTCCAGGGCCTTTACCAGCAGGGCCTGAGAATCCAGATCCATCTCGCCTATTTCATCAAGGAACAACACCCCCCGGTGGGCCTGAAGCAACAGGCCGCGCCGGGATTGCACGGCATTGGTGTAGGCCCCTTTTACGTGCCCGAACAGGGCGGAAAGGGCGCTGTCCCCCCGCAGGGCGGCGCAGCTTACTTCAACCAGCGGGCCTTCCAGCCCGGCGCTTTCCTTTTTAAGCTGGTAAATGGAACGCGCCAGTTGCGATTTGCCGGTGCCGCTTTCCCCGCTGAACAAAAGCGGGGCGGATGAAACCCTGGCCACCTGCTCCACCCGCTCCAGCAAATTTTTGAACTGCCTGTTTTTAACCTCTATCTCACGGTTAAGCGCCCCGCCGCTTACCTGCCCCACATCAAAACTGCGGGCCAGGGCCAGCCAGGAATCATGGTCCGGGTTGCCCACAAAATACTGGCCGTCCGGGAAAACAAAGAAAAATTCCAGCGGCAGGCCGGATGTGTAAATGATGCTTAGAATACAGAAATATAAAAAATGCCCCCGGCCCGGCGGCAAATTTATATAATATTTCCGATCCGGGGCATCCACAATATGCTTTTTGAAAACTTTGGAAAAAAAACTGTACTGGTGGGCAAAATCTATTATCTGCATGTCTTCAATAGACAGCACTTCTATTTTGGTATGCGGCGATACCGCAATGATGTCGCGCTGCAAATCCGGCATAAGGTATTCCCAGTTGCCGGGCACCAGCAAATATAATTCGTCAATCGGGATTTCCCTTACCCGGCAAAGGTCAAGGGTGGGCCGCCAAATGTGCACATTGCCGGTGCCGTACACCGCTTCATAACCCGCCGCCACCACGCTGAAGCATATATTCTTTTTCCTGCCGTCTTCAGCCATTCATGTGCTCCTTCCGCATTAAAAATGCTTAAACAGCATATTGAATGCCATAAAAGAATATGCTTTGCAAGCCCGCTGAACCCCGCCGCTTGCTAACTCATTGTTTTAACAAATCCGCATGTGATTTTATTCACTGGCATACTATTTGCTTTGCGAAACCCAGTCGAGAATGCGCCATTATGGCCACAACCCAAAACTATGGAGATGCTATGTATCCACCGGTAAAAAATGCCATTGTTATGATGTTTGACAGCCTGCAATACAACTACCTTGCCTGCAACGGCAACACCTGGATAAAAACCCCCAACTTTGACCGCTTTGCGCGTGAAAGTATGGTGTTTGACAACTGCTATATTGAAGGCGTGCCCACCGTGCCCTGCCGCCGCGCCATGCACACCGGCCGCTATACTCTGCCTGTTGCCGGCTGGTGCGCCATTACCATGGAAGATACCACCATTGCCGACCTGTGCTGGGGTTCCAACATTGACACCGCCATTATTTTTGACTGCCCCATGTACCGCTTGCCCAAGTTCGGCTATACCCGCGGTTTTGATAAAGTATGGTTCCATCACGGGCATGAAGCCGACCACTACTTCTACCGCCAGGACGACCTTATTCACTGCAAGCCAGAAGATTATCATGAAGACCACGTTATCCGCGACATGGACAGAATTCAGGGCAAAGGCTCCATTGAAGCCCTGCTGCATGAAACGGCCGACTACCTGAAGCACCGCCAGTACTGGAAGACCGATGAAGACCAGAACGTGGCCCACGTTATGAAAAACGCGGTGTGCTACCTGGAAAACCGCGACCAGAACAAGCCCTTCTTCCTGTTCATAGACAACTTTGACCCACATGAACCGTGGGACAGCCCGTCCGTGTACGACCCGGAAATGGAATGCCCCTATAACAAGGGCTACAAGGGCAAAGACCAGTTCCTGCCCGCCATTGGCCCGGTTGAAGGCGTTTACACTGAAGAGGAACTGCACCACATCCGTATGCTGTACGCGGAAAAAATAACCGTGTGCGACAAGTGGCTGGGCTACTTTATGGATAACGCCAAGCGCCTGGGCCTGGAAAAAGACACCCTGTTCATGCTGGTCAACGACCACGGTGAACCCATGGGCAACGGCGAACACGGCCACGGCATTATGCGCAAGTGCCGCCCCTGGCCGTATGAAGAACTGGTGCACGGCATTATGATGATCAAGGCCCCGGGCATCAAACCGGGCCGCACCAGCGCCTTTGCCCAGTCTTGCGACGTGGCCCCCACCATTTGTGACTGGCTTGGCCTTGGCGTGCGTGACTTCCACCAGGGCAAAAGCCTGCTGCCCATCTGCCGTGGTGAAGTGAAAAAGGTGCGCGATTTTGCCATTGCCGGTTACTACCGTTTCTCCTGGTCAATTATTACCGAAGAATGGTCGTACGTTCACTGGCTGGGCAAAAACACCCACGGCACCATTGCGGAATACACCAGCGATTTTGGCAGCGACATGATGAAGGCTGTGAAGGGCACTGGCTACAAAAGCAGCATTGCCGTAACCATGAGCGATGAAGAAAAGGCCATGAAGGCCGGCGCTTCCGTAGACGGTGAAGAACAATGGACCTGCACCCCGGGCAGTGAAGCCAAGTGCCCGGATCGTGACGAACTGTACAGCCGCAAGAATGACCGCTTCCAGCTGAACAACCTTATAGACAAAAACCCCAAGGAAGCCCAGCAATTGTGGGATGTTCTGCGTGAGTTTATGGGCAAGCTCCTGACCGAATAAGGTCTTGAAAAGCTTGAATAAAGCTGAATAAAGGCTGAATGACGCCTGAATAAAGCGGCCCCTTTCACCCCGGAAGCTATTTGTTTCCGGGGGAAAGGGGCCGCTACCGTTTATTGTCAGTGGTTACAGGGGCAAGACCTGCCGGCCGCTTTTTTCATTAATCACCAGAGCCGCCGCTTCATAGAAGGCAAAGCCGCCGCAAAGAATGCCTTCAAACCCGGCAAGGGTATGCAGGGTGTGGCTGCCGGTAAAGTTGGCCGCCGCAAGTAAAAAGAATAAAATGACCAGAGAACCGAACACCAGCTTGCCAATGGTTTTTCCTTTTAGCGTGCCGCAAAAAAGCGCAAGGGTAAAAAGGCCCCACATGCCCAGATAACAACCCATGGAAAAGGGGTCGGCAGCGGGCAGGCCAAGCTTTGGCATAACCCAGATAAAAACCAGGGTAAGCCAAAAGGAACCGTAAGATGTAAAGGCCAGCGTGCCAAAGGTGTTGCCCTGCCTGTATTCCATAATGCCCGCAATAATCTGGGCAATGCCGCCATAAAATACGCCCATTGCCATAATCATCACGTTAAGTTCATAAAAACCGGCGTTGTGAATGTTGAGCAAAATGGTAGTCATTGCGAACCCGGCCAGCCCCAACGGGGCCGGGTTCGCGGCTTGTGGACGGGTGTCATTTGTCATGCGCCATCTCCTTTTTGTACAAGTTTAAATAATATATACACGGAGAAGGCGCAATAAGATTATTTTTGTCAACATTTCCGTAAAACTTTACGCCTTGCCTCAAGCCGGCAATGAATGTGAGGACGTTGTTGCGCTTCGCTTCACAACGCCAGAGCATTTCATCCGAATAGATAATTTAATTGGCAAAATGCGCTGGGCCCAATTTTTGCGCGCGGTATTTTCATAACGCGGCACGTTTTATTCGGCAAAACCTTGCGGCAAAACGTGGGGCGTGCTATGATCCGGCAAAGTGTATATTCCAAACCAAAGGGGGCAAAGCTCATGAAAAAATTATCCCGCGTGCTGCGCATAAGCATCATTCTTGGCCTGGTCATGTTCGCCGCCGCCTGCGCAAAACCTTCACCAAACGCCCAGGGAAATGCGGAGGCGGAAGCCACCCGCCCCCTGATCGGCAGCTCACCTGACGAGCCAGGGGAAAGGTTGCCTTAAAGAAAGGCCTTGGGCAGTGTCACAAGCCTGGCCTGTCCGCGCGTTCCCTGTGCCGCATCCCTATGGCGTAACGCCGTACACATCACGGTAAATAATGCGCTTAAGGCGCATGAAATCCTGTTCCGACAGCGCATTTTTACCGTGAACCATTATAAGCATGGGTATGAATTTGCCGGATCCGTCATAGGCGGGGTGTTGATAGCTGTAGGGCTGCACAACAAAGCCAAGCCGTTCATACATGCGTATCCGGCGCGTTTCAACGCTTGTTTCCGCTGTGGACGTTTCTGTTGGCCAGGGCGCTTCCGCGCTTTTGCGCGGCGGAATTTCCAAGCCTTTCATAGCCGGCGTAGCTTCCGCGCCTTTCATAGAAGGCGGAATCTCCACGCCCTTCATAGAAGGTGGAACTTCCACCTCGAGTACAACCGGCTTCCCCAAGCTCAGAATATTTTTCACCGCCTTGCTTCCGGTGCCTTTGCCGCGCATTTTCGCATCAACAGCCAAATGTTCGATGAAGATAAATTCGTCAAGCAGCCAGTAGCCAATAAACCCGGCCAGGGCGGCGTCTTCATACAAAAAGTCCATGCGGTAACGCTGGTCGGCAATAATTTCAAGCTGTTGCGTAAGGGTTCGGCGTTCCTCCGGTGGGAATGCCTCTTCCATTATGGGCCATATGCTTTGCAGCGCGCCCGGTGTTGTCTCTGACATTCTTCTGCCTTCCGGTGTTCCGGTTGAAGGTTGCGTATACTGCGTTGCGCCCATGTTTCGTAGTCCCGCGCGAATGTTATATGTGCTTGAATATACTCCCTCCACACGGAACTCGCACAGTAATCCTCTCTCAATTTGGTTAAGCGTCCTTCACTTGTATTATTTTACCGCTATTATTTTACCGTGTTGTATGTAGTAAGATCTTTCATTGGGCCGCCTTTTGGTGCTGTATGAACCTTCAGCCTCAGAAGGGTATGTGCCATATTTTTTTTTCGGGTCAGGAACTGTGGCGTGAATGGCAATAATATCAACATTCTTGCTTGTTGAGTTAAACGCCAACACTAACTTAGGGGGGTATTCATCCATTTTTTCATCTGCAAGCGCAGCCAACACCAGCTTTTTTGCTTCTTCAACTTTTTCTTTGGAATACTCATTTGGGATATGTTCTATTGAAGAGCTTATATCATAATGTGACATAACTTGCACAACATGGTTCAC
>JAVBMP010000089.1:0-6287 GCA_031552315.1 Desulfovibrionaceae bacterium | reverse complement strand
CGCTTTTCCCGGCGGCTTTTTCTGACGTGTGCGTTGGATCCGCCCCGGCCCTGACCCGTGAACATTGCCGCGCCGCCTTGCGCAACTGGGCCAAACTGGATTTGCGGCCCCATGAATTCGCGGCGGCCGCCCAAATAGTGCGGGAACATATTGAAACGGACGCGGTGCTGAATTGCGCGCGTTTTTCAGACCAGGCCAGCCTGATAAACGCCTCACTGTGGCGCGCCTGCCTGGGTGAACAGGCCCCGCCCCTGGTCTTCCTTGACCTTGAGGACGTGGCGGGTGAACTTTTGTGCCGGGAACTTGAAAGACCAGGCTCCCTGTTTTGGCATATCCTGTGCCGCCCGGAAACGCGCCGGGCCGTGTACCGCGCCCTGTGCGGCATTCCCGGTTGCTGGAACCCGGAAGCGGCGCGTCTGGCGGAAGATTCAGAGGTCAAGGGCGGCGGTACAGCCTTTTTTTGGCATATAGACGCCAAAGGCCGCCGCCATGCCCTGCTGCCCAAAGATTCCACCCTGCATTCCCTGCATGGCGGGAACAGGGAATTTCCCATGGAAAGCGCCGCCCTGCTTGAAGGGCTGCGCAACGGCAGCCTGCGGCCCGGCCTGTTTTGTTCCTATCTGGTATTGCTGGCGCATGGCCTGGCTTTTCAGGGCGGCATCTACATGGTTGACTACCTTCCCGCCATGCTGGGCAGGCTGCATGACTGCTTCGGCACGGAACATGGCAACGGCACGAAGCGTGGCGGCATGGATAGCGGCATGGCCGAAGCGCCCGCAAAGCCGCTTTCCGCAAACACGCCGTTCGTAAATATGCCGTCCGCAACCCCGCTGCCGGGTTCGCGTTTAAAAAATCCGCCGCCTCAGGATTTGCCGCCCTTGGACGTGCCGCCCGCAAATATCCCGCCCCTGTCAGCCGGGCGGGTGGAACTTGGTTCCGTATTCATGCCCTTTTGCCAGTACATTGATGATGAACCACACCCGGCCGGGCTGCTGGAACTGCTGCCCCACGCGGCTAACTTGCCGCACCTTATGAAGCGGTTTGCTGCCTTGCGGGTAAAAGACGCAACCCCGGCCAGCCTTGCCGCCTGGTACACAGAATGCGTACCCCCGGAAGAGCGCCCCCAAAACTGGCCGGACGGCGTGCGCCACCTGCGCCTGGGCAGCGCGGCGTTGCCTCTGGACGAGACCGGTGCATAACAGCCCTTTGTAAAAGGACAAAAAAAATCCCGTTGTTCCAATGGAGCAACGGGATTTTTTTATGGACAGCTGTGGCCTATTCTTCGGCGTGCTTGCCGGCACCTTTCAGGCCGTACATGGTGGTGCTGCCGGAGGACCAGAATTCAAGAATTTCAGTGTTCACCATGGCGGTGAGCACTTTTTTCACATCACGCGGGCCTTTGTCCGGGAACAGTTCAAGAAAGTCATTGAAGTAAAACTTGCTTTTGCCGGTTTTGCTTTTCAGAAAATCGACTACTTTTTGATGTTCAGCATCCATAACTACTTCCTTTTGGGGGCCAAAATAACAAAGGCCCGCCTTTGCCCTGCAATACAGGGGTGTTGCCTGCCCATCTGGTAGCAGCAGGGTTTAACCCGCTATGCAGGCCGTGGGGCAAGCCACGTTAATTTGTGCCAGCCCCGGGCGCACATTGCGCCCGGGGCTGAAGAAACTAGAACTTGAACTGGGTGCTCTGGCGCCAGGTGTAGTACGCCGGGTCACGGAAGTCGTCAATCAGGTGGTGGGTGAACTCCAGCCCGGTAAGGGAGAAGAAGCGTTCCCAGCCGATGCGTTCAGCCCATTCGCCAAGGCGCTCGTATTTACGGGCATTGGCGGAATATACTTCGACAATGTGTTTGATTGTCTTGGTAAGGGTTGTCCAACGCGGCGGCTCGTTTTTAATGTAAGCCACAACAACCTTGGAGAACTTGGGCATGCTGATGCGGTTGGAAACCTTGCCGCCAACCATGATGAGCGTACCGTCACCTTCACCATCAGAGATGGGCAGGGCCGGGCACATGGTGTAACAGTTGCCGCAGTACATGCAGCGGTCATTTTTAATGGCCACGGTGTTTATTTTTTTGCCGTCGGCGGTGTCAATCTTTGTGGGACGCACAGCAGCGGTGGGGCAGGCGGCAACAGCCAGCGGAATTTCGCAAAGCTGGTCAACCCAGTTGTTGTCTATCATCGGGGGCTTTCTGTGAATACCCACAATGCCTATGTCGGAGCAGTGCACGGCGCCGCACATGTTAATGCAGCAAGCCAGGGACACGCGCACCGGGGCGGGCAGTTTGTGGCTGTTGAAGTATTCAAACAGTTCATCCATTACGCACTTCACCGGGCCGGAGGCGTCGGTAGCCGGGGTGTGGCAGTGTACCCAACCCTGGGTGTGTACCGGGTTGCTTATGCCGGCGCCAGTGCCGCCCACCGGGAACTTGTAGGAACCGCCCTTGAATTTGCGGCTGTCCAGGTCGGCCTTCAGGGCTTTCATCTGGGCTTCGGTTTCCACCATAAATTCAACGTTGTTACGGGTGGTGAAGCGCAGGTGGCCGCTGCAGTGTTTGTCGGCAATATCACACATTTCGCGAATGTGGGTAATGGACATAAGGCGCGCGGTGCCGCAACGCACGGTGTAAACGGTGTCGCCGCCTTCGGCAACGTGCATAAGCACGCCGGGCTCGACTATTTCATGATAAAGCCATTTGCCTTTGTTTTTGGCAATGACCGGCGGATAGAATTCATCATATTTGCGGGGGCCTATATCAGTTATACGGCCAGCCATCGGTTTTTCGGGATTGTACCCGGAAGAAATAAATGCCATGATATTTACCCCTCTTATCTTGCGTGTCTCTTGCGGTATGCATCAATGTCACGATCCCAGCCGCCCGGTACGTCTTCTTCCTTGAAGAAGATGTAGGGGTTGTGGCGCGGTTCCTGAACATGAACGGCCTGCGGAGCGATGTTGGTAACTTCAAGCAGCTTCTGGAAGGAGAGACGCTTCAAGGTTTCACCAAGACGTTCGCGGTTTTTGCCTTCTTCCATCCACCAATCCCAAATGCTTTCAATGACTTCTTTTACTTCGTCATAGGGGGCTTCGGTACTGATAAAGGGCACCAGCAAAGAGGCCATCTGGGCGCCGTCAAGCACCGGGGCCTTGGCGCCAACCAGTATGGAAGCGCCGCGTTCATCACCAATATGCAGGGCGCGCGGCATGGTGTTTATGCAGTGCATGCAGCGGGTGCATTCTTTGGTGGTGATGCTAAGTTTGGCGCCATCCCATTTCATACACTGGGAGGGGCAGCGTTCAACCACTTCGGCAACTATATCAAACTTGCCCCAGTCGCGGCTGGAGTGGGCGCCGGCGTTCGGGCGGAATTCGCCGCCAACGTAGGCTTTAACAGCGGCCTGGTCAATTTTGATGTCATCTTTCCAGGTGCCGATAACGGAAAAGTCGGAACGGGCAATGGAGGCCACGCAGCCGTTCGGGCAACCGTCAAATTTGAACTTGAACTTGTAGGGGAAGGCCGGGCGGTGCAGCTCGTCCTGATAGTCATTGGTGAGCTGGTGGCACATATCCTGAGTGTCATAGCAGGCAAATTCACAGCGTGAGGGGCCAAGGCAGGCTTCAGGGGTGCGCAGGTTGGAACCGGAACCGCCAAGGTCGGTGTTCAGGTTGTGGGTGGCTTCCCAGAAAATTTCTTCAAGCTGCTGGGTTTGGGTGCCCAAAAGAACGATGTCGCCGGTGGAACCGTGCATGTTGGTAAGGCCGGAACCGCGGCGTTCCCACAAATCACAGATCTGGCGCAGGTATTCGCTGGTGTAATATTTGGCTGAAGGCTGGTTGAGGCGCACTGTGTGGAAGTGGGCAACACCGGGGAATTTTTCCGGCAAGTCGCTGTAACGGCCGATAACGCCGCCACCGTAACCGAACACGCCGACTATGCCGCCGTGTTTCCAGTGGGTTTCACCTTCATTATAAGAAAGTTCAAGAACGCCCAAAAGGTCTTCCGGGCAGTCAACGGGGATCTGACATCTGTCAGCGTTTTTAGCCCGGTTTTCCGCTTCCTGCTTGATGTCGGAAACAAAGCTCGGCCAAGGTCCTGACTCAAGCTGATCCAGCTTCGGCGTTTGATGTTTCGCCATTGCTCTAACCTCCACGATAGTTGTTTTTCTTGACAAACCAAAAGTAACCGGCCCGGCGTAAGCTTTGGCGGTTACAAATTACAGCCTTTAAAACACGCGCCGGCTTTCGCCAGCGTGAACAAAATACATACCTAAAGCAAAGACATGCTATTAGGATTTTTGCCGCTTGTCAAGACTGCCCGCCATTTTATTTGGAAGGTTGCCTGTCACGTTTGTGATTTTTTCAGCAATGTTTCGCCGGGTGTTATTTTTTGTCTTCTTGCAGGTATGTGAAACGCTTATGTTTCGATATGTGAATATATATTGAGTAAATTGTAAGAATATGCTATTTTTTCAGCTTGGCGGAAAATATATTTCCGCCGCGTAAAACATATTGACTTTCATCACAAGCGGGAATAGGTAGCAGTCGTACAAGATGATAGGGCTATCGTGATTGTATACGCTGCAAATAAGGATATGGGTTTATTTTCCGGTTGCGCCGTTTTCAGGAGCCTGGCGCGATACGGTTCGGTTCATAACGGCCTGTTGTTTGGGCGCTAAACAATTAAACCACGGGGAAGGATATGCATATTCCATCTGAATCTTCTGGGCTTGGCGGCGATACTTACCGCTATGGGAAAAAATATGCTTTCTGGGCATTTTTTATTCTTACCACTTTGATGCTTTTTGACTTTATTGACCGCATGGTCATAGCTTCCTTGGCCACAGACCTTAAAAGACACTTTTTTCTCAGCGACAAACAGTTCGGCATGCTGCTCAGCATAGTGCACGTTGCCCTTTCCGTTCTGGCCTTCCCAGCATCTGTGCTTATTGACCGTTGGAGCCGCAAAAACATGGTCGGCCTTATGGCCCTGGCCTGGGGCGTGGCTTCCTTGCTTTGCGCCTTCGCGCCCACCTTCGGCGTGCTGCTTGTTTTGCGCTTTATCGTGGGCGCTGGTGAAGCCGGCTATGCCCCCGGCGCCACAACCATTTTGGAAGACGCCTTCCCCAAGCGCACCCACAACACCGTTCTGGGCCTTTTTCAGGCGGCCGGGCCGGTTGGCCTGCTGCTGGGCACAGTGCTGGGCGGCTTCATTGTGCAAAGATGGGGCTGGCAACATGCCTTTGGTATTGTGGCCATTCCCGGTATTTTGATAGCCATTCTGGCCTTCTTCCTTAAGGAACCGGCCCGGGTTGCCATGGTGAAGAAGGATGCCTCCGGCAAGGAAGTTAAAGTCTCTTTCATGGCCGGTTTGGTCAAGATTATGAAAACCCCCACGCTGCTTTTCATTTATGGCGGCATGGCGGCTTGTCTGCTTTACTCTTCCGCCTTTCTTTTCTGGCTACCCACCTTTTTTGTGCGCACATTTGGTATGACCCCGCTTGCGGCCAGCAAATCCGCCGCGCTGCCCATTTTTCTTTCCGCTGTGGGCACCTTTCTGGGTGGCTTTGTGGCAGACCGGTTTGCCCGCAAAAACGCGGCCAACCCGTTGCGTTGCGCCGCTGTTTACATGGTGCTTTGCTGCGTAACCTTTGTGCTGTTGTTTAACTTTGTGCCCGCCAAATTCTTTTACCCGGTACTGCTGTTCGGTAGTCTTTTTGTGGCCTCTGTCGCCGCCCCGGCCATGAGTTCCGTTATGTACGCCTGCCACAAGAGCATGAAGGCCACGGCTATCGGCATCATGATAGTGGTGCAGAACCTGCTTGGCATGTCTATGGGCACCTTCTTCAGCGGCGCCCTTTCCGACATGTTCGGCAAGAAGTTCCTTGCCGGGACCATGGGCGTTTTGCCTGACCTTACCGCCAAGTTTCAGGCCCTGAAGTTTACCGATGTGAACAGATTCAAAGCCCTTTATACCCACCTGGATGCCGTTGCCACCCAAACAACCAACTTCACCCTGGGCCAGTTTACAGACCTGGTGGAGCATGTAAGAAGCATTCCCCTTACCATGCAAGGTTTTGGCCTTGACCTTTGCGCCTTCGGCAACAGTGTTGCCAACGTGTTTATTGGTTCTTCCCAGGCCTTTGGCCTGCGCATGGCCCTTTCTGTAATGTGCTTTACGCCGATTTTGGCCGCGCTGTTCTTCTTCATGGCTTCCCGCTATTTCAAGAACGACTGCGCCAATGCGGAATGCTTTGAATAATTGATTGTTTTGATTTGAGTTTTT
>JAVBMP010000073.1:0-4784 GCA_031552315.1 Desulfovibrionaceae bacterium | reverse complement strand
TGGCCTTTTTGCCCTTTTACTGCGTCATGCCCCATTGTTTCAGGGGCCGCGCGAAGGTCATATATGCTTGAATATACTCCCTCCGCGCAGAACTACGGGATAGGGGCATTCCTTGTAAAAGAACAAAAATTCTCATTATGCAACGGCCTCTTATATAAGCGTAACAGGATTAAGTATAAAATCTTTATAACAAATTCAATAGAGGATGTTTTTTTATGACTGTTGAAACATTCATAACCCCGCTGCACAACTTGTTTGCCGCCCACCCGGAACTGGCCATTTTTCTGGCTTTGGCCCTGGGGTTTTATGTGGGCAAAATACGTTTTGGCTCTTTCCAGCTTGGCGGGGTGGCCGGTTCCTTGCTGGTGGCGGTAATTGTCAGTCAGGTGGGGGTTTCCATTCACCCCACGGTGCAGGCCATTTTGTTTGCCCTGTTTATTTATGCCGTGGGTTTTGAAAGCGGGCCGCAGTTTTTCCGTTCCCTTGGGCTAAAAACAATCAAAGAAATTATTTTGGCGGCCTTCATGGCGCTGGTTGGCCTGGCTACTGTTGTGGCCCTGGCCAGAATGTTCGGGCTGGATAAAGGCCTGGCGGCGGGCATAGCAGCCGGCGGGCTTACGCAGTCCGCCATAATAGGCACGGCCAGCGACGCCATAGGCAACCTGGGTTTGCCCGCGGCGGAAGCCAACGCCCTTAAGGCCAACGTAGCCACTGGTTATGCGGTTACCTATATTTTTGGGTCATTCGGGGCCATTTTGATTTGCGCCAACTTCTTGCCCTTTGTCTTCCGCCGGTCTTTGCGGGAAGACGCCCTGAAGGCGGAACAGGAAAGCAAAAGCGGCGGCACGCGCAACTTTTCCAGCGCCCTGGGGGCGTTGGTGGGGCGTATTTACCGCCTGAAGCCTTACAGCGATTTTACCGTGGCGGATTTGGAAGCGAAATCCGGCGCGTATGCGGTATCTGTGGAAAAGGTCAAGCGGCATGGGCGCATTTTGGCGGTTACGCCGGAACTTGCCCTGCGCGGCGGCGATATTGTCCTGCTGGTAGGGCACCGGGAAGGCATGCTGGCCCTTGCGCCGGAACTGGGACGGGAACTGTATGGGGAATCAGGCATGGATTTACGCATGGTTACGCGTGAAGTGGCCCTTACCAACAAAAATTATATCGGCCGCCCCATAGCGGAAGTTATAAACCATGCGGATCACAAAATGCGGCACGGGGTGTTTTTGCAACGCGTTATGCGGGACGGATCCCCAATCGATTTTGACGGGAATGCCATGTTGCAGGAAGGAGACCTGCTGCTGCTTTACGGCGCGGAACAGGACGTGAGCCGCGTGGCGTCTTCTTTGGGTTACGCTGTGGTTTCCAGCGCCAAGACGGATTTTGTCTACCTTGGACTTGGCCTGGTGCTTGGCCTGCTTGTCGGCCTGTTTACCGTAAAGGTTGGAGGGTTGCCGCTTACCTTGGGCAGCGGCGGCGGGGCCTTGCTTTCCGGCCTGTTTTTTGGCTGGTTGCGCGGCAAGCGCCCCACTTTTGGTTCTTTGCCGCAAGGGGCCATTTTCTTTATGAAAGACATAGGCTTGGCCGGCTTTGTGGCCTGTGTGGGCCTGGTAAACGGGCATCAGGCCATTACCACAATCAAGGCCGAGGGCTTGACCATTTTTATGATTGGTGTTGTTGTAACAATACTGCCATTGGTCGTGACCATGTTCTTTGGGCGTTTTGCCCTGCGCTATGACAACGTGGCGGTGCTGGCCGGGGCGCTTTCCGGTTCACGCAGCGCCAACCCGGCCTTTGGTCAGGTGCTGGACGCGGCGGGCAATTCTGTGCCCACAGTGCCCTTTGCCGTGACCTATGCCTTGGCGAACGTGTTTTTGACCCTGCTGGGGCCGCTTATTGTGGCCTTCGCGTAACATAATGGCTTTTTGTCTTTTTACAGCGTTGTATCCACACGCAATTAACCCTTTATAAACAATTTAACTTTTAATATCAGAGGTATCGGTTATGCAACAGGACATGAAGAAGCTGGCCTCCCTCAGCCCTTTTGAACTTAAGGATGAACTTATAAAAACCGCTGCCCAGCGGCATGAAAATCATATGCTGAACGCGGGGCGCGGCAATCCCAACTTCCTTGCCACCTTGCCGCGCCACGGTTTTTTCCAGTTCGGGCTTTTCGCCATGAGCGAGGCGGAACGTTCCTTCATCTACATGCCGGAAGGCGTGGGCGGCTTCCCGCAGAGGGAAGGCATTGAGGCGCGTTTTGATATTTTCACCACCAGCGCGGAACATTGCAACATTCCCGGCATACACTTTATCCGCGCGGCGGTTTCTTATGCGCGTGACCACCTGGGCATACCGGCGGCGGATTTTATTTATGAAATGTGCGTGGCGATTTTGGGCTGCAACTACCCGGTGCCCGACCGCATGCTTACAATTTCTGAAAAAATCGTAAAAGAATATATTTATAAGGAAATGGTTGGCAACACAACCTTTAGCGGCCGTTTTGACCTTTTTGCGGTTGAAGGCGGCACCGCGGCCATGACGTATATCTTCAATTCCATGCGGGAAAACCACCTGCTGAAGGCCGGCGACAAAATAGCCCTTGGCATGCCCATTTTCACGCCCTACATTGAAATACCCCACCTTAAGGACTACCAGCTGGTAGAGGTGAACATCAATGCGGAACCGTCCAACGGCTGGCAGTTCAGCAAAAAGGAAATGGACAAGTTGCTGGACCCGGAAGTGAAGGCCTTCTTCCTGGTCAACCCCAGCAACCCGCCCTCAGTGAAAATTTCAGAGGAAAATATTCAGTATCTGGTGAATATAATAAAGAAACGCCCGGATCTGATCATCCTTACAGACGACGTGTACGGCACCTTTGCCGATTCCTTCTCTTCACTTTTTGCCCATTGCCCGAAAAATACCATACTGGTTTACTCCTATTCCAAGTATTTTGGGGCTACCGGCTGGCGCATGGGCGTTATCGCCACCGGCGAAAAGAACATTCTGGATGAAAAAATCGCCGCGCTGCCGGAAAAGTTGCGCAAGGAACTGGATGAACGCTATAGTTCCATCACCACGGAACCGCGCAAGCTCAAGTTTATTGACCGCCTGGTAGCGGACAGCCGCACCGTGGCCCTTAACCACACCGCCGGCCTTTCCACCCCGGTGCAGGCGCAAATGGTGCTGTTTTCGCTCTTCGCCCTTATGGATGAAGCGGATGCCTACAAAAACGCCACCAAACGCATTGTGCACCGCCGCAAGGCCGCGCTTTACCGCTACATAGGCGTAGCGCCGGAAACGGATGAAAACAGCATAGATTACTACCACTTGCTGGATGTGGAAGCCATTGCCAACAAGATGTACGGCAAAGACTTTACCAAATGGCTGCTTGCCACGCTGCAACCCAACGAAGCCCTGTTCCGCCTGGCGGACGAGGCCGGGGTAGTGGTGCTGCCCGCGCAGGGCTTTGGGGCCACGCACCCCTCTTTCCGCATTTCTCTGGCCAACCTGATGGAAACGGAATATTCCCAAATAGGGCAGGCCATTTCCCACCTGGGCGAGGAATATTACGAACTTTACCGCAAAAGCGCGAAAAATGGCAAGAACGGGAAATAATAGTTTCAAATAGCTTGACAAAACCTGCCGCAGCATCAATATGCGTAGCATGAAGACCGCAATTTTGCTGACAGGTTTTGGTTCCGGAGGGCAGCAGGGCCAGCGGGCGCTGCTGCCCTTTACGCAGGCCGTTCAGGCGGCCTTCCCGGACTGCGCCTTGCGCTGGGCCTTCACTTCCGGCCTTATGCGCCAACGCCTGGCCGGGGCCAGAAAAAAGACGGATTCCGCCCACAAGGCCCTGTGCCGCCTGGGTTTTGAAAAATATCAGCAGGTAGCCATTCAACCCCTGCAAATTATACGCGGGCTGGAAAATGAAAGCCTGAACAATGAAATACAGGCCGCCCGGCTGGACGGCGCCCCGCCGCGCATCAGCGTTGGCGCTCCACTGCTGGATTATGAACACAACCCGGCCAGCATAGAAAGGGCGGCCCTGGCCTTTTTGCGCCACCTGCCGCCAGAACGCCAGGGCCGGGAAGACAAGGAAGCGGTAGTGCTGGCCGGGCACGGTTCACGCCACGCGGCGGACAACAATTACAGCCTGCTGGAACAGGCCTTGCAAAAATATGACCGGAATATTTTTGTGGGCACCCTTGCCGGAGAAGCCGCCCTTGCAGGCATATTGCAGGCAGTGCAGGAACGCGGCCTGAAAAAGGTATGGCTTGTGCCCATGCTTTCCGTGGTAGGCAAACACACCCTGCGGGACATAGCCGGGCTGGAAGAAAGCGGAAAAGGAACGCCAGGCGCGGCTGAATACGGAAAAGGAACGCCCGGCGCGCTGGAAAGCGGGAAGGGCGCGGGCGGGAAGGGCGCGATCGGGCAGCAAGCGAACGGGGCAGAAGCGGGCGGGCAGCAAGCGAACGGGCCAGAAGCGGGCCAGGCGGCGGAATCATGGTCTGCCGCCTTTTGCCGTGCCGGGCTGGAATGCCGCACAGTGGTGCGCGGTCTTGTTGAATACCCGGCCTTTATAGAAATTTGGCTTGACAATTTGCGCGTGGCTTTGGATCAGCTTGCTTGATATTTTGAATTAGAGGCCGTTGCACAATGGCCTTTTTGCCCTTTTACTGCGTCGTGCTTCGTCCCGCGCGAAGGTCATATATGCTTGAATATACTCCCTCCGCACGGAACTACGGGATAGGGGCACTCCTTGTAAAAGAACAAAAATTCTC
>JAVBMP010000102.1:0-25210 GCA_031552315.1 Desulfovibrionaceae bacterium | reverse complement strand
CCTTCCGGCGTAAATACAAACAGGCCGTAGCCAACGGAAAGAAAGCCCCTGTCCAGCAGGGCGGCGAAATGTTTGTCCAGCCCTTGCCCGTTTTGTATGTCCTGACCGCCTTGCATGCCTTGCCCGTTTCGTATGTCTTGCCCGTTTTGCGTGTCTTGCCCGCGCAGCTTTTCCACAATTTTTTGCGGGCCTTTTTTGTTGTAATAGCCGCGCAGGGCGTCAAAATTATAGGCTATGCAGGGGGTGTCCGCGCAACGGGCCGCGCTGGGGCTGTTGCCTGCAAAGCCGGTGAACAGGGCGTTGCGTTCAACATGGCTTGGTTTTGTCACCTGGCGCATGTGCTCCACATGTTTTTCCAGCCAGGTGGAAAACAGCCGGCGCAGTTCATCGTCTGTCAGGGCGCTGAAAGCGGCTTTATCCACAATACCATTTTCAATCAGCGCGGTTTTGGCGGCGGCAACCGCGGCCGTGGCTTTGGGCAGTTGGCCGCCGTTACGGCCCCCGCTGCGGCAAAGGTATACCGCAAGCAGGCGTTTGCCGGTATCATCCGGCCCGCCAAGCGCCTTTTGCGCCTGGCCCAGCATTTCATCGTTCAGTTCACCGGGGTTGTTTTTCATGACAAGCAGAAGCCGGGCCAGGGCATTCAGATCCGCGTCACTGGACGCGCTAAATTCATTGCGCATAAAATAGCTTGCGGCGGAGCGTAGCGGGGGCAGCAGGGGACTTTTGGGATCCAGCTCTTGCAGCTCCTTCAGGTTTTGCGCAAAAAGCGGGTAATCCCCGGCCAGCAGGCTGCGGGCTATGTCATCGACCAGCATGATGAAATCGGCGTATTCCGCTTCTTGCGGGCGGGTTTCCGGCAGGGCGTTCAGGGCCAGGCCAAGCGCCGGGGCCTTGGTTTCCTTGCGGCTTAAGGGTGTTTCCCCAAGGTTCATGATGCGGTAAACCCGGTTGTTGTGGGCTATGTAAGCGCTAAGCCCTTCATCTTTCGCAAAAAGTACGGATGTTTTTTTGCCGGAAGGGGCGCTTGCGTCAAAAAAGTTCAGGCGAATTTCCCCGTTTTTCCCTTCCGGATCCGGCACATTGGGGCCAAATTCGCGCAGGGACGGGGTGTAAAGCTGCATGCCCGCCAACAGGGCGGAACCTTTGGCCAGGTAGGCGTCCGTTCTGGCAAAGCCTTCCCCGCGCACAAGTTGCAGGCCGGAATCCGGCAGGGCAAAAGAGGCAAAACCCAGATTTTCCGGGGCCAGGCGCAGGGGTTTTTCTTTGGGCGCTTCACAGCTTACGGCAAGGGGGCTGTCTTTGGGCAGCCAGGCTTTTATGCGGGCTTCAGCCGCCTTGCCGGCCTTTTCCAGAATGCCGTCTTTAAGCGCGTCAAGGCGGGCCTTTTCCGCAAGGGCCACCTTTATGGGCTTGAGGGTGCTTTCCCATGAAACGTCAAGGTTGCTGCGTATGACAAGGGCCTCGCGGCTGTCGTCCTGTCGGGCCTGCCACAGTTGCGGGGCGGGCAGGGCAATGGTTTGCGCCGGGCTGTTTTCTTGCCGGCGGGTTATTTGGCGCATATCGACCCCGGCTTCCACCACATAGGGGTACAGGGCCACGAAGCGTTTTTTGCCGTCTGGCGTTTCCTGTTCCATATCAACCAGATAGTCGATGTAAAAGCTTTGGGTCTTCAAAAATCCGCTTTCTTTGAAGTCCAGTCCGAAGGACGCGGTTTTGGCGGTAACCACGGCGAAATTGCGCAGAAAGGGCAACTTTTCCAGCACGGCGTTGCCCAAAATGTCACGCTGCATGGGGTTAAGGCACCAGAAAGTGAAGAGCAGGGCCAGAACAAGCAAAGGGCCGGAGGCCAGGGCAAGTATTTTTTTCATATTCCGCACCTGCCTTAAAATCCGCTTTCCACAATGACCACTTTTTGCCAGCCCAGGGGGACAAAAAGTTCATTCAGCGTTTTTTCAAAGGCGCTTTTGTAGTGGGCGGCAATTTCTTTGTCCCATTCCGGGCTGCCCAGAAGTTCACCCCCCATTATTTCCAGTTTGATTATATCCAGGCTGTCATTCAGCATGCGTTCTTTATCTTCCAACGAGTTGGACGCAAGGGTGCGCCCGGTAAGGAAGTTTTTTGTAGCCACGTAGGAACCGCCCCCGGCGGCCCCGCCAACCACCAGCCCGCCAAGGCCGCCGCTGGCTACCCGCATTATGGGGTTGCCCCCAAAACCGGAAAAGGCCTTGGCCCCAACGTAGGCCCCAACGGCCCCGGCGCCCAGGCCAACCACTTCCGCCGCGGCCCTGGCGTCTTTTTCACTTATGGGCGCGGGTTTTATTTCCATAACCTGGTAGGTATCTTCCGGGTTTATGCGCACCACTACTTCCGGCAGGCAGCTGGGCGTGGTGAAGACCAGCAGGCCGGACGCGGGGTCGCTTTTATTTTCATCCACCACAAGGCGCACCATGTCAAACTGGATGTCTGCCGTGCCCTTGACCAGAAAAATGTTCAGTTTGTCAAAATATCCGGTATCCGCCGGGCTGCCCTGAATAAGGTATTTGCTGAAGCTTACCACCTGAAAGACCAGCTTGGGGCGCTGTTGCAGGGAATTTTTGACCCTGGCCGTATCAAGGCGCAAGGCGTTGGTATAATAGCTGTAAAGGGCCACGCCGCCTATGACCAGGACGCAAAGGGCCACAAGCAGGCTGAACAGGCTGAAAAAGCGCGTTATTTTTGCGCCAGCGCCGGTTTTTTTGTCTTTTTCCGCCTGTGCGGGAATTTGTTCATTTTGCATTGAATTTGTCATCAAAGAATTAATTGTTGGCGCTTTCACCGGCCATGCGCAAAAGTTCTTTGTCGCGGCCTTCGGCATCCAGCCGGGTGCACAGGGTAAAGGTTTCCCCTTCGCGCACTTCCTTGCGCACAAAAAAGTGATTTTGCGCAGTGGCGGCCAGTTTGGGCCAGTGGGTAATAAGCAGCATCTGGCGTTTTTCACCCAGGCGGGTAAGTTTTTCCGCCACCTTGTTCAGGGTCATGCCGCCCACGCCGGCGTCCACTTCATCAAAAATAAGGGTGGCGTCGTCTTCTGACCGGTTGCTCAGCAGGCTTACCAGGGCCAGCAAAAAGCGGGAAAGCTCGCCGCCGGAGGCTATGCGTTCCAGCGGTTGCGCGGCCTGGCCGGGGTTGGGCCGCCAAAAAAGCTGGGGCCGTTCTTCTATGCATTGCGTGGGGCGGGCTTCTTCGCCTTCCGCCCCGGCTTCCTTCGGGTTTTCTTCCGTCTGGCTGGTGTAAACGGGGCGCGGGCTGAAGACAAATTCCACGCTGACGTGTTCAGAAAAGCCCAGGTCGCGCAGTTCCGCTTCCAGCAGGCGGGCCAGTTCCCGCGCCGCTTCATTCCGGGCCGGGTTCAGTTCCGCCAGCACCTTGTCCAGTTCCGCGCACAGGTCTTTTTCCCGCCGGGCCAACTGTTTGAAGTCCAGCGTGCAGGAATCCAGGAAGGAAAGGTTTTCCTCCAGTTCATCCTTAAGGCTTAAAATTTCATCAAGTGAACGGTGCAGCTTGCGTTTTAGCTGGGCCAGGGCGAACAGGCGGCGTTCAATGGCTTCCACGTCGCCCTCTACCCGGCGGTGGCTGCCGCCCCGGCGCAGGCGGGATGAAAGGTCACGCAGGGCCGGTTCAAATTCCTCAACGGTTTTCAGGTCTTCCGCAAAGCTTGGGTCAAGGTCGCTTAGCTGGCGCAGGGTTTTTTCCAGTCCGCCAAGTTTTTCCAGCAGGCCAAAGCGGCCTTCCGGGCCGTACAAAAGTTCCAGCGCCTGTTCAAAGGCGGCCCCGGCGTTTTCTTGCGCGCGCAGCTTTACCCTTTTGGCTTCCAGCTCCTCTTCTTCCCCGGCTTTGGGGTTTACCTTGCCGATTTCTTGCAGCTGAAATTCCAAAAGTTCGCGTTTGGCCGCAAGGTCTTTTACCCGCGCGCGCAAATCCGTGGCCTGAACGGCCAGGGCGTTCAGGCTTTTTAGCTGTTGGTCGCGCTGGTCCAGCAGGTCTGGCCGCTGCATGAAGTCGTCAAGGATACGGGCCTGAAAGGCGGGCTGCAAAAGCTTTTGCTGGCCGTGCTGGCTGGTGTGCAGCAGCAGGGCGGATCGCAGTTCTTTGACCGCGTCTTGCGAGCTTAGGCGGTCATTTATGAACAGGCGGCTGCGGCTGTTTTCCGCCGTAAATTCGCGGCGCAGCACCAAATCTTCATCTTTTTGGGAAAAAAGCGCTTCCACCACGGCCTTTTCTTTGCCGGGGCGCACAAGATCCGCGCCCAGCCGTTCACCCAGCAGGAAGTTAAGGGCCTTCAGGATAAAGCTTTTACCGGCCCCGGTTTCCCCGCTGAGCACGTTTATGCCGCCGGAAAATTCCAGCGCCATGTCTTCAATAAGGGCCAGGTTTTGAATGCGTAAATATTCCAGCATAATAATGAGTACACTATGTTTAGATTGGATTATTTCAAGCGTTGCAATAATTAAATATAACGCAGGGCGGGATTACGCGCAAGCATGTTGCGGAACAGTTCATCCCGGCCGGCGGCCCTGGCCTTTTGCGCGGCCTGGCGCAAGGCCTCAAGGCCGGCTTCCACCTGAAAGGCCTTAAGCGCGGCCAGGCCAAATTCCATTTCAACACGCCAGTTTTCCGCTTCCGCCGCAAGCCTTGCGTGGGCCAGTTCAAAGGCCGGGGCCGCAAAGGGCGGGTGGTTGCGGTAAAATTCCTGCAAGGCCGGGGCATTTTCCGGCATTTCCAGCAGCCATTCCAGGGCGCAGGCCGGAATGTGCAGGCCCGGCTTGAAGGGGAACCCGGCCTGATGCGCGTAACCCGCCTTTTGCAGGGCAGTGGCCCAAAAACGGCCAAGTTCCGCCGGGGTTCGCGGCAGCCTGCCGACAGGTATACCGGCAGGCCTGGCTGGCGATGTGGCGGGCTGCCCGGCCTCCAGTCGGCTGTGGCGCAGCCAGAAGCTTTTTGCCAGGCGGAAATCGTTCAGGCGCAGGGCCACGGCGGAGGCTGTGGAATTGTAGATGACCGAATGCGCGAACAGCGGGTTTTGCAGGCCCAGCAGGCAGGCTTCCCGCAACTTTTCCTTGCGCCAGTCCAGCGTGGCCGGGGAATGGAAGGGCGAGCCGGGGCAAAGGCTTTCTGCCATGATGGAAAGGCAGGCGGCTTCCAGCGCGGCTTTAAGTTGCAGGGCCGCGCGTTCTGCCGCGCCCAACTTGCCCAAGGCATCCGAACTGGCGTTATTTGGCCCTTCAAGCCCTTCAAGCCCTTCAAGCCTGGCAAGCCCGGCAAACCCGGCAACCCCCGCAAGCCGGGCAAGTTCGGCGGAAATGACGCCGGCCTGCCGCAGCAGGTCTTGCGCGTCTTCCGGGTAAGCGCCGGAGCGGGCGCAGTGGTACAGGGTGAACCATAGCCGGGCGGCGGCTTCCGGCCCTTCCGCCCTGGCGCGGCTTTGGGGCAGGTGTCGCAGCAGGGTGGCCGCGCGGTGTTCCGGCAGGTGTTCGGCGTTCAGGCGCTTCCATCCGGCCAGGGCCAGTTGTTCGGCCCGGGCCGGTTCACGCGAATAAAAAGCAAGCAATTCCAAAAGTTCCAGCCCGTTGCTGTAGGGAATAAATTCCCGGTTCGGCTCAAAACAGCGGTTTTGGTCATCGCCTATATCCGGGCTGAAGACCAGCGCCCCGCAGGAAGCCCCTTCAAACATACGAAAGTTCAGTTCCGCCGCGATGCATTCATTCGGCACCAGGCGGGTGTTGCCGTAAAAGTTCAGCATTTCCGGGTAGCTGAGGGAAGCTTCCAGCTTTATGGGGAAGTGGGCTTGCAACAGGCGCGTCATGTATTGGCGCAGGGGCCTTCCCGGCCCAAGGCGGGCGCAAAGGCCCAGAATATTTGCCCTTTCCGCGTGCGGCCGCCAGGGGCGTTTGACCCCGGTGTGGGCAAAAGGCAGGAAGGCCGGGGGGCGCAGTTCTTCCGGCAGGTTTTGGAAAAGGGAAGGGTGCGGCGCGGCAACCAGGTCAAAAAGCCGGGCGTAGTGGGCCTGCCAGTATAGGTTCAAATGGCTGTCCACGGCTATGAACACCGTGGGAAAGGGCAGGGCTTCCAGCCCGCCCAGCAGCACGCGCTGCCCAAGCGTTTCATGCTGGACAAGCAGATCCGCGTTATGAATGTTATTTTTTTTCAAAAGTGGGGGCAGGGCGGTAAGCCCCGGCGGCAGGGTCAGACTGCTTGTTTGGTGCCCGGCCTTTTGCAGGGCTGCGGCAAGGCCCCCGGCGTTTATGCAGACAATATGCATGGCGGCGTTGGGGTTACGGCTGTTTTTTTGGGTCAAGGCGGTCGCGCAGGCCGTCGCCAAGCAGGTTGTAGCCCAGCACGGTAAGGAAAATCGCCAGGCCGGGGAAGAAAGACAGCCACCAGGCGGCTTCTATATTCTGCTTGCCTTCAATAAGAATATTGCCCCAGCTGGGGTCTGGCGGCAGCACCCCAAGGCCCAGGAAGGAAAGGGAAGATTCCGTAAGTATGGCCCCGCCTATGCCCAGAGTGGCCGTTACCAGCACCGGGGCCAGGGCATTGGGCAGAATGTGGCGCAGCAAGATGCGCAGGGCGCTTGCCCCGGAAAGGCGCGAGGCCGCCACAAAATCACGCTGGCGCAGGCTCATGGTTTCCGCCCGCACCAGGCGGGCCACGCCCACCCAGGAAGTAAGGCCGATAACCACCATGATGTTGAACATGCCCGGTTCCAAAAAGGCGATTACCGCCAGGATGAGGAAAAAGGAAGGGAAGCAGAGCACCACGTCACCGGCGCGCATGGCAATTTCATCTATTACGCCGCCAAAATAACCGGCCACCAGGCCAACCGCCACCCCTATGACCAGCGATATGCCAACCGCCACAAAGCCCACCCACAAAGACACCCGGCCCCCGTAAATCAGGCGGGAAAACACATCGCGGCCCAAAGCGTCCGTACCCAGCCAGTGTTCAGGGGAAGGGGCGGCAAGGATATTGTCCAGGTTCAAATCCGTGGGGGAATGGCTGGTGAACAACGGGGCAAAAACAGCCAGTGATGCCATAAAAAGCACAATAATCAGCCCGAAATAAAAGAAGGGCTGTTTTTTTAGCTGGTATAAAAAGGCATCAAGCATGGCTTGTTTCACCTGTGAACATATTTTTTTAGATGCTGTGTAGCAACGCGTAATTTTGTTCTCTGGCAAGGAAGCAAGGTGTTTTATGCAGGGAGCGTACTCTTATGGTACGTGACCGGAATAAAAAACCTTGCTGACGCAGTCCAGAGGGCAAAAGTACGCGTTGCCGCTAATTGGCGCGGACGCGCGGATCCGCCAGGCTATAGGAAAGATCCGCCAGCAAATTCCCCAACAGGGTAAGCACGGCCCCCAGCACAAGGTTGCCCATGATCATGCTGTAATCCCTTTGCATTACCGCGCTGTAAAAAAGCTGCCCCAGGCCGGGCAGCCCGAAAATGGATTCAATTATCACGCTGCCGCCAATCAGGCCGGGTATGGAAAGCCCCAGAATTGTAATAAGGGGCAGCAGGGCGTTGCGCAAGGCGTGGTGAAAGGTAACCCGCCGTTCTGACGCGCCTTTGGCCTTTGCCGTAACAATATAATCTTGCCGCAAGACCTCTATCATGGAAGAACGCATGTAGCGTGAAAGGGAGGCCAGGCTGCAAAAGGTGTAAATGAAAAGCGGCATGGCAAGATGTTTGGCAAGGTCAAGGCATTTGCCCCAGGTGGTAAGGGCATTGTAGTTCAGCGAGGTAAGGCCGGAAGCGGGCAGCCAGTGCCAGTCTATGGCAAACTGCATCATAAGCAGCAGGGCCAGCCAGAAAGACGGCATGGAAAAGCCGATATATACCAAGACCGTGGTGGCCCGGTCAAAGGCCCGGTCTTTTTTGCGGGCCGCGATTACGCCAATGGGTATGGCAATAAGCAGGGTAAGCAGCAATGAAGCCAGGTTAAGCCCCAGGGTAAGGGGCAGGCGCTCGGCGATTTTTTCCAGCACCGGGCGCGGGTCATTGCTCATGGAATTGCCAAAGTCCAGCCGCGCCAGGCGGCTTATCCAGCTGATATATTGCACATGCAGGGGTTTATCAAGGCCGTAGAGCTGTTCCAGCTTTTCACGCGCGTCTGAATCCGCCATGGGGTTCAGGTCTGTTGCCATGTCGGTGGGGGAACCGGGGGCCAAGTGAATTATGGTAAAGCTTATTATGGTAATGCCAAACAGCATTACAACAAGCCAGGCAAGCTTTTTCAGGCCGCGCGCGGCCAGGTTGGACATACTGACGCGCGGGCCGGGCTTGCGCGGGGCCTGACCGCGCGGGCTGCTGGATGCGGGCTGGTCTGGCATGGCGTTGCCTTAGGCCGGGCGCGGCGTCCCGGTTATTTTCAGCCAGGTTTTCAGTTCGCTTACTTCTTCCGCCCACTTTGGGCCAAGGCGCAGCTTCAAAAATTCTTTGAACAGGGTATCTATAAAACCCAGCGCGTGTTCGATAAGGTAGATTTTTTCCAGAAAAATGGCTTCAATATCATCTTCACCCTCGCCGCTTTTGTCCACTTTGGGGGTTTTAAGCGAGTTGAAGGAAAAGTCTTCCGCCTTCAGGTTAAGCTGCCATTGTTCCGGGTCCTGTTCCAGGCGCAGCAGGGCGCGGGTAACCTGTTTGCCGGTTGAAAGGCCAAGCCGGGCTTCCCGCAGTTCAGAATACGGGCCGGAAACGCTGGCGGTTTCACGCATGTCGCCGTCACCGCCCTGCACCACGACGCGCTGTTCCATATGCACGGAAAACAGCTTGCCGTCCGGCCCGGTAAAGGTGTTGTGCGATTCACTGCGGAACCAGAGCCAGGTAAGAAATTCCTTGCCCAGTATAAGGTCTGTGGTATCTTCAAGCGAGGGCAGGTTTGCCATGATTTTTTCCTAAATAATGTATGTAAATACTCAAAAAAGACCATCAAGCCGTTACGCGAAGCTGGTGGCTTCCAACAAATCCAGCCGGTCCGCCTGGGCGGAATCCAGCAGGGAAAGGGCCAGGCTGTAAGGCTTAAGCTGGTCTATCTGCAAGTTGAAAGAAAGCGTGAAATAGTCTTGAAACAGCTCCAGTATCTTGCTTTGGGTGGAAGCCAGGTAAAGCATGTTGGTGTCTGTATTCCACACCACCTGAAATTCCGCCGGAATGGGCAAAAAGCGTTGCTTCAGGCGCAACAGAACCTGTTCCTTGAGTTCCTTTTTCCGTTCACGCGCCACGTAGCTTTTGCCGCGTTCACGGTTTCTGGCTTCTTCTTTTTTCAGTTCAAGGGCCAGGTGTTTTTTTATTACCGCCGGGGGCACGCGGCGGGTGTCTTGCCGCAGGGTGAAGGTAAGGTAGGCCCCTTTTTGCGGGACAGAAACCTTCCATTCCGTATCCAGCATATCGTCAAAGTTTACCCAGCCCCAAGAGCGTTCTTCCGGGATATCGTCAATATCTTTAAAGGCATATTGGCGCAGTTTGTCGGGAATGGCCGCCCAAAGGTCTTTGGGTACATCTTCAGTAATTTTAAAGCGGGTAAAGCTGGTGCCGGGTTTCAAAAAAGACATATCTGCTCCTTGCGGCGTTTGTTAGCGGCATATTTAAACATAGGCCAACGGCTTTGGCAAGATTTAAGTAGCGCCGTGGAAGGGCCGCCCGGAAGGAAGCTTTGCCCGCGTTTTGCCGCGCCGGGTTTATGCGTGAAGCGCCGGGCGGCGGGCAGGGCTTGCCGCCCCGCCGTACGGCGATCGGAATTTTTTTCAGGCGTGCCTTCATGGGCTTACCTTCAGCGGGTTGCCTTCAGGCAAGCTTTTCAAAGCGGTAAAAAAGTTCCCCGTTAAAGATGTGGGCTTCTGGCGTTACTGTGAAGCCGCACCAGCGCAGCCAGTTTATGGAAAGGGCATTTTCCGCGTGGACGTAATTTTCCAGCCGGGGGAAGCGGGCCTGCATTTGCGCCACATAGTGACGGCTGCGCCGCAAGAAGGCCCATTTTATGCGCAAAATGTCGTCAGAGGCCAGCAGCCAGGGCGCGCCGGTATCGCCCGGCATGGGGCCGCAGTCGGCCACCCCCCACATGAAGGCCGGGCGCATGGCGGCGGGCAAGGCCCCGGTATAAGCGGAAGCGGCGGCCTGGCCGAAATTGGCGGCGTGCCCGAAATTGGCGGCGTGGCAGGAAGCGAAGTCTTGGCAGGAAGCGAAGTCTTGGCAGGAAACGAAGTCTTGGCAGGAAACGGCATCATTCCCGGCAGCGGCGTGCTGCCCGGCAGCGGAATCCTGCCCGGAATTGGCGTCCTGCCCTTGCGGCACCAGTAAAGTCCAGGCCAGTTCGGAAGCTTCAAGGCAGGCTTCCAGCGCTTCTTGCGGGGTTTGGCGGTGGCTGGCCCATACTTCGCGCTTGTCCGCTTCACGCATGTTTCGCGCCAGGGGGGCAATGTGGCCGCAAGTGGCCGGGGTTATGATGAAGGCGCTCATTTTACCTCCAGTTCCGGCAGCAGGGCCAGCACGGTCATGGGCAGGGGGCCTTCACTGCGTATGCACAGCGTGGCGCTGTTTTGCGGGCCTTCACCCAGCACAACGCGCTTGCTGCCGCTGAAGGGTTCAAGCCCCTGCCCGTAGGCTTCCGCGCTGCGCCAGCGCAGGTCTTCCATCCGCGTAAAGTTGCCCCCGGCCCTGGCGGTGATGGTATCTTTAAAAATGATGTTCACAGCGTTTATATGTTTTTTGCGGCCAAGGCTTACCCCGCCCTCACCGGAAAGTTCCACCGGCATGGTTTCAAGATCCGCCTGGTAGATCAGGCCAACGGTAACATCTTCCGCCGGGGCGTCCAGTTGTATGCGGCCGTTTGTTACGCGGCGCGGGGCTTCCGCCGCCATGAAGCCGTTGGCCCGGCGCGCGGCCAGGCCCACTTCCTTGCCTTCAAGGTGTTCCAGCCCGCCAATTTCCCGCGTGGCCGGGCCGGAATAGCGCAGGGCGGAATCCAGATAAACCCCGTCCGCGCTTTCGGCCAGCACTTCCAGATAAAAGTTTTCATCGCGTTCCACCACGCAAAACAGCCGGTCATTGCGGCCGCCGGGCACGGAACAGACGCCGTGGAAGCGCCCGTCCGTATCATGCCGGTGCCAGGCGCACACATCATGTTCCGCCTGAAAGGTCATGCCCAGCAGCATGCCGTCGTCGCGCACCAGCCAGATTATGCCGTGGGGCGCGGGCTGGAAGCACCACTGTTTGATGTGGCGTCCCTCAAAAAGGTGGGCGGCCAAAATGGTGCGGTCTGTGCCGCCGTAGCTGTCTGAACCGAAATCGTATTTAAGGTCGCGCACTTCGCGCCCGCTGCGCGTAATGTGCAGCACGGTATTGCCCACCACCAGGGCGGGCAGGGACGCGCTGCCCCGGTAGCTTTGCGGGGTTACCCGGGCGCTTTTGGCAGTGAAGGGGCCTTCAGAACTGCTAAGTTCCCATTCCATGCCTTCCGCCCCCAAAATCAGCGAGCGCAGGGCCACCAGCCAGTTCATGCGGGAAACCTCGTTCCCGGCAATGGTAAGTTCAATGGAATCATCCGCCTGCAAGGGGGAGGAAGCGGAAAAATTTTCATAATCCCCGCTGCGGGAAAGCCAGATAGTCTGGGGCCTTTTGGGGCTGGAAGCGAACACCAGGCGCTGTTCAAAAAAACCCACAACAGCGGGGTAATCATTGTCCGGGAAGGGGTCTGTCCATTTGGGCGGGGTTTGGGTGCTTAGCGCGGCGGTGTTGTAATCGTTCCAGTACAGGTTTGAAGTGGTGGCCGCGTAGCCCGCGCTGCCGCCAAAACAGCCTTTGTAGACGCAGTATTCCACCGCGCCGGGCACGGCCTGCCAGCTTAGCTGCACATAATCGCCGGCCTGCCAGTTGTTGGATGCCGGGCCGGTTATGTGGGCCGGGACGGATGCCTCGCTTTCTTTACCCTTGTCATTTATGGCGGTTACAACATAGTGGTAGGGCGTGGTCAACTGCGGGTAGGAAACGCTTCCGTCAGACTTTCGCGCCCCGTTCACAAACTGTATGTTGGTAACCATGTATGAACTTGACGCCTGGGCGTACAAATCCTGCTGCACGGGGCTGTAGCTGTAGTATTCCTCTCCGTAGGTTCCGTAATTCAGGTCACGGCGGAACAGTTCCCCCCCGCCATAAGCCAGGTTGTAGCCGCTAACGCTGGTTACAGCGGTTTTTACCCATTGGGCCGGGCTTAGCGGGGCTTTGAAGCTCATGGCCTCAAATTCCCATTTGTCATGCGCCAGGCGTTTGAGTTTGTGCGGCACAACGCCGGAACAGGCCAAAAAAAGCACGTCCCCGCTTTGGGCAAAACTAAGGCCTTGCGCCTGTTCCAGCGTGTAGGGGCTGGCAATTTCCAAAACGCCGCCTTCGGCATTCAGCAACATGCCCTGCGCGGTTGCGATGCGCAGCCATTTGTCGCCGAACACAAGCACATAGGCCTGATTGCAGTTGAAGGTGAAGGGCAGCAGGGCAGCCGCGCCGGGCAACTTTTCCAGCATCAAAAAACCGGGACGCTTGGTGGCCCCGCCGTGCGGCTGTACCAAAAAGTTCCGCAAGGTGCGGCAACCCTGGCTGTATTTGGCAAGGTCTATGCGGGCGGTAAGCGAGGGGGCCAGTTCTCCGGAAGTGAAGGCGCCCTGAAAGGTAGTGAACGGCATAAGGGTTCTCCATTAATTTAAGGTTAAAAGGGCGGGTTTTGTTCGCAATAGCTCAATATCATGAATTTTTACCCTGAAGCGGGTGGAAGCGCCCGGCAGCGCCATGCAGCGCTTGGCAGGCCTTGACAGTTTTTGACGGCGGGGTTATTTTTAAACAAGCGTCAAAGGTTATTTGTTGTACCTTAACAGGACAGGGTTAGATGGAAAATTCCCGCTAGAAGCGTTGGCCTGTGTTTTTGCCCGGCAAGCCCGTGGGGGAACGCAGTGTAAACATGGCATCTGGCGCCTTGAAGGCGCGGCCTGAACAAGTTTGGGCTTGCGGTTTTAAGGCCTGCGGGAATTTTGCGTACCAGCCACTGACCTGATTTGCGTTTTGGGCCTATTTTGCGCCCACCGGCCTGCTTTATGCGCCGGGCCCGCTTTGCGCGGGCATGCAAACTGCTGTGGAGACTGCGGGCAATTCCCGCCAGTCTCCTTTTTTTCGCATGAGGTTCACCATGGCTTTGCTAAACATATCCAACCTGAGTTTTGCCCACCCCGGCGGCGAGGAATTGTTCCACAATGTTTCCCTGCAACTGGAAAGCCGCTGGAAGCTTGGCCTTACCGGGCGCAACGGGCGCGGTAAAACCACTTTCCTGAAGCTGTTGCAGGGGGCTTACCCCTTCAGCGGCAGCATAACATCCCCCCTGGCCTTTGATTATTTCCCCTTCCCGGTGGAAGACCCGGCCCAAAGCGGGCGGGAACTGGCCCGCAAGCTTTGCCCCCAGGCCGAAGGCTGGGAACTGGAACGCGAGGCCGCACTGCTGGAACTGGATGCGGACGCGCTGGAACGGCCCTTTGCAAGCCTTAGCGGCGGCGAGGCCACAAAACTGCTGCTGGCGCTTATGTTTTTGCGCGGCAACAACTTTTTGCTTATAGATGAACCCACCAATCATCTGGATTTGCGCGGGCGTGAGCTTTTGGGTGAATACCTGCGCGGCAAGGCCGGGTTCATTCTGGTCTCGCACGACCGGGCCTTGCTGGATGCCTGCGTTGACCATATCCTTTCCATAAACCGGGCGGGCATAGAGCTGCAACGCGGCAACTTCAGCGTCTGGCAGGCCAACAGGGCAAGGCAGGATCAATACGAAGCGGCGGAACAGGCCCGCCTGAAAAAGGAAGTGAGCAGACTGGAGGAAAGCGCCCGGCGCAGCGCGGACTGGTCTGGCCGGGCGGAAAAGGGCAAGTTTGGCAACGGGCCGGTGGACAGGGGCTTTATAGGGCACAAGGCCGCCAAAATGATGCGCCGTTCCAAGGCGGTAGAGGCCCGGCGCGAAGAGGCGGTGGAAGAAAAAAGCAAGCTTTTGCGCAATGTTGAGCTAAGCGCCCCGGTGACAATGCGCCCCTTGCCCTTTCACAGCAAAAGGTTGCTGGAAGTGCGCGGCCTGTCGCTGTATTATGGCGGCAAGGCGGTGTTGCAAGACCTGAGCTTCAGCCTTCAGGCCGGAGACCGCCTGGCCCTGTGCGGCAAAAACGGCAGCGGCAAAAGCAGTCTGCTGAAGCTGCTGGCCGAGCGGGCCGGACTGGCCGGGTTGGCCGGGCTGAAAGGGGGCCAGGGCTTGCCGGTTTCTGGCGCAGCGCATGGCGGCGCAGCATGTTCCGGCGTAGCGTATGCCGGCGCAACGCATGGCGGTGAAGCATGTTCCGGCGCAGGCTTTTCAGGTGAAGCGCATTCCGGCGCAGCCTTGTCTTTTACCGGAGAACTTTACCTGCCGCCCGGCCTGCGCATTTCCTACGTGCCGCAAGATACGTCATTTTTGCGGGGCAGGCTGAAGGATTTCGCCCGCGAATGCGGGGTGGAAGAAGGCTTGCTGCGCGCAGTGCTGCACCGCCTTGGTTTTGAACGCCCGCAGTTTGAGGCCGACCTTTCAAGTTACAGCGCCGGGCAAAAGAAAAAGGTTTTGCTGGCGGCCAGCCTTTGCGCGGAGGCCCACCTTTATATATGGGATGAACCGCTGAACTACATTGACCTGATTTCCCGCCTGCAAATAGAAAATGTCCTGCTGGAATTTAAACCCTGCATGATTTTTGTGGAACATGACGCGGCCTTTGTGGAACATGTAGCCACAGGCCGGGTGGATTTGTAGGGGCAATAGCCTTCAATATGAGGCCATTGTACAATGAGAATTTTTTGTTCTTTTACAAGGAGTGCGAGGTCCGTGCGGAGGGAGTATATTCAATCATATATGACCTTCGCGCGGGATGAAGCACGATGCAGTAAAAGGGCAAAAAGGCCATTGTGCAACGGCCTCAATATAAAAATCCCGGCCGCCTGCGCAGCCGGGATTGAATTTTTCAAGCATGAAGCGTCAGACCCTGTTCGCGTTGCGGGCCTAAAAAAAGTAGCCTATGCGGGCTTCACACTTGAAGTCATACAGTTTGTAGTCGTTCACGATTGGAACAGAGGCTTCAAAGCTGGCTACCACCTTGCGGCCAAACATTTTTCCAACCATGATGTCGGCGGGCACAAACCAGCGCCCGCTGTCAACCGGGCGTTTGTCGCCCAGGTTGAAGCGGATGTCCGGGGTGGGAAACAGGCATAAAAACCATTGATCCGGCAAGGGAATGTTCACAATCGGGGCAAATTTCAGTTCATTGACATCCACGGAATTTTTGCGGCTTTCCGCAAAATCTGTATCCCACTGGGCCGCAAAGGCCACCCAGCTGCCCTTCAAAACTTCGTCCGTGCTTACCCGCGCGGCCACTGTGGGCACAACGCGGAATTTGCCCGTGCCCATGTAGTCTTCCGTCGCAGTGGGGAAAATAACCTGTGCCCCGGCGGCCCAGGCGAAACGCGGGTTGACCACCTTGATTACCAGGCCCTGCACCAGCGCGTCACCCATGCCGAACTTCATGTCCCCGCTTGGGTTACCCGGCGCCCGCACATTGGTCATAATCAGGGGCAAGTCCGCCCGGCCGGCCAGCAGCCAGCCATTGCCCAGCACAACGGGTTTGTCCATGCGCATGGTCACAATGTTGGTATCATCATGGCCGCTGTCACCGGGTACGGGGACGTTTTGGAATTGATACCGCAAGTCAAATCTGGTCAGGGGCCTGGTAATGTCCTGCCCGTTGTTGATCTCTTCCTCCGCCAGGGCGCTAAGCGCGGCTGAAAAAACCAGCGTAAGCGCCAGACACAGAATAACACTTTTTTTCATGCCTTCTTCCTACCTTCATGTTGTTGCAGCCGCCGTAAAAATTGGCGAAACATCTGCGTGAGGCCCGCATAAAAACGGAGTGAAGGCCAAAGCTCCCGTATTAAAATTTATTTGAAGTTATGAAAATGAGGACATTGTGCAATGGCTTCAAAATATTGCATGATTCCACCTTACGCAGCTTGCGCCTGAACTGCCCTGAATGCCTGTTTATGGCAACACGCCATGCTTCAAGCGCACGACGGAGCCATAGTAAAAAGCGTATCCTATTTTACGGCGTGTTTCAATAAATTTTAAAATATTTGCGTCTGTTGTGGGGGAATGGGCGCAAGGCGCGGTTCCGGGACGGGAAGGCGGCGGAAGGCGGCGGGCAGGCTTGACGCGCTGCTAAAGCCAGGCTATCCAACAGGCTGTAAATATTGAATGGGGGCCATTGCTCAATGGCCTCTAATCACAAAATTCCAGAAAATCGTGCTTGATGGCCCAAAAAATCAGAAATTCCGGGTCAAGCGTGGGGGGCTGGGGCAGGCTTTGCAGGGCGCTGAAAAGCTTTTGCGGGGTTATGGGCTTGCGGGCGTGAAAAAGCAGTTGCTTCAGGCCGTCTTCAGAAATTTGCCCGGCCAGTTCCGCGTAAAAAACCGGGATTTCCCGCCCACGGTACAGGGCTTCACCAGACGCGCTCCAGCGCAGCAGGCGCGTGTTTTCTGCCGCGCAGCGCATTTGCCGCGTGAAGTAGCCGGAAAACATGCGCATATAGGGCGGGTGCATGGGGGCGCGGGCGTTATGCGCCCGGTTTTGCTTTTTATCTTCACCATTCATTTCGGCAAGTCCGGCTTCGGCAAGTATTGCTTGGGCAAATCCTGTTTTTCCACACCCGGTTTCGCCAAGGGGCAGGGCGTTCAGGTCTTCCCACAGCTTGATATGTTCGGCAATCACGGTCTGCCAGGTAAAGCGGCGCAGCACCCTGGCCCGGCCATAAGCGCCCATTTCCCGCCGCTGGGCCGGGTTTTGCGCCAGTTGCAGCAGGGCGGCGGCCAGGGCGGGCACGTCAATTACGCATTGCTGGGCCAGGTACAGGTGGTAGTCGCTGTCATAAAGCAGCCCGGCCAGGGCGTCGGTAAGCGGGGCATCCGCCGGGCCGGTGGTGGGCAGCAAAAAGCCGCTTTTGCCGTGTTCCACCAAATCTTTGTACCCGTCAAAGTCCGAGGCCAGCACCGGCAGCCCGGCGGCCGCGGCCTCCAGCAAAGTAAGGCCGAAGGTTTCTTGCAGGTTGTCAGAAGGGGAAAGGAATATGTCGGCCCCGGCGTAAAGGGCGCGGCGTTCTTCCGCGCCGGGGCAGGGGACTATCTTCAGGTCTATGCCCCGGGCCATGGAAACGGCCCGCAAAAGTTCCGGCAGTTTATCGCCTTCTTCCACCCAGCCGGCCAGCACCAGCACAAAATGCGGCTTGCCGTTTGCGGATTTTTGCGGGGGGGCGGCCTCCTGCAAGGCGCAGACCCGGCGCAAGGCCTGAAAAATGGGCAGATAATCCATTTTGGAATGGGTGGAAAGGCGGGCAAAGGCCAGCAAAACAAGCATGTTGTCCGTATTTGGCATGTCGCCGGGCGCATTATTTGGCACGTTACCTGCCAAGCCGTTTGCCGCGTTACCGGGAGCGCATGTGAACGCGCTGCCGGGCGCGCCTGGCGCATTATTTGGCACGTTATTTGGCGCATTATTTGCCGCGTTTTTTTGTTGCCGGGTTGCGGCGGCAATTTTTTGCCGCGCGTGGCGGCGCAGGGCGGCCCATTCTTCCCCGCCGGGTTCCGCCACAATTTCCGTTGGGTTGCAGCCCAGCGGGATAAGGGAAAGCCGCGGGTTGGGGAACTGTTCCGCGGCAAGGCCGTAATTTTCCCGCAGGGTGTTGAAGGCCGTTTGCATGGCCCCCAGGCCGGAACGCGCGGTGCAGATAATGGAATCTCTGCTGGTGATATGCGGGCCGCATTCTTCAAGCAGGGCAGCGTGAAAACGGTGATAGCTTATGGAATGCGTGGGGGCGGTAATGGGGAAAATAACCCGGCTCAGGGCGTTGCGCGCCCTGACCAGGTTGGAAAAATCCGTAAAGCAGTCTGAAAGGTGGAAGCAGTGAAAAGGCAGTTCATGCAGGGCTTGCGGTAGTTTGCGGCGGCTTTGCAAAACCAGGCGGCCCTGCTGCCACAGCTTGGGGAAGTCTTGCCGCAAGGCCGTTTGCAGGCCGTCATATTCCCCCTGGCTGCCCAGATAAAAATGGTAGCTGTCGTAGGGGTCGGCCTGAAGCAGGGCCTGCAAAAAGCCCCGGTTGGCTTCCTTGCGGCCCAAAAGCCCGCCCCCTTCATAGAAGGGGTGCAGGCTGGCCCATATTTTGCCGTTATTCTTTATTTTCAGCGCCTTGAGTGGTTGATTGGTCTTCCGCCAGTTCAGAAACTTCATTCGCAGTTTCCGCCAGTTCTTTTTCCAGAGCGGAAAGTTCCGCCTCGGCGGCTTCATCCGGCGCGACGCCCTGCTTGAGCTTTTCATCTTCCTCTGCCCGCAGCATGCGGCGCAAGACCTTGCCGACTATGCTTTTGGGCAGTTCATCCCTAAATTCCACCTGGCGGGGTATTTTGTAGTTGGCAAGCTTGCTGCGGCAATAGTTCATAATCTCGTTACGAGTAAGGGTTTCACCCGGCTTTACCACAACATAGGCCTTGATTATTTCGCCCCGGGTGGGGTGGGTCACACCAACAGCCACCGCGTCTTTGATTTTAGGGTGGGAATAAAGCACTTCATCTATGTCGCGCGGGTAAACATTGTAGCCGCCGACAATAATCATGTCTTTTTTGCGGTCCACTATGGTGAAGTAGCCTTCTTCATCCATAACGGCTATATCGCCGGTATAAAGCCAGCCGTTGCGTATGGCGTTGGCGGTTTCATCCGGCTTGTTCCAATAGCCTTTCATAATTTGCGGGCCACGCACAATAAGCTCGCCAGGGGTGCCTATGGGCATGGGCACGGTGCCCAGTTCCATATCCACAATGCGGGCTTCGGTATCCGGCAGGGGCATGCCTATGCTGCCTACCTTGCGCTCGCCGTGTTGCGGGTTAAGGTGGGTAATGGGCGATGCTTCAGAAAGGCCATAGCCCTCAATAACATGCCCGCCGGTTCTTTCATGAAAGGAATTGATGTATTCCACCGGCATGGGCGCGGAACCGGAAATGCAGTATTGCATGCAGGAAAGGTCGTACTTGGAAAAGTTTTTGTGCTGCAACAGGGCAATATACATGGAAGGGGCGCCGGGCAGCAGGGTTATGCGGTGTTTGGCCACCAGCTTCATAATGTTTACCGGCACAAAAAGCGGTTGCGGGTAAACCGTGCAATGCACAAGGGCCGGAAGCACCAGGCAGGTGGTAAGCCCGTAAACGTGGAAAAATGGAATGGCCGCCAAAAATCTGGCCGGGGTGCGGAAGATGTCGCTAAGCATGGTGTAGCCCTGCTGGGCGTTTACCGAAAGCGTGTAGTGCGTAAGCATTACGCCCTTGGGCATGCCGGTTGTGCCGCCGGAATATTGCAGCACGGCAACGGTTTCCTTGGGGTCTTCAACCGGCACGCAAAGGCGTTTGCCGCCTTTGAGCAAGGTTTTGAAGGGCAGAACACCCTTGCCGTCATAGGGAATTTTGGGGGTATTTTTATCTTTAAGGGTTTTAAGCTTGTACAGCGCGTTCAGGGGGAAGGAAAGGGCGTCTGCCACTGTGGTGACGAATATTTTTTGCAGGCCCAGGCGGTTGCGCAGTTCATCTATTTTTGACCAGCAAAGATCGGCGGTTATCATGTGGGTAACGCCGGCGTCCTTGATATGGTGCAGCAGTTCCTTTTCCATATAAAGCGGGTTGGTCATAACCACGCAGGCCCCGGCCTTCAGCACGCCCCAGAAGGCTATCATGGTCTGGGGCAGGTTGGGCAGCATTATGGCCACGCGGTCGCCGGGCTTCACGCCCTGTTCGGCCAGGTTGGCGGCCAGCTTTTCCGCCATTACCTGCAATTGGGAATAGGTTATCTTTTTGTTTTCAAACAGGCAGGCCAGGGTGTTTGGGTGTTCCCGCGCGGACTTGTCAAGCCAGTGGTAAAGCGGAACAACATCATATTCTACATGGTGTGGCACATGGGCATCATAATGACGCAACCAGGGAGCGTTGTTTTCATTCAGATGGCTGGTCTCAGCATGGGAAGAAAGTGTGTTTGGCATGGGTGTACTTTTGCGTTAGAGTTGAAACAGAAAAGAGCCGGGTAGCTCTGGGGCCGCCTGGAAGGGATTTTCCGAAACACAAACGGCCCATTATGTAATAACTTCAAAATAACGATTCAAGACTGTTGCACAATGAGATTTTTTGTTCTTTTACAAGGAACGCCCCTATCCCGTAGTTCCGTGCGCAGGGAGTATATTCAAGCATATATGACCTTCGCGCGGGACGAAGCGTGACGCAGTAAAAGGACAAAAAGGCCATTGTGCAACGGTCTTGATTCATTTATTTCAATGACGAATCGCCATGGTGAACGTGTAATAATAAACTACAACGCGGCCGGACGCAAGCCCATAACAGCGGCCATGGCCTTGATTCCTTTTTTTTCTCCTGTAAAACCAAGGTGTTCCTCCGTTGTACCTTTCAGATTCACACAGCTTTCAGGAATTTGCAAGAGCTTGGCGATTTTTTTTACAATTTCTTCACGCACCGGGCTTATGCGCGGTTCCTGAGCCACCACTGTCAAATCCACATTGCAGATCTCCAGCCCGGCCCTGTTGGTTTTTTCCAGCACTTCGGCCAGCAGCAGACTGCTGTTTATGTTGTCGAAACGCTGGTCGGAATCTGGAAAGTGGCGGCCTATGTCGCCCGCGCCGATGCAGCCCAAAAGGGCGTCCATAAGGGCATGCAGAAGCGTGTCGCCGTCTGAATGCGCATCTATGGTTATGGGGGTGTTCAGCATTACCCCGCCCAGAATAAAGGGGCGCTTGCCGCCGTAGCGGTGCACGTCATAGCCAAAGCCCACGCAGGGCATTTTGCGGTCTTTCGCTCCGGGGCGCATGGGTGGCTCCTGTAAAAATTTAAGGTCTTCCGGCCCGGTTATTTTCAGGTTGGCGCTTTCGCCTTCCACTACCATGACGGGAAAGCCGCAGGCTTCCAGCAGGGCGGCGTCATCCGTGCCCAAAAGGCCGCTTTGCCCGGCCAGCTTGTGGGCCTGAAGCAGGGCGGCCAGGTTGAAGCCCTGCGGGGTTTGAATGGCCCGCAAACCGGCGCGGGGCAGGGTTTGCCGCGCCATAAGGCCTTGCGCCGCGCAAGCCGGGCCGGGGTGCGCGTTTGAGGGGGTTGCGCCCTGTGTTGCGCTTACTGCCGCAAGCTGCGCGGGGGCCGCTTCCACCTGCTTGATGGTATCCGCCGGGACAAGGCCGGGCACCGCCCCGGCCGCGCCGCCCTTCAGGGCCTGAAAAACCCTTTGCGTCAGGGCCGGGCTTGCGAAGGGGCGGGCGGCATCATGAATGAGCACATGGGTGCATTCCGGCGGCAGGGCCTTCAGGCCGCAGGCCACGGAATCTTGCCGTTCTTTCCCGCCGGGGCGCAGCGTTTGGGGCAGGCCCAAAGGTTCCGCCGCGCAAAGATCTTTCAAGGCTTCTTCAGCCCTTGCCAGTTCATCTTGCGGGAAAACAAAGACCAGCCCGCGCAGGGCGGCCAGGGCGGCCAAAGACTTGGCCGCGTGCCAGAACAGGGGCTTTTGCCGCCAGAGCAGAAATTGTTTGAGCTGGCCTTCCGGCAAGCTGTCCTTCAGGCGGTTGCCCTGCCCGCCGGCCAGCACTATGCCCCAAATATTCATTTTTCGCCTCCGGAATCCCGCTTGGCCCCGGCGTTGCGCCCGGCTTTGGAATTGCGTGGGTCGCCGGAGCGGTTTTCATTTGGCTTGCGGCGGTCTGCGGCGCGGTTTTGCTCTTTGTCTTTTTCCGGCCTGCCCGGTCTTTCTGGCCTGCCCGATCTTTCTGGCCTGCCCGGTCTTTCTGGCCTGCCCGATCTTTCTGGCCTGCCCGATCTTTCTGGCCTGCCCGATCTTTCCGGCTTGTCTGAAGAAGCGGGCCGTCCGGGGGCGGGGCGCCGCGCGTTTTCTTTGCTTTGCCAGGGCTTGTCATCTTCCGCCGGGCTTTTTCTTGCGGTTTTTTTCTCCGCATATTCTTTGGGCGGCCATTTTTTGTCTTCAGGGGCTTTTTCAGCGCGGTCTTTTTGCGGCCATTTCTTTTCCGCATCCCGTGGAGATTCCCAAGTTATTTCAAGGGCGCCGGTCTTCGGGTCAAGCGTGTCCTTTTCCGGCCAGCGGGCTTCCACTGCCGCGCCGTGCGGCAGGAAGGACGCGTTCAGCAACAGGGCCAAACCCCGGTCGGAACAGGCGTAACGGCCTGAACAGCCCTTGGCGGGCAATTTTATGGGGGCGGAAATTACGCGCAGGGCGCTACGTTCCGGCTTTGTTTCCGGGCCCTGGGGCAGGGCGTCGTCCGCAAATTCCTCATCTTCCTCGCCGTCCGCATAAAGGCTGTCAATCCAGGCGTCAGCGTCAAAGCTTGCGTTGCCGGCGCTTGCGTCATACGCTTCCGCGCCGCCCGCGTTATCCATGTCGTCCGCGTCGCCCATATCGCCCGCGCTGTTTGCTTCCGCCGCCTGGTGCGGCAGTTCTTCCGGGCGGGCCTGGCGCAGCAGCAGGCAGGAAAGGCTAAGGCTGCTTTTGGGCAAGTCGGCCTCTTTGCTTAGGGCTTGCAGGCTTTGCGGGGCGTTATCCGTAAGGCAGATAAAGTGGCACCAGCCGGAAAAGGCCTTGCCGCGCCCTTCTTCATCCGCTTTGGGCAAAGCCGGGCAGGCGAAGGCGTGCGGGCAGGGGGCAATGGGCCGCAGCCCTTCCGCAATGGCCCCGTTTCTGAACAGGGAAATCAGCTTGCCGCCCAGGCGGGTGCCCGGTTCCAGCAGGAAGATGCGGCCATCCTGTTCCAGCAGGCGCTTGGCCGCACCGGCCAGGGCGCGCAGGCTGGCGGCCAGGGTGCCCCGGCGCGGGGCGGGCATTTCATTAAGCACGTTGCCGGCCATAATTAGTTGATATTTACCGCTTTCTCCGGCTGCCTGTTCCGCGTCACGCAGGGCGCGTCCTTTTGGCCCTTTAGGCCCGCCCGGCATTTTCAGCATGCTTTGCAACGGGGCGCGGCGCAACTGAAATTCCCAAGGGTTGTCCGGCCCTTGCAGGGCCTTCAGCACGGCCAGGCCCAGTTCCATGGGGTGGGGGGAAAGGTCGGAACAGGTGAAGCGCAGCGTGGTGGCGCGCAAATCCGGCCGGGTAAGCCACAGGGCCAGCGGCAGGGTAAGGGGGCCGCTGCCCAGATCCAGAATGCGGCTGCCCGGCTTGAGTTCAAGTTCCAACCCCGGCAAAACCCAGGCCAGGCGCAGCAAATTCCAGGGCAGGAAGTAATAAAGGTAGGCCGAGGCAAGGCGGGGGGCTGCCCAGTAGGTCTGGCGGGAATCGCGTTCACTGGTCAGCAGGCGAGAAAGTTCCGCAATGGCATAGGGCAGGTCGCGGCGGTGGCGGCCCAACGGCAAAACCCCGGCAACGGCGCGTGAAACCTTTTCCAGGTCTTTCAACATGGCCGGGCCGGGGGGGGTAAGGATATTTTGCATTTTATTTATCTGGCTGCCTGTTTGCCAACGCCGCCGGATGCGGCAAGTTCATTTGCCAGGTACAGGATGGTGTTGGCGTAGGCATTGCTTTTATTATATTTTTTTATCACTTCAACTTGCTGGGCATTGTTAAGGCCCGGCCGCCAGCCGCTTTTGTAAAGATAGTTGGCAACGCTGGCGGCGGCGTCGCCAATCATGAACAGGTCTATTTTGCCGTCTTTGTCGCCATCTACCCCAAAACGGCTGATGTTGGAAGGCATAAACTGGCAGATGCCCACAGCGCCGTAAATGGAACCGGGCATTTGGGTGGGGTTTAGCGAATTGCCGGAACAATAGTTTATAAGCGCGCCCAGCTCGTTGTAGGCCCAGTCGGAACGCTTTTGCAGGGTTTCTTCCACCCAGGGCATATGTTCGTTTTGCACCGGCAAACTGGCCAGAGTGGGCTGCATACGGTCAGAACAGTTGGCGGACGCCATGCAGGAAAGGCTCCAGAAGGCGTTGTCTTTGCCCAGGTAGCCGCCAAGCTTGGTTTCCACCATCAGCAGGGATACGATAATTTCTTTGGGCACCTGGTACTGCGCTTCCGCCCGGTTGAAATCTTCCCTGTTCAGGTCAAGAAAGGCGCGGCATTTATCAATTGTTTCCTTGTTGGCAAAGCTTTTATAGATGACCACCGGGGCAGCGCCTGTTCTGGGCGGCCGGGGCATGTATTTTATCTGGAAAAGTTCCTTCAGCTTGTAGCCCATGGGCTTGTCGGAATAGGTATCACCAAGGGCGATGAACCAGGAAACCAGCGACGGGCTGCCGTAACCATCGGCGAACAGGCGTTCCGCCAGCGGCTTCCAGCCGGCGGGAACTTTTTTAAGGAGTTCGGCATTGGAAAGCGCGGGCTGCGGGGCCACGGGCGGGGCCTGATACTGGCCGGCCTGGCCGGAAGAAGGCTGGCCGCTTTGCCCGGCCTGGCCTGCTGTGCGGGTTTGTCCGGCTTGAGTTTGTCCGGGCGCTTGCGGCCTGGGCTGTTCCGCGCCGCCGCAGGCGGCAAGAAGCAGGGCCAGCAGAAGTGGCAGCGTACGTAAAAATAGACCATTGCACAATGGCCTAAAAAAGTTGAAACGGGGGCCGGGTTCGGTCTGCAAGCGGGTGGAGCGGGCGTTGTTTTTATTCATAAAATCTTGGTGCCGGTGGCTACTGAAGGAATTGGTGTTGTCTATGTGGTTATAGTTGAAAGTTTATTTTTTGCGGCCTTACGGTACTTGACCGGAATAAAAAGGCTTGCTGACGCAGTCCGGAGGGCAAAAGGGCCGTTGTGTCAGGCAATGCGGCCATGAGCGTGAATTTTGTTCTCTGGCAAGGAAGAAAAGTTTTTTATGGAGTGTCCAATTCCGCAGGAAAGCGGAATTGAACGCTCCGCGCCCGAAGGGCGAGTCACAGGAAGTGGCGAGTCAATAAAAAACTTTTCTGACGCAGTCCAGAGGGCAAAAGTGCCGTTGTGCTAGCGTTTGTCGTTCATGGCCTGGTTAATGGCCCTTACAAAAACTTCTTCCGGGAAAGCGCCGGGAATGGAGCGCCCGTTCACAAAAAAGTTGGGGGTGCCTTCCACGCCGTTTTCTTTGG
>JAVBMP010000078.1:0-12351 GCA_031552315.1 Desulfovibrionaceae bacterium | reverse complement strand
CCGTTGCACAATAAGAATTTTTGTTCTTTTACAAGGAGTGCGAGTTCCGTGCGGAGGGAGTATATTCAAGCATATATGACCTTCGCGCGGGATGAAGCACGACGCAGTAAAAGGGCAAAAAGGCCATTGTGCAATGGCCTCTCTAGAGTGGTTTACGCTTGAAATAGTCGCTTAACGGCGAGCAAAGCTCGCCTACGACTATTCCGCGGCAAGGATTTGAAGACAAATCCTTGCTGAGCAATTCACTCATTTCAATCGTAAATTGCTCTATTCCGTGGCGCGTGCGGAGAGAACGTATTCAAGCAAATATGACCTTCGCGCGGGACGAAAAACGAGGTTCAGGAGGGAAGGGGGTCTGGGGGAAGGGAACCTCAAGGACATCATGTCCTTGGGGTTCCCTTCCCCCAGTGTCTTTATATCTACCCGGCGCGGCGTTTGCGCTTGATGTAGTAGCTGTCAAAAAACTGCCCGGCCAGCACGGTAAGCAGGATAAGCCCGTCCATTACAAGGGCGAAGTTTTTGGAAACCTGCAATTCTATTTGCAGATTTTCCACCCCCACCCGAATACCCGCCAGGATGATGGCAAAAAAGATAATGCGCGGTATTTCCAGCCGGGCCAGCCAGGCCACCACAACGGCGGTAAAGCCGTACCCGGCCACGATGGATGCTTCAAGGTGTCCGACAGTGGCGGAACATTCTATTACCCCGGCCATACCCGCCAGGCCCCCGCACAGGCCAAGGCTTATGGTAACCAGCAAGCCGTAGGGCATGGCCGCGTAGCGGGCCGCCACCGGGTTGCTGCCCGCGGCCATGAACTCAAAGCCCAGGCGGGTTTTTTTGAAAAAAATGGAAGCCGCCCCGGCCAGCAGCAGGCAGAGCAGCAGCCCGGCATGCACCCGCCCGAAAACCGGCGGCATTATGGCGGCAAGGGGAAAGTCGGGGCTTACCGGGTGGTTGCTTTTGGCAGGGTCTTTCAGGGGGCCGAAGATAAGGAAATCCAGCAGGTAGATAGCAATATAGTTCAGCATAAGGCTGGTTATAATCTCATTCATATTGAAGCGCAGCTTGCAAAAGGCGGTTATAAGCGCCCACAAGGCCCCGCACAAGGCAGCCGCCAGGCACATGCCGGGCAGCGCAAGCCAGGCGGGCAGGCCGGGAAAGGCCAGCACAAAGGCGGAACCGCCAATGGCCCCCAGCACAAACTGCCCTTCCGCCCCAATATTCCACACCTGCAAGCGAAAGCAAAAGGCCACGCCCAAAGAACAAAGAAAAATGGGTATGGCCTTTAAGATGGTATCTTCCCAACTGTACGCGTAGCCGAAGCCGCCTTCAAGCAGCAGCATAACGCCCCTAAAGCCCGGCTTGCCTTGAATTTGCAGCAGTACGCCGCTTAAAAACAGGGCAAGGGCAAAGGCCGCTATGAAAATAAGGGCGGAACTGGGGCCGCGTTTTTCATGCCGCCGGGCAATTTTCAAGGACATGCAGCGCCTTATCATGAAGCTGTTTAATCTAGAGCAATTTACGATTGAAATGAGTGAATTGCTCAGCAAGGATTTGTCTTAAAATCCTTGCTGCGAAATAGTCGTAGGCGAGCTTTGCTCGCCGTTAAGCGACTATTTCAAGCGTAAACCACTCTAGGGCCGTTGCCGGAAGCCGCGCGGGGAAAGATTTCCCCGCGCCCTTCGGCATTGATTCGTCAGATGAGGCCATCGTGCAACGGGCTTCAAATACTCTTGACAGCCTCTATTTCGGGTTGCCCACAACGCCTTCCACAAACCAGTCCATGCTCAGAAGCGCGGCATCTTCCGGGGCGGCCCCGTCTGCAATGCGCACTTTGCCGGACTGGTCTTTTACCGGGCCACGGAAGACCACAAACTTGCCGTCAATAATTTCCTGCTTGCGGGCATCCACCTTGGCGCGCACGTCTTGCGGCACCATGGGGCCGTAGGGGGAAAGGTTGACAATGCCGCTTTCCAGCCCCGGCCAGTAGGAGGCGGACTTCCATGTGCCGGCGCGTACCTGCTTTATCACATCGGTATAGAACGGGGTCCAGTTCCATATTGGGGCCACAAGGTGGGCCTTGGGGGCAAAGCTGCTAAGGTCTGTGTTGTAGCCTATGGAATAGATTCCCTTTTCTTGCGCGGCTTCTTGCGGGCCGGGGGAATCCTGATGCTGGGCTATCACGTCCGCGCCAACGTCTATCAGGCTTTTGGCGGCTTCTTTTTCCGTAGCCGGGTCATACCAGGTTTTTGTCCAGACCACGCGCACTTCGGCCTTGGGGTTTACTTCCCGCACTCCCATGGTAAAGGCGTTTATGCCGCGAATCACTTCCGGAATGGGGAAGGCCGCCACATAGCCTATTACGTTGCTTTTGGTCATGGAACCGGCAACCAGGCCAGAAAGGTAGCGCGGCTGATAAATGCGGCCGAAAAAGGCGCTTACATTGGGCGCGGTCTTGTAGCCGGAGCAATGCAAAAAGGTAATGTTCGGATAATTGGCGGCCACTTTTATGGTTGGGTCCATGTAGCCGAAGCTGGTGGTAATTATGATGTCATGCCCTTTGCGGGCCATGTTCAGGATTACGCGTTCGGAATCCGCCCCTTCCGGCACAGATTCCACAAAGGAAGTGCTTATGCCGGGCATGGCGGCTATGGCCTTGCGCCCCTGGTCATGCGCATAGGACCAGCCGGCGTCGCCCACCGGAGAAACATAGACAAAACCGACCTTCAGTTCTTTTTCCGCAGCGTTTGCCGGCAGGCTGAAAAGCGCCAGGCAAAGCAGACAAAGCACGATTCTTTTCATCATATAACTCCTCCTAAAGAAGGTATTTGGGCTATTCTTACAGCTCGCCAGGTTTTGAGGCTTGCCATTCACGCGCCGTTTGCCGGGCTTTAACGCTTTTTACAGCTCGTCAGCTTCACTTAGCACAAGCGGCGGGGCATCCCAGGGGAAGCACACCCAGGTATCCTGGCTTACCTCGGCCACATAGGCGTCCAACAGGGCCTTGCCGGCCGGTTTGGCGTAAAGCGCGGCAAAATATGCCCTGGGCAACAATTCACGCACACGGCGGGCTGTGCCGCCGGTATCCGCAAGGTCATCCATTACCAGCCAGCCCTTGCCGCCATCGCCTATGCGCCCGGCAAAAGCTTCATCCACCCGGCATTCGCCCTGTTTTTTACCGTCATAGCTGGCTATGCACAGGGCTTCCACCCGGCGCAGGCCCATTTCTCTGGCTACAAGCCCGGCAGGCACAAGCCCGCCGCGCACCACCGCCACCAGGCCGCAAAACGGCCCATGCGGGGCGATGCGCCGCACCAAAGCGCGGGTATCGGCCTGCAACTTTTCCCAAGAAACCTGCCAGGTGTGATGGTAACCGGCCTCACTCATAACCCGCGCTCCGCAAAAGGTTTGCCCTGTTACGCCCGGAAACGGCTATTGCTGCTGTCCAAGCACTTGCTGCAAATAGGGGTTGTTTTCATTGACCGTAGCGCCAAGCCGCAGGAAGGAACGGCCAACAAAGCTGCGCGCGGCAACTTCACTGCCCCGCGCATTGACAGCCTGCATGACCTGGCTTTTGTACTGATCCCACTGCCCGTCTGTAGCCGGCACAATTTCAGCGATGCGGGCAATGAACACCGCGCCGGAAGCAAGATAGACCTGCGGGAGCCAGTCGCCCACCTGCCCGGTGTAAACGTCATCGCCAAGGTTGGAAACCCGGCCCATGGGATCCGGCATGGAACCGTCACGGCCCACAGTGGCGTTTTTCACCAGTTTAAGGGTTTGAACTTCCGTAAGCTTGCCGTCCTTACGCGCTTCTTCAAGGGCGGATTCCGCAGCCTTCAGGGCCAGGGCAGAGGCCCTTTCTTCCTTAAGCTGTTTGTTTATGCGATCTTCAACTTCTTTAAATTCCGGTATTTTTTCCGCGCTTACTTCCTTGACACGGGCCACCGCGAAGCCGTCGCCGGTTTGCAGCAGGTTAGAAAGCATGACGCCGGGTTTAAGCTGCATTACGGTTGCCGGGACAGCCTCGCCAAGGCCCATTTCCGGGCCAAGGTTTTGCAGGCTTTGCAGGCCGCTGTTCTTCACTTCCAGCTTATATTTTCCGGCCAGGTCTTCCAGCTTGACCTTGCCAAGGATAAGGTCATCTTCTATTTCCGGCTGAACGGCCGCAAATTGGGAAAACACCTTGCTCTTGACCATTTCCGCCCGGATTTGCGCATCCACCTCGGGCAGGGGTTTTTCTCCGGCGGGCTTGTATTCTTCCAGCTTTATTATGTGCAGGCCAAACTGGGTGCGCACCACCCCGCTTACCTGGCCGGGCTTGAGCGCCAGCATGGCGGATTCAAATTCCGGCACCAGCACGCCCTTGGGCATGAAGCCCAGGTCGCCGCCGTTTTTGGCGCTGCCCGGGTCTTGGGAATGTTCCTTCGCCAGGGCGGCAAAATCCTTACCGGCCTTCAAGTCTGTTTCAATAGCGGCAATGGCTTCTTCAGCCCTTTTCACCTCTGGAGTTTCTTCACCCTTGTTGGCGTTGGCGGCCAGAATAAGGATATGGCGGGCGTGCCACTGTTCCGGGGTGCTGAAGTTTTGTTTGTTGGCCTCATAGTAGTCCTGCACGCTTTTGGCATCAAGTTCCGCCGCCGCCGCTTTACCCAGAGAGTTCGGGTCAACCACTACGTAATCCAGCGACGCCATGGCCGGCACCTTGAACTTTTCCTTGTTTTTTTCATAGTAGGCCAGGGAATCTTCCGGGCTTACCGTGACAGCTGGCAAAAATTCCTGCATGGTGAAAAGCAGCAGGTCTATCTGGCGGCGTTCATTTTCAAAATTGAACAGCGCCCGGCCTTCCTTTTCCGTATAAATTACGCTTTGCTCAAGGTAGCCGTACATCTGGGCCTGCAACAGGCCATGTTCTATGCGCGCTTCTTCCTGCGCGTGGGCTTTGGGGTTTTGGTTAAAGGTCTTGTTATAAAGGTTTTGGTCAAACTTGCCGTTGGTGCCCAGGTATTGCGGCATTTGGGCCAGCACCGCGCGCAAGGACTGCGGGGTGACAAACAGGCCCATGCCTTTGGCTTCCTGCATTACGGCCGATTCCACCATCATGCCGTCCAGCACCTGGGGGTACACGCCCATGGCCCGCATATCGGCCGAGGTCAGGTTGGGGTACTGGGCGTGGTAGCGGTCTATCATTTCTTCCGCCGTGCGCTGGTAGGCGTTAAGGGAAATATCTTCCTTGCCCACAGTCGCTACCACGGTGTTGGGCGAAGAGTTCATGGCCTGGATGCCCCAGAACACAAATACGATGATGATGATCCCAAAAACCAGTTTGACAAACCAGGATTGCGAGTTGCGTCTTATAATATCAAGCATGGAGTCTCCTAAGATAAACCCGCCGGTGGCGGGTGAATTTATGGTTCTACGGGCAAGCCCATTTCTTTGTATTCCGCAAGCTTGTTGCGCAGGGTGCGCACGGAAATGCCCAGCAGTTCCGCCGCTTGCGTGCGGTTGCCCTGAGTTTGATCCAGCCCCTTGAGGATAAGCAGGCGTTCCATTTCATGCAGGGGTATTACCCCGCCCGCGAAAATTTCCGCATTTCCCGCGCCGTTTCCGCCTGAACGGGCTTCCGCCCCAAGCGCGGCCCCTTCCGCAAGGCCGCCTCCGGCGCTCGCCACAGGGGCCGTCCCGCCCATTTTGGGCAGGCCGGGCATTACGCCGGTAGATTCGCCAGAAGCTTTGCCGGTGGATTCACCGGGCGCGGCGCCGGCTGTTTCAGGGGCCACAGGTGCCTGTTCTTCAAGGAACAGCGGCCAGGAATCCTGTTCCAGCAAAAAATGTTCCGGCATTATGGGCCGCCCGCCGGAAAGCAGTACCGCGCGTTCCATAAGGTTTTGCAGCTCACGCACGTTGCCCGGCCAGTCGTAATTCATAAGCCAGGCCGTGGCCTGGGGTGAAAGGCAGGCGGGTTGCAGGCGGTATTCACGCACATAAAGGTTGATGAAAAAATCCGCCAGCACCAGCACATCATCCCCGCGTTCCTTCAAAGACGGCAGGCGCAAGGGTATGACGTTCAGGCGGAAGAAAAGGTCTTGCCGGAACTTGCCTTCCTTGACCCAGTCTTCAAGGTTGCGGTTGGTGGTTGCCAGCACGCGGGTATCTACCGGCACGGTTTCTGTGCCGCCCACGCGGTCTACCTCGCCTTCTTGCAGCACGCGCAGCAGTTTGGCCTGAAGGGCCAGATCCATTTCTGAAATTTCATCCAGCAAAATGGTGCCGCCGTGCGCCAGTTCAAACTTGCCCAGCTTGCGGGCAATGGCCCCGGTGAAGGAGCCTTTTTCATGCCCAAAAAGTTCGCTTTCCAGCAAATGTTCCGGCAGGGCCGCGCAGTTTACGGCAATAAAGGGCTTGTCCGCCCGGTCGCTTTGGGCGTGCAGGTAACGCGCGAACATTTCCTTGCCTGTGCCGGACGCGCCGGAAATAAGCACCGTGGCCTTTGATTTGGCAACCTGCCGCGCCAGGGCCAGCACCCGCTGAATAACCGGGTGGGCGCCCACAATATCCGGCCCGCTTTCCGCCTTGCGCCCGCCAAGGGTAGAAACCCGGGGCGCCGGGGCGGCCACTTTGGGCAGGGGCAGCACGGCCTCAATTTTTTCCAGCAGCAGCGGTTCCGCCCAGTAATCTTTGGCCCCCAGTTCCAGCAGGCGCTGGGCTTCTTCCGGCGAAGGGCGGTCGCTAAAAATTATAACCGGCGGGAAGTCCGGGTCTTCCTGCCCAACCTGCAAAAGGTCTTCCACCCGGTAGCCCGGCAAAAAAGCGCGAGAAAGAATAAGCCCCGGCGGAGATTTACGAATAAATGCCGAGGCCCCCTTGATATTTTCCGCAATGCCCACCTCAAAGCCGGAGTCCCGCAGTTCAGGGAAAATGCGGGTCACGGACGAGGCCGGGGCCAAAAATAGTATGCGACGGGCAGACATGGGGGGCATATTACAGCCAAGAGCAAACTTTATCAACTGCAAATTTGAGCCGTTCCCGCAAGGGATGCGCCATGCCCCGCCCTTATTACAAACTATTTTGAAGCCGCCCGCCCACGCGCCGCCCGCCCCGCGCGGCCTGGCCTGTTCATCTGGAACTGTTCACCCGGAAGTGCTCGCCCAGAACTGTTCATCCGGAAGTGTTCACGTGGCCTGTAAAAAAAATGCAATTAGTATTTGACACAATCCGCGTAATCAATTAAACAGATTTTTCGCGTCGGGATGTAGCGCAGCCTGGGAGCGCACTTGAATGGGGTTCAAGGGGTCGGGTGTTCAAATCACCTCATCCCGACCAGAAACTTAAAGCACTTACAGTCAACTGCTGTAAGTGCTTTTCTTTTTGTTTAAAATTTGTGCCGCCACTGTGCCACATTCCCGCCCGGTAACCCGCGCCCGCAAGCCGGTTCAGCCCTGCCCAAAAGACTTCGGTTTGACATGCCCGGCCGCTTTTCCCTTTCAAATTCACCTTTCAATTCCGCTTCTCAATTCCCTATTGCAAAATTCCTGCAAAGACGATTGACTAAATAACAGCATTTCCTTTTATTTCAGAAATATCCTTGCCCTTCTACAGCCCTAATTTGGGTTTCCTTATATTTTGTCTTTTTATATCAGGCTCATACAACTAGCGCTTGGGCCGCCTACAGGCTGGCATACTTTGTGCTTATTTTAGCAAGCAAGTGGTTCAGCTTACAAGCGCCTGGCAGACCTTAACAGCCACGCGCCGCAGCTTCAAAAAACGGGCGCGGTTTGTATTGCGCTTGACCACTCCGGCAGGGTTTCAAAAAGAGGCCATTGTGCAACTGCCTCAAAAAATGCGTCTATTGAATTGTGGACTGGATAAATAACTTAAAACTGGTAAAAGGAGAAGGATAATGAGTAAGCCCAAACGCCCGGCAATTGCGGAAAAGGTTATGATTCTCGGTATTGACGGTTTTGACCCCAGCTTGACAAAAAAGTATGTGGCCGAAGGCAAGATGCCCAACGTGAAAAAGTATATTGAACGCGGCGCCTGCCGTGACGACCTTATGCTTTTGGGCGGGCACCCCACGGTTACCCCCCCCATGTGGGCAACCCTTGCCACCGGGTGCTACGCCAACGTGCACGGCATTACCGGCTTTGATATTTCCAGCCCCAAGGGCCTGGACTGGATTCGCTACAGCCTGGATTCATCCTCTTGCAAAGCGGAACGTGTTTGGGACTGCTTTGCTGAAGCCGGCAAAAAAACCCTTGTGTGGCACTGGCCCGGCTGCGCCTGGCCCCCGACATCCCAAAACCCCAACCTGCATGTTGTGGACGGCACCAGCCCCGGTTCCGTTGGCATGAGCTTTGGCCAGTTTGACGGCGAAATGATGCTGGGCGCCAGCGTGGACATAAAGGAACCATCATTCTTCAAGAACATGAGCGAAAACGCCGTTACCCCCTGTTCGATCACCGGCATGGACATCAAGGATTCCGGGTACAACATTCTTGAATCCACCGGCGCGCTGGAAAGCAACAACATCGTCCTGGACAGGGTGACCGGCAGTTCCATTGCCACGCCGGATCTGCCGATAAACGTCGCGCAGTCTCCGGTACGCCCGGCGGCGGACTGGGCCAATGCCCCGGCCGATGCCAAAGAAATTGTCATGCTGCTGTCCGACGGCCTTATCCGCCGCCCCTGCCTGGTTCTTAAGAATGACAAGGGCGTGTATGACCGGGTAGAAGTCTATAAATCCAAAAAGGAAACCAAGCCCTTGGCCGTGCTTACCCTGGGCAAGCTGGTTGACCGCATTGAAGATGAAGGCATCCGCGATGACAAAAAAGTGGATGTGGTTCGCAACATGAAGCTGCTGGAACTGGCCCCGGATGCGTCCAACCTTAGAATTTACATTTCCGCCTCTATGGAAAAAGACATCAGCAAGTGCATATTCCCCACCCAGGTGCATGACTGGATAGTGAAAAGCGCCGGCTATGCGCCCCCCACTTCCATGCTTGGCCAGCAAAGCGAAGAGCTGATCAACGACATCATGCTGAACAACTGGTACGTCAACGCCAAATGGCAGGCCGCGGCCATAACCGACCTGATTGACAACCACGGCATAGAAGTTGTTATTTCACACTTCCACAGCATAGACCTTCAGGAACATATGTTTATCCGCTACATGACGGACAAGGGCTACAACAAGCTGCCGCCGGAAAAGTACTGCAAGTTCATGGAAGACCTTTACGTCCAGGCGGACTGGTACCTTGGGCACTTCATGAAATACCTGGACCAGGGCTGGACCATCATCATCACCTCCGACCACGCGCAGGTTTGCTCCAAGCACGACTTCCTGCTGATGGGCGACGTGCTTGGCATAAGCACCGGCTTTATGGAAGAACTTGGCCTGACCAGAGTGAAGCGCGACGCCAAGGGCAACCGCCTGCCGGAAATAGATTGGGAAAACACCCTGGCCATTGCCCAGCGTGAAACCCATATCTACGTGAACCTGAAGGGACGCGATGAACACGGCATTGTTGACCCCAAGGACAAGTATGAGGTTGAAGAAGAAATCATTACCCGCCTTTACGGGTACCGCCACCCCAAAACCGGCAAACGCGTCATTGCTCTGGCCGTGCGCAACAAGGACGCGGTGCACTTTGGCCTGGGCGGCCCGGAATCCGGCGACATCGTCTACTTCCTGGCTGAAGGCTACCAGTGGGACCATGCCGACAGCCTTTCCACCTCGCAGGGTGAAGCGGATACCTCGGTTTCTCCGATCTTCATCGCCGCCGGCAAGGGCGTGAAAAAGAACTTCAAGACAGACCGCATAATCCGTGAAATTGACGTGGCCCCGACGCTTGCCGCGCTGGGCGGCGTACGCTTCCCGAAACAGTGCGAAGGCGCCCCGGTTTACCAAATCTTTGAAGAAGAATTCTAGTCAACCTTGTTTTACAGAATAATATAAACCCGGGAGCCTCCTCCGATTATCCGCAAGAAGAGGAGGCTCCCAGGTGATTGAACCATTCATGCAAGCTGTGCGCATAAGGAGTTTTGCGATGATCAACACCAAATTGAGAAAACTCACCTCGGACGAATTTGAAAAAATAGTGTATGAAAAGGCGGATCCCTGCCTTGTGGTTTTTATGAGAAAAACCTGCCACGTGTGCGAAGAAGTGGTGCCCGTGCTGGAAGAAATGGAAGCCGCCAACAAAAATAAATGTTCTTTTTACGCGGTGGATGTGGAAGAACAGAAAAAGCTGTTCAACAGTTTTTCATTCAAAAGCATCCCCCAAATTTTATTTTTCAAAGACGGGGAATACAACGCCAAATTGACAGGCCTTGTTGAAGAAGATGCAATCGCGGAAAGCATTTCCAAAATATTCGCATAAGCAGGAGCTGACACCATGTCGAACCATTATGATCTGGTAGTGATAGGCGGCGGCCCCGGCGGGCTGGCTGCGGCAATTTATGGGGGGCGGGCCAAGCTCAAGACGCTGATAATCAACAAAGGCTCTTTTGGCGGAAGGGCGCATACAACAAGAGAAATTGCCAACTGGCCCGGCATAACCAACATACCCGGCCCAGACCTGATGGCGAGTTTTGAAAATCATGCCAGGGCCTTTGGTGTGGAATTTTTAAAAGACGCGGTTGTGGAAGTAGATTTTTCCAAAGAAGAAAAATGGATAAAGACCAAAAAAAATAAGGAATTTTACGCCAAAGCCACAATCATAGCCTGCGGGACGGAACCAAGATTTTTGGGCATACCCGGAGAAAAAGAATTTACCGGCAATGGCGTTGCATATTGCGCCACCTGCGACGCGGAATCCTTTACGGGTGAAGAGGTTGTCGTGGTGGGCAGCGGCGACCAGGCCATTGAAGAAGGGATGTTCATAACAAAATTCGCCAAAAAGGTTACCGTAATAGTCCTGCATGATGAAGGCATTTTGGACTGCAACAAGTTAAGCGCGGAAAAAGCGCTGAACCATGAAAAAATGGCCTTTGTCTGGAATGCCACCGTGCAGGAAATTTTTGGCAAGGAAACTGTGGAAGGCGTAAAGCTTAAAAACTTGAAGACAGGCGAACTGTCCACCCTGCCATGCCAGGGCATCTTTATGTTTGTGGGCATGATCCCGTCCACCAAATTTTTGGAGGGCAGCGGCCTGGTCATGCCGCGCGGCTACCTTACCGTCAACGACCTGATGGAAACAAACCTTGAAGGCGTTTACGCGGTGGGCGACAACAGGGTAAAATACCTGCGCCAGGTCGTCACCGCGGCGGGTGATGGCGCAACCGCCGCCGTGGCGGCGGAAAGATACATTACCGAACTTGACGATTTTAAAGCCAGAATAGCCAACAGCGACAAAACAGTGCTGCTGTCCTTTTTTGACGCAAAAAACAGCGCCAGCCTGGAATTTAACGCGCTGCTTGAAGATGTAAACAGAGAACTGGGCGGCAAATACAATATCATCAAAATTGATCTTGCCACCAAAAAAACGCTTGCCAACAAATACAGCGTGCAAGACATCCCGGCGCTGCTTTTGCTGGACTCAAAAGCCGGCGTCAGGCACTTGACCTGCGCAATGCAAAAAGACGCATTGCTCGCCCAATTCGAGACCGTTGCACAATGAGATTTTTTGTTCTTTTACAAGAAATGCGAGTTCCGTGCGGAGGGAGTATATTCACGCATATATGACCTTCGCGCGGGATGAAGCATGACGCAGTAAAAGGGCAAAAAGGCCATTGTGCAATAGTCTCGATTATAACAACAGGTTCTTTGTCTTAGCCGCTTGGCGGCCAGCAAAGAATGGAACCCGCGCCTCAGGCTGTTGCCAAAGTCCCTTGGCAACAGCCTGTTCAGCAAGCTGCAACAGCAAACGCACGCGGCCCAGGGCCTATTGACGCAACGGCCTCACTTTGCCCCCTGAAGCAGCCAGATGGCAAAAGGCTGTTGTGTCAACAGGCCTTGAAGGGGCTTGACAGGATTACCCTTAACGCGCTAAGCCTTGGGAATGAGTTTATGAGGAGACGCGAAAACATATGATGTCTGTGAACGCCAAATGCAATGCCGCCAGCGCGGCCATGTATTATTACAAGCCGGGACCTCTTGAGAGGAGCTTGGTCTTGTAGTTTGTTCCAGACCCTGTCCTCAAATTTTTCAAGAGGCCCCTTTACCGGATGCGTAAAGGGGCCTCTTCTTTTTTTCACCTTTAACCAAGACTTGGGAGCGGAAAACATGAGCCAGATCACCTTTTTTGAAAATACCTCCTTCCCCCTGGAAATGCACAAAGTGCGCATTGTGCAAAAACTGGAGCTTCCCCCGGTGGAAACCCGTTTGGAAGCAATACAAGCGGCGGGCAACAA
>JAVBMP010000110.1:0-16845 GCA_031552315.1 Desulfovibrionaceae bacterium | reverse complement strand
GTCCCCTGCCCGCAGGTGGGCCGCCTGCCCGGCGGGGGCCCCGGTGGAGAGGGCGGGGGCAGCGTTGCCCCCCTCGTGGATCTCCCCCCCCGGCAGGGGCTCGCCGCCCCTGGCAGCCCCGCATTAGGTCGCGGTGTGAGGCGGGTGGTTCCCTTGGGGTTGGCCACCCAGCCCGGCCAGATGGAATATCAGGCTCGGATACGCGGGGCGGTGGTCGTTAAGAGGCTGGTGGGCCGGGGGTGCGGTGGGGTAAGAGCTGGGTGGGGCAGTGGGGTAGGAGGTGAGTGGGGTTAGGGGCGCGGATATGGTGGCGGGCTGGTGGTCGGTTGAGTTGGGGGGGGGTAAGGCAGCGCGGGGGCGTTGGGCGCCAAGGCGGCACTATTCAAACAGTCATTCCTTTTATCGGGGATGAGGAGGGGGCCTGGGGGAACCTCAAGGGCTTCAAGCCCTTGGGGTTCCCCCAGATTGGGGCGGATGGGTGATCCACCAGTTCGTTTGTTGGCCTGGCTTCAGCCGTTGCGGGTAGTTCAGGCAAGTTTTGGGTGGTCTTCCCCTGCCCGCAGGTGGGCCGCCTGCCCGGCGGGGGCCCCGGTGGAGAGGGCGGGGGCAGCGTTGCCCCCCTCTTGGATCTCCCCCCCCGGCAGGGGCTCGCCGCCCCTTGCATCCCCGCATTAGGTCGCGGTGTGAGGCGGGTGGTTCCCTTGGGGTTGGCTACCCAGCCCGGCCAGACGGAATATCAGGCTCGGATACGCGGGGGCGTTGGTCGTTAAGAGGCTGGTGGGTTGGGGGTGTAAAGAGGCGTCTGTGCAAGTGGCGTGGATACGTGGGTGGGGTTAGGCTGCGGATATGGGGGGCGTTAAGGAGTGGGTTGGGCAAGGAGCGCTTAACAAGGCGGGTGTGATCGGGGGTGCGGTGTGAAGTGGCTGGAGATGTCAAGAGGCATGTGGGCAAGTGGTGCGGATATGCTGGGGCGTTGCCAGTTAGAGGTCATTGCACAATGGCCTTTTTGCCATTTTACCACGTTGCGCTTTATCCCGCGCGAAGGTCATATGCGTTTAAATATGCGCCTTCGCGCGGGTTGCGCGTTTTGTGTGACGGAATAAAAAACTTATTGTTCAATGGTGGTTATTGCTTTCACAGCCAGCGTATTACTGGCTTTTTTTTCAGGCCGGTGCGTTGGTAGCGCACCGCCGGGTAGCCCAGCGCCAGGCAGGTGACGGCCTTTTCGCCTTTTGCCAGGCCGAGCATATTTTTTATTTTTGGGTTATATCTTGCCGCCTTGGTGAAAAGGCCAACGTAAAACATGGCAAGGCCCTGAGCTTCCGCCATAAGTTCTATTGTGCCGGAAGCCAGCCCGGCATTCAGCGGGTTTTTGGCGCAAACAACAATCAGGGCTTTTGCCCCATGAAACAAAAAATTGTCATCGGCCAGGCTTATGTCGGCGTAGCGTTCGGCAATTGGTAAAAATTTACGGGCCGGCGGCAGTTGCAGCAGCTTTTGGGCCTTACGCAGCACCCCCATTGCGGCGGCCTGCAATTCCGCCAGGCGTTCACCCTGCGCTACAACGAATGAGACATCTTGCGAATTGGTACTGCTGGGGGTGTAGCGCCCGGCTTCAATAATTTTTTCCAGTTTTTCCCTTTCAACCGGGGCGGTTGTGAACTGGCGCACTGACCGGCGAAATTTTACCGCGTTCAGAAAATGTTCCGGATTCAGGTGGAAACTGTCACGCACATAGGGCAAAAGTTCCGCCATGTCGTATTCTTCAATGCTTACAGCGGCCTGAGGGCAAATAGACACGCAATGCCCGCACAGCAGGCAGTTTGCTTTTTGCGGCGCAGCCTGCCCGCCTTGCAGCAGGATATTTTGCTCTACGCAATCTTTGGCGCACAAGCCGCAGCCGTTGCACAGGTTTTTATCTATACGTACCACAGACACCCCCCCATATTTTGATGCTATTGTTTGAAAATATGCAGTCATATAAGACTGTTGAAAGAATGGTGCCATGAATCGCGCGGCCCATGCCCTGTAAGCCAAACGCGCCTTAAATTTAGGCCATTGTGCAATGGGCTAAATTTAAGGCGCCCGCGCCTGCGTATGAACGGCAGGCGCGGGCGTTGTATCTGGCGCTAGAACTGAATGCTTGGCGGCGTGCCGGGTTGGCTGCCGCCGGGCGCGGGCTGAACCGGGGTTGCCGGAGCCGGCTGGTTTGCCAAGCCCTGCTGCCCGTTCTGTATCGCTGCCGGGTTTTCTGAAGTTGCGGCGGCCGGAGCCGGTTGCGTTGGAGCCGGTTGCGCCGGAACGGTTTGGGCCGGTGCCGGGGCCAATGCCGGTGATGTTGCCGATGATGCCAATGGCACAGCCGGGGCCGTTCCTGTTGCCGGAACAGGCGCGGGCGGGCTTGCCGGTTGCGGGGCCGGAGCTTGAGTCGCGGCCGGTTGCAGGGCCGCGGGCTGTCCCGTAGGTGCAAGCGAATCGGACGAACCGGACGGACCGGGCGTGCCCGGCGTTGGCGCAAGCGGTGTGGCCGGGATGGCAGATCCACCAGGCGCTACCGGAGCTGGCGCTACTGGCGTGACCGGCGTTCCAGCCCCGGCGGGCGCGGCGGGCTGTTCCGGGGCGGCAGGCGTCCCTGTGCCGGCAGGCTGTTCCGCCGGGGCATCAGTTTTGCCGGGTTCCACTGCGCCCGGTTTTATCTGGTTCGGTTCGGTTTGGCCCGGTTCCGTTTTTAGCGGTTCAGCCGGGCTTGCCACAGGCTGGGCGTTTTCCGCCGGGCTTATTGTTGCCTGCCCGTTGGCTGGCGGCGTTGCTTCCTGCATTGGCGGGCTTTGCTTGCCATCGCCCTTCACCAGCAGTACGCATTGTTTTTCTGAAATCCAGCGGCGGTCAACTTCTGTGAATTTTGCGGCTTCGCTTTGGCCTGGCATGTTTCGCCATTCATCCCAGCGGGTTACGGACATGGCCAGCACAACGGAATTTTCCGTGGCAAGGCGGCTTTGCAGCAAGGCCCAGTCTTTGGGCAATTCCTCTTGCGGCAGGCTGGTGTAATAGCTGTAGGTGCCGCCGTACATGGCAAAGGTTACCGGGTGGTAGCCCTTGCTGATATATTCCTGCATTACCGTGGCCTGGCCTTTGGGGCTAAGCACCGGGTCAAGCGAGGGGGCGGTTATGGCGGCGAACGGGTAGGAAAAACCGGCCAGCACGACGGAAAGGGTAAGCAAAATGCCTTCCGGGCGGGTGGAACGCAGGGCGCCGATGAAAAGGCAGCCGCCAAGCAGCAAAATGCCGGCGCAGATCAGCGTGCCTTGCAATTCTACCGGCCAGGCCGGTATGCCAAGGGCGGCAAGCTGGCTGTTCAGCATGGTGAAGTCGCCCGCATAGTACATGGAGGCCACAAACACCAACACGCCCAGCAGAATCAGGAATACCCCGAACACCCGTTGCATCCAGCGTACGCGGCGCGGGGAAAGTTGCAGCGTGGCCCGCCCGGCCAGCACAGCCAGGGGGGCGAACAGGGGCAAAAGATATATGGGTATCTTGGTGCTTATCAAAGAAAGCATGACAAAGCCGCCAATGAACATCAGGGCCATGAAGGCCAGCCCCTGGCGCTCTCCATTGCGGGTGTTGCGCAAAAGCTGCCAGGTTTGCTTGCGGAACAGCCTTTCCCACGGAAGAAAGAATATCAGGAAGGTCCAGGGCAGCCAAATCAGCGGGAAGGTCACCAGGTAATGATACCACGGTTCGGCATGGTGGCTGGCGTCAAGCGCCCGGCCAATAACCTGCTTGTTGATAATTTCCATCACAAAATCTTCCTGCCCGCTGAACCATATGGCGGCAAGCCAGGCCAGGGCCGGGGCCAGCCCAACCAGCAGCCCCAGCAGGAAGTCCAGCTTCAAAAGGCGCAGGGGCGCGCCGCGCCAGCAGACAAAGAGCAGGGCGGCCACAAGCGGAAAGGCCAGGCCAAGCGGGCCCTTGGCAAGCACGGCCAGCCCGGCGCACAAAAAGCCCAGCAGCATGGGCAACATGGCCCTTTCCTGCTTGAGGGCGCGGAAAATGAGCGTGGCGGAAAGGACAATAAGCGCGGCAAAAAACAGATCCATGCGGGCATAGTGCAGCAAGCCGGTGAAAAATACGCAGCCGGTTACCACCAGGCCGGCGGCCAGGCGGCCCGCCCGGTCAACCCCGGCGGCCCAGCGGGCCATGGCAAGGGTGGCCCACACAAAAAGCAGGCCAGAAAAGGCCACGCCTATAAACATGACAGCGGGCGCGGCCTGCGCCGCGTTAATCCCGGCATGGGGCAGCAAATATTGAATGCCGGCCAGCAGCCAGAAATACAGGGGCGGCTTGTCCAGATACGGCAGGCCGTTCAGTTGCAGCACCAGCCAGTCGCCTTGCTGCAACAGGTATTGCAGGGCGTTGCCGTGGCGTATTTCATCGGAATACCACAATTCACGGCTGTCAAAGGTGAAAATGGTTTGCAGCAAAACCAAAATTGTAAGGGTTATGAAGGGGGAAAAACTCAAGACCTTGTAAACGCGCGACAAAATGCCGTGATCACCCGCCGGGGTAAAGGAAAACGGCGGCAGGGCCAGGGAAGGCTTCAAACGGCCGCTTTCCGCGTTCGCGTCCACAAGCAGGGGGCCTACATCCGGGGCGGAACGGGTCTCGCCCTGTTTGGGGCCATTTTGTTTCTGGCCAGCCTGCTTCGAATCAGCCTGCTTCGAATCTGCGGGCTTCGAATCGGCGGGCTGCGCGGGGGCTTCCGGCGCGGCGGGCGCGGGAATTTCGCTGGCCGGAATTTCGCCATCAGGAATTTTACCGGTCGAAATTTCACTGGCCGCAACGGGTTGCGCCGCAGCTGTTTCCGGGGTAGTCTGGCTTGAATTGTCTTGTTCTGGCGCTACGGCGTTTTCTGTGGCGTTGGCGTTCAGTTCGCCCACCTCGCCCACCTTGCCCACCTCGCCCATCTGGCCGGCGTCACTTGGGGGCATAGCGTTTTGGGGGGCGCTTTCCTGACTGGCTGTCTGGTCTTTGTTTTTTTTTCCAAAAATCATAAGTCCTCCGTTCAGCCTCTATATATATTTTTATGCGAGTCAGCACAATATAAATATGCGGCGGACGCAACCGTAAACCGGTCTTCAAGGGGTTTGTTCTTGCCTGTTATACGAATATATGTTTTATAGTTTGTAGCGCGGCAAGCGTCTAACCTATTTTTTTTTCAGGCGGGGCAGCATGACAAAAGCCACTGGCGTTTCACGTTTACATACTCCGGTTCTGGTCATAGGCGCGGGTTTGGCCGGTTGCGCCACTGCCCTTGTTTTGGCGGATGCCGGGGTAGAGGTTACGCTTATCTCGTCTTCCAGCGGGCCGGAAAGCGGCAATTCCTGGCTGGCGCAGGGCGGCATTATCTATAAAGACCTTGATGGCGACCCGCGTTTGTTGGAAAAAGACATACTTACCGCCGGGCACAGGCACAACAGCCTGAAGGCCGTGCGTCATCTGGCCACCCGCGGGCCGGATGCCGTGAAAAAAATTTTGCTGGAACGCCTGGGCATACCCTTTTCCGCCCCCGGGGCGCACGGCGGCGCCGGGGGGCACGCCATCCCCAATGAGGACGGGGAACTTGACCTTACAAGGGAAGGCGGGCATTCCGTGCCGCGCATCCTGCACTGCGCCGACCATACCGGGCGCAGCATTATGCAGGGGCTTATGGCGGCGGTGCTGGCTTCGCCAAACATCCGGCTTTTAAGCAGTTGTTCGGCCATAGACCTTTTGACCAGCCACCACCACACCCAGGGCATGACTTACCGCTATCAGCTTGAAAACCGCTGCTGCGGCGCTTATGTGCTGCATGAGGCAGACAACAGCGTTGAAACAATTTTGGCGGATTATACCGTATTGGCAACCGGCGGGGCCGGGCAGATATATTTGCACAGCACCAATGCTGGGCCGGTGGTGGGCGCGGCCTTTTCCATGGCCAGCCGCGCCGGGGTGCGGCTGGAGAATCTGGAATATGTGCAGTTTCACCCAACCGCCTTTTATCACAGAGATTCCCGCCGTTTTTTGGTAACAGAGGCCATGCGCGGGGAAGGGGCCTTCCTGCTGGATTCCAAAGGCCGCCGCTTTATGAAAGACCATGACCAGCGCGGAGAACTGGCCCCGCGTGACGTGGTTTCCCGCGCCATTGTGCAGGAACTGTTGCAAAGCGGCGATGCCTGCGTATTTTTGGACGCCCGCAACGTGAAGCATGACCTTGTGCGGCGCTTCCCCACTATTTATGACCACTGCCTGCGCTATGGCGTTGATATTACCAGAGATTTGATTCCGGTTGTCCCGGCGGCCCATTATTTTTGCGGCGGAATTTTGACCGACCTTGCCGGGCGCAGCAGCCTGGATTCCCTTTACGCCGTGGGCGAATGCGCCTGCACCGGCCTGCACGGGGCCAACCGCCTTGCCAGCACCTCGCTTTTGGAAGCCCTGCTTTGGGGCAACGATGCCGCAACAGACATCATGAAGCGCCTTGGCAGCCGGGGCGGGCGCATGAATGCCCGCCTGCCGCGTTCCATTGAAGACTGGCACCATCTGGGTGATGAACACAATGACGACCCGGCCCTGATAGCGCAAGACTGGGCAAGCATACGCAGCATCATGTGGAACTATGTGGGCATAACCCGCACCCAGTCGCGCCTTTACCGGGCCTTTGACGACTTGCGCGACCTTTCGCGCCACTTGCATGATTTTTATAAGCTTACGCCGCTTTCCAAGCCTTTGCTGGACTTGTTCCACGGCTGCCAGGCGGCGTATATTCTTACCCAGGCCGCCTTGCGTAACCGGAAGAGCCTTGGCTGCCACCAGCGTCTGGATTAAGGCCTGTCAGCCCGGCGGCCCGCCGTCCGGCTGCGCCGGAAAAATCAAAGCCCGTGCCCGGCATTCCATTTTTTGCTTAAAAGCCGCTTGAAAGCATGAGAAAACGTATGACCGAACAAGAAGATATGATTGAACCGGAAGATACGCCGGACAGACGCGCGGAGAAAAACAGCGCGGGTTTTGCGGCGGGCGCTTCCACCATGCGTTTGCGTATTGTTACCCATTTGACGCTTTTTGTATTTTTTGTCCTGATGTGCCTGGCCGCGGTGTACGCCCTGCACGCGCGGCTGTTGCCGCGCATTGAAAAAGATGAAGTCCGGGCCGTGCGCGCGGCCGCGCATATTGTGGCCGACCAGCTTGACGCCCAATTGCAGGTGGCCCGCACCAAGCTGGAAAGCCTTGGCCTGTGGGATGAAGCCCATGAATATACCAGCGACCCCTTCAAACACAAAAAAATTGAAGAGGTGCTCTTAAGCGACGCCTCGCTGGCCACAGCCGATTACGGCCTGGTAACCTGGCTGGATAAAGACGGTAAAATCATCTATGGGCGCAAGCGTGACCCGGATACCGGGGTGTACGGCCCCATACCGCAGGGCATAATCCAGTCCATTCTGCCGCCCAGCCCCCTTTTTCCAGATGCGGAAACCCGCGTGCTGGGCTTTACGCTTATAAGCAACCGCCCCGGCATGGTGGCTTCACAGCCCGTGGCCCCGCATACCTACCATGCCCCCAGTTCCGGCCGGGTTATAGGCTGGTTTCTTATCAATGATGAAGTTGTCGCTGAACTGAGCAAAATCAGCGGCGTGCAATTCAAACTGACAAGCGGAACCCTCAGGCAGGAAGAACCGGAACAATCGCCCAAGGCGGAACCCCGGCCCGGCCTGTGGCAACGCCTGTGGCAAAACATGGAAGGGCCTTCCAAAGAGGAACATGGCGACATAAGCTATGTTTTGCGCAGCAGCGGCCCGGCGTATGCCATAACGCTGCGCGGCAAGGATGTGCAGCGCCCCGGCCACTACGCCTTTGAGCTTGACGGGGTAATGCGCTTCCCGGCGGGGGAATCCGCCCTGGAAATACGCAACTTCTGGCTTAAGACAGCCCTTGTCCTTCCGGCCGTGCTGTTTGTTTTGCTGGCCCTGCTGGCGGAATTTTTCTTTATCCGCCCGTTCAGCATAAGCAAGCAACGCCTGCGGGCGGTAGTAAGCGCCGCTTTGTCCGGCAAGGGGGCGGATCATGTTGTGTTTGCCGGGCCAAGCCCATTTCGGGAACTGGAAGGGGAAATAAACAATATTTTGCATCTGGCATCCGCTGAAACGGAGAAGCACAGCGAAGTGCAGCAAAACAGCCAGGCCAAAAGCGAATTTTTGTCCGCCGTAAGCCATGAAATACGCGGACAGCTGAACATCATAAACGGGTTTGTCTACCTGCTTTCCCAGCATGACATAGCCGCGGCGGAAAAGGCCTACCTTGGAAAAATAGGTTCAGCGGCGGACCGTCTGTTACACATTATTTCTGACATAATGGACTATTCCCGTCTGGATACCGGCACCATGGTGCTGGAATTTTCTCCGTTCGCGCTGGATGACGTGCTAAGCGCCCTGGCGGCCAAGTACCGTGGCCCTTGCCTGGAAAAGGGGCTGGAGCTTATTTTCGGCATTCCGCCGGATATTCCGCAAAACCTGGTTGGCGACAGCGCCCGCCTTCAGCAGATGCTGGGCAACTTGCTGGGCAACGCGCTTAAATATACCCAGCAGGGTGAAATTTTTGTGGGCTGTTCGGTGGAACAGCGCCAGCGTGACCAGGTGTGCCTTAACTTTATCATCCGCGACAGCGGCGTGGGCATGGAACAGGAACAGCTGGACAACCTCTTTGACGCATTCCGGCAAAGCATAGATTCAGACCAGCGCCGTTACGGGGAAGAAGGCACCGGCATGGGGCTTGCCATTACCCGCCAGCTTGCGCAGCTTATGGGCGGCGACGCCAAGGTGCGCAGCATAGCCGGGCGCGGCACCAAGGTAAGCGTTTCCTGTTGTTTTGGCATAGACAGCACCAAACCGGCCCGTATTTACCCGGAAGCCTGGCGCAGCTTGCGCTTGCTGGTGGTGGACGACAACTATTCCAACCGCATGGCCCTTTACGACATGCTTACGTCCATGGGGTTTGAAACAGACCTTGCGGAAGGCGGCCTTCAGGGACTGGAAAGCGTCATGCTGGCGCAAAATGCCGGCAAGGCCTATTCCGTGGTCATTCTTGACCAGGTTATGGACGATTTGAACGGGCTTGAAGTGTGCAAAAAGCTGCATGAAGACCCGGCCATAAAACCCAAACCGGCCGTAATTCTTACCAGCGCCTTCAACCCGCCCACCCCGCAGGCCATGGAAGCGGCCCATATAAGTTCCTTCCTTGCCAAGCCAGTTAACTGCTCGCTTTTGCTGGACGCCATAAATATGGTCATGGCGGCGGAAAACCGCGGCAACAACCTTGCGCACTTCAGCATTGCCGAAGCCGCGCCCAGGCGTCCGCACTTTCCGGACAGCCGGGTACTGCTGGTTGAAGATAACCCGGTTAATGAACAGATTGCCCTGGAATTGCTTTCAGAAGTGGGCATAAAAGCCGATGTGGCCCATACAGGGCGCGAGGCGGTGGATAAAATTCAGGCCGTGGATATTGCCCAAACCCGCCACAACATGCCTTACGATCTGGTGTTTATGGATATTCAAATGCCGGAAATGGACGGCATAACCGCCACGCGCATCTTGCGCAAAAACCCGCTTTACAACAAAATGCCCATTGTCGCCATGACAGCCCACGCCCTGCAGGAAGACCGCGACGGCTGCCTTGCCGCGGGTATGAACGAACACCTTTCCAAACCGGTGGAACTGGATAAATTCTACGCCGTTTTGCGCCAGTTCCTTATAGATAAATCCGCGCCGGAAGTTAAAAAGCCGGAAGCGCCAATCAGGGAAGAACAGGCCGAAGAAGCCGGAGAAAGCTTTGTGTTCCGCAATAAAAGCAGCCTGTTTGGTGAATGTGTGGAATATGACGCCCCCGCGCGGCAGCAAACCCTTTCCATGCTGGCCACCCTTTCCGCCCTGGAAGGTTTTGATTCACAAACCGCCATGCAAACCCTGAACTATGATAAACAGCTCTACGCGGGCATTTTACGCCGTTTTTGGGAACAGTACGGTTGCGAGGCGCCGGAAATTGAAAAGGCCTTCACCGCCGGCAAATTGCATGATATAGTAATGGCAGCCCATAATATCCGGGCCATTGCCGGTTCAATGGGCCACAAATCCTTGCAATTTTCCGCCATAAGCCTTGAACAGGCGGGAAGAGGCCTTGAAGCAAAGGGCAAAACAAGTTTTGACCCGCTGAAAAATGAAGAATTTACCGCCCTTTACACTATCTTCATCAGCAATTTGAAAAGGGCCTTGACTACCCTGGATAAGGTATTTAAGGTACAGGAAACTCTATGAAACACCTTTGGGCGCCCTGGCGCATAGATTACATACTCGGCCCCAAGTCCGGAACCTGCGTGTTCTGCCTGCCTGAAGATCGGGCGGAAGATGCCACCCGCCTTGTGCTGTGCCGGGGCAAGCATTCCTTTGTAATAATGAACAAATACCCGTACAACAACGGGCACATAATGGTGGCCCCCCTGCGCCACACCACGGATTTTGCCGCCCTTACCCCGGAAGAAAGCAGGGAAATTATGTGGTTCATGCAAAAAAGCAGCGCCATTTTGCTGGGGCATTTCAACGCCCAGGGCCTGAATGTGGGCCTTAACCTTGGCGAAGCCGCCGGGGCGGGCATTCGTGAACACCTGCACTTTCACCTTGTGCCGCGCTGGAACGGAGATTCGTCTTTCATCGCCGTCACAGCAGAGGTGCGCGTGGTGCCGCAGCATCTTGATGAAAGCTACGCCTCTTTGCGGCCCGCCTTTGCCGGGCTGGAGAAGGAAGCGGATTTTTGATGCGCCGAAAGGCATGTGGTGTGCGGTTAAAATAAAAACAAAATAAAATTAAATGCATATATTTAAGGGAGCCCACTATGCGTTTTTTGAAAACATTTCTCATTGTGCTGATTTTTGTGGTAAGCTTGCTGTTTTTTTTGCAAAACAGCGCGGTGCTTTCACAATCTATCGCCTTCAACGTACAGCTTTATGTAAACGACATCACCTGGACCAGCCCGCAGCTGCCCCTGATGGTGGTGCTTATTCTTTCCTTTTTCCTTGGGACGCTTTTCACCCTGGCCTTTCTTGTGCTTGACCGCCTGCGCGTGGGCAGTGACCTGCGCCGTTGGCGGAAAAACGCCAGAAAATTGCAAATTGAAGTGGACAGCTTGCGCAAAATTCCCATAACCGGGCCTGTTCCTCCCAAAAAAGAAATTTAAGAGGTGAACTTTGGCTTTGTGGTCAGCATTCAAAGGGCTTTTCGGTAGCCGGAACGCGCTGAATGAAGAAGCGCTTTCCTCAAACTTGTCGCCCGCTTGTGACAAAGACACCCTGGCGGTTATAGGCGCGCTTTCCCGCGCGGCCATGCAAGACCCTGGCGCGGTGGAAATTTATCTGGCCCTTGGCAATATTTACCGGTCTCAGGGCGATATTGAACGCGCCCTGCAAATACGTGAAAGCCTGCTGGCCCGCACGGAGCTTGCCCCGGGCCTTAAAGGGCGCACCTGGTTTGAAATGGGGGAAGATTACCGCCGGGCCGGGCTTATAGACCGGGCCATAAGCGCCTACCATACGTCCGGGCGTTATGGGGTGGGGGCGCAAAAAATCAGCGCGGCGCTGGCTTCCATTTACGCGGACAGCGGAGACTACCCCCAGGCGGTGCGCCATTTCGCCAAAATAGGCAACAAACCGGCGGAAGCGCATTTTATGGTGCGTGAAGCCAGAGACTTCATTTTGCGCGGCGGCAGCCCGGAAGAAGCCATGCGCATGTTGAAAAAGGCCCTTAAAGTTTTTCCCGCCCTGCCGGAAGGCTGGCAAACCATGATCGCCATCCTGGCCTTTGAAGGCCGCTGGAAGCAGGCCGCAGCCACCCTGCGCGGCGCGCTGGAAAAAATACCGGCAGAAAAAACTTTTCTGCTTTTTGAAGGCCTTATGCAGCTTACCCCCGCCCAGAACAAAGGCGAAGAGGCGGCAGAAAAAAACGCGGAATTTTTTAATGAAATGGCCAGGGCCTTTTTGCCGGTGCTGGACGACAAAAACCAAGAAATTTTGCCCCATTACTATATGGCGGAACTTCTGGCCCGTTCAGGCCGGGCGGAAGAGGCCGAAGCCGCCCTTGCCAAGGCCCTGGTGCTTGACCCGGATTTTTGGAGCGCCCGCCTGCTGATGCTGGAACTTTGCCTGCGCCGGGATGCGCCTTCCGCCGTGCTGGCCGGGCAGCTTGAATATTTTGTGGGCCGGGCCAGGCATGTAAAAAAATACCACTGCGGCCATTGCGGCCTGCTGCGTGAACAGCTTTTTTACTGCTGCCCGCGTTGCCACTCTTGGCATTCCGCCGCCTTGCGCAAGCATTTGTAGCAGGCGTTTGGAGATTTGCAGCAGGTGTTTGGAGATTTGCAGCAGGCGTTTGGAGCAGGCATAAGCAATAAACAAAAATATTCGGCAGTTTGCCCACCTTGGTCTGTTTTATGACCGGGGTGGGCAAACTTTTGGAATTTTGGGCCATTGTGCAACAGCCTCAATTTGGGCAGGTGACGCATAACATGCCGTTCAAATATGAGTTTTTAGAGCGTTTCATAACAGGGCCTTATCTGCTGGCGTGGGGTATTCATTCGTTTCCATGGGAGTGGTCATCCGCTGCTATGGAGTGGTCAAAAATTGGGCGGTTTTTCCCTGCCCGCAGGTGGGCCGCCTGCCCGGCGGGGGCCAAAGAGGGGGGCAGCGTTGCCCCCCTCTTGGATCTCCCCCCCGGCAAGGGGGCTCGCCGCCCCCTTGCATCCCCGCATTAGGTCGCGGTGTAAGGCGGGTGGTTCCCTTGGGGGTTGCTTACCCAGCCCGGCCAGGCGGAATATTAGGCTTGGATACGCGGGGGCGTTGGTCGTTAAGAGGTGGGTGCGGCAGTGGGCGCAGCAGTGGGGCCGCTTGTCATTACGAGGCGGGGGGGCCGGGGGCGTTAAGAGGTCGCTTGCGTGATGTTAAGAGGCAGGGGGGCCGGGTGGCGCGGATGCGCGGGGCGTTGGCTGTCAGGAACCAGCTTGCGTAGGGGAATCCGGTTCAGAAAGTTTTCTTGTCATTGGGCGGTTTTTCCCTGCCCGCAGGTGGGCCGCCTGCCCGGCGGGGGCCCCGGTGGAGAGGGCGGGGGCAGCGTTGCCCCCCTCTTGGATCTCCCCCCCCTGGCAGGGGCTCGCCGCCCCCTTGCACCCCTGCATCAGGTCGCGGTGTATAAGGCGGGTGGTTCCCTTGGGGTTGGCTACCCAGCCCGGCCAGGCGGAATATTAGGCTCGGATACGCGGGGGCATTGGTCGTTAAGAGGTGGGTGCGGCAGTGGGGCGCGGATGCGCTGGGCGTTGGTCGTTACGAGGTAGGGCCGGGTGTCCGTTACAAGAGCGGGTGGCGCGGACGCATGGGGCGTTGGCTGTCAGGCACCGGCTTACGCGTGGATCCTGTGCAGAAAGTTTTCTTGTCATTGGCGATTTTTCCCTGCCCTCTGGTCTGCTGATTTTTCTTTTTTGTTGTCGATGAAATTACCGCTTTCCTTTGCAAGAAGCATTTGTAACGCTGTTGGAGGGTGAAAGGCGCTGCCGGATGAAGCTGTCTGCTGGATGAAACTATCTGAATCTAAACGTGTTACACCTGTTTGAGCACCCGGCCCCAATGGTGGTATATTTCCAGTTTTTGCAGGCGGGTTTCTTTAATGTATTCGTTGTTCAGCAGGTCGAAGTAATTTCCGCGTTCATTTTTCAGGTTTATTTCTGTTTTTTGGGGGACGGTTGTTGGCCCTGCATCCGCTTTTGGGGTTCCTTCCGGGTTTATGATTATCAGCAGGCGTTCATCTGGCGTGGCGCGTTCAAATACCAGGGGTTTTTGGTATTCCAGCATTATGCGGCGGTAGCTGCCGTTTTGCAGGGCCGGGCTATTGCTTCGCAGTTGGGCGAATTTTTTTATGGCCTTTGGCAAATCCGGTTCCGTGGTCGGTATGTTGTTCAGGTCAAGGTGTGGGCGCAGCAAGGCGTCTGAATTATTAACCTTTGCGCCTTGCACGCCCCATTCGCTGCCGTAGTAAATGGATGGCAGGCCGGGGATGGTAAAGAGCAGCAGATAAATTGTGTACAGGTAGGCCGGGTTTTTTACTGTGGAGGCCAGGCGGTTTACATCGTGGTTATCAACAAAATTGTAAAGCTTCAGCTGGCTGTAGCGGCCGGTTTGGCTGCTGAACTGGCGTTCCAGCGTGCTGGCTATTTCAAACAGGTTGCGGTCATTGTGGCTGGAATAAAGCCCCTTGTAGGCCTCATAATTGGTTACGGAATGCAGGGCTTGCGGGTTGGCCCAGCGGGTGTAGTCGCCGTGCAGAACTTCACCCAGAAGCCAGAAATCCGCCCTTTGACTGGTTGTAATCTGTCGTAATTCTTGCAGAAAATTTATATCCAGACAGTCGGCGGCATCCAGACGCAGACCGTCCGGGTTGAAGGCCTCTTGCCAGAAGCGCGTGGCTTGCAGCAAATAATCTTTAACTTCCGGGTGTTGTAGGTTGAATTTTACCAGTTCATAATGCCCGCCCCAGGTTTCATAGGTGAACGGGTCGCCCAGCGGACTGGGGCGGCTAAAATCCACCCCGGCAAACCAGTGGCGGTAGGCGGAAGCCTCCCCCTTGGCCCGCAAGTCCTGAAAGGCGAAAAAGTCCCGCCCGCAGTGGTTGTATACGGCATCCAGCACCACGCGCAGCCCGTTGGCCTGCAAATGGGCTATAAGGCCGGCCAAACTTTCATTGTTGCCCAGACGGTTGTCCACCATGCGGTAGTCCACAGTATCATAACCATGCGTCATAGATTGGAAAATCGGGCCAAGGTAAAGGGCGTTGCAACCCAAATCCTTGATGTGCGGCACCCATTCGCGCAGCTTTTCCAGCCGGAACACAGGCGCGTCATAAGGGTTGCGGAAAGGAGCGCCGCAAAAACCCAGAGGATAGATGTGGTAAAAAATAGAACTATCATACCAATAGGACATAAAAACTCCTGAATACTTACCGTTAGGTATATGAGTGGGGCAAAAAAATTTAAGTGAAACAAAAAAATGCCGGGTGCCGCTATTCCAATAAAAATATCGCCATATTTCCACATTCGCCGAGCGGCGCAAACCAAAAAATCCCATCATTCACCCATAATGCGGATAAGGAGGGTGGGGGTCTGGGGGAGGGAACCTCAAGGGCGCCCTAACCAACAGGGGCCCTTGTGGTTCCCTCCCCCAGCGTCTTCCCCACGCCGTCCTGATCAGGAATGTATGCCGTGCATGAACTGGCGGACCAGTTTTTGGGCGGTTTCCGCGTCCGGGCGCAGGTTGGCCCCCCGGTTGTAGTGCAGGCTGATGAAGGAGTTGACCATACCTGTGTAGACCCAGGCCAGCAGTTCTGCCTTGCCTTTAAGGTTGTGGTGTGTTTGGGCTATTTGTTCAAACAGTTCGGCCACGATGGCAAACTGTCGGAACTGGTATTTTTGCGCAATGGGATAAAGGGTGGCTGTGGCGGGCAGGGCCAGGTTTGTCAGGGCCAGGCGGTAAAAATTTTCATTGCCCAGGGCGAAGGCGAACCAGCTTTCTGTAAGGCGCAACAGCACCGGGTAGATGTCGGCAAAATAGGCATCCGGGCGGGGCACGTAACGCGCGGCTTCTTGCAGCATGGCGTCAAGCCGGGCGTAATGTTCCGCCGCCACGGCCTCATACAGCCCTTCTTTGCTGCCAAAGTGGTAGTAGAGGGTGGGCTTGGTAATTTGGGCGGCATCCACCAGCTCTTGCACAGAAACCGCCTCGTAGCCTTTGGCGGCAAACAGTTCCAACGCGCGGGCCAGTATATTTTCTTTTGTTCCGTTTTGTTCGTTCATGGGAAGTGTGTATACTGTTCAGTATATAAAGTCAAGAGGGAATTTTCGGGCAAGCCTATTCGCGGCTGTACAGTTCACGCAGCAGGGCGCTGTTGGTAATGGCAAGTTCCCCGCGTGAAAGGCGGACGCAGCCGTTTTTTTGAAATTCGTTCAGCAGGCGGCTTACAACTTCTCTGGCTGTGCCCAGTTCATTGGCAATGGCTTCATGCGTCATGGCAAGTTTACCGTTTTGTTGTTTGCTGGTGATGAAGTCGGCAAGGCGTTTGTCCATGCGTTTGAAGGTTACTTCTTCCAGCAGGCTCACGGTGCTGGCCAGCCTGCCGGCGAACAGGCGCATTATGTAGCGGCGCAGTTCATCCGACGCGGCAAACAGCCGGGTAAAGGCCGGGGCGGGCAGGGCGGCGGCGCTTACCGCTTCTTCCGCCATGGCCATTGCGGGGAATGGTGCCGCCCCCAGTATGCAGGCGGCGGACATTATGCAGCAATCACCTTGCGTTACGCGGAACAGGGTAATTTCTCTGCCTTCCGGCGACAGCTTGAAAATTTTGATGCAGCCGGAAAGCACAAAGGGCATGAAGCGGCAGGAGGAGCCGGAATCCGCAATAAATCTGCCCTGTTCTATGTTCATCGGCGTGCAGGCGTTATGAAATTCCGCCCGCGGCCCGGCATCCATGCCGGAAATGAAGGGGAAGAGGCGCTCCAGCGCGTTTTGGTTTGTCATCCGTTTATTCCCTTGGAGGCCGTTGCACAATGGCCTTTTTGCCCTTTTACTGCGTCGTGCTTCGTCCCGCGCGAAGGTCATATATGCTTGAATATACTCCCTCCGCACGGACCTCGCACTCCTTGTAAAAGAATAAAAATTCTCATTGTGCAACGGCCTCCCTTGGCTATAAAATTCCTTGTGGCAGCATAGAACATTTTTGAATTGCGGGC
>JAVBMP010000033.1:0-28931 GCA_031552315.1 Desulfovibrionaceae bacterium | reverse complement strand
TTGCTGAGCAATTCACTCATTTCAATCGTAAATTGCTCTAAAACAAATCCAACAGCTCAAAATCCTGTTCCGCGAAGTTTTTTTGTTCTTCGGCGTATGCGGTGACAAATAGCAAACTGGGGCAGCCTTCCACCTTTATGTAGCAGGCGGTGTTGCGGTCAAGTTCATTTTGAGCCGCGCAGGCGGAAAAGGCTTTGTCAGCCCATTCGCCTTTTATGCCGGTTTGCGGGTGAATCAGCGTGCTTTTTTGGGGGATTGCCCCGCGCGGGCCTACCCCGAAGGCCATAATTTCCGCACCCACAACCCCAACGGTGAAGCCGGGCCAGCTTTTGCCTTCCGCCGGGCCAAGTTCAAGCCATTGGCCTATCAGCGGGTCTACATGCGCCTGCACGTGGAAGGGCCGGGGCAGGGCGGGCCGGGGTTTTTGGCGCAGGGCTGCCAGTTTTGGGGCAAAGCTGGTGTTGCCGTAAAATATTTTTATGTGGCCCAAAAGTTCCGGCAGGGCCGGTTCCTCTCCGCTGCCCAGCAGAACAAAGGCGGTCATGGGCGGGGCCGTTCTGGTCATGGCAAGGGTAAGCATGCTTGTCTGGCTTAGTATTTCATCTGTAAAATCCGCCGGGTGCCCGGCAAATACCCAGGCTTGCAGGGCCGGGTCATCCAGAATCGGCAAAAGTTGAGTCCAGCCGCGTTGCTGGGACGCCACTTCAGACCAGTGAATGGAGGCCGTGGCAAAGCCGGATGCCCGCAACAGGGCCTCTTCCGCCGGGGCGGCATTTGCGTTTTGTTCACCCAGAATACATAACATCGCTTTGGGAAGGGCCATACATTTGTCCTTGCTTGGGTTATTTGAGGCCATTGCACAACGGCCTCATTTGGGTTGTGGCAGCGTGCTGCGCATGGACGCTTCGGCTTTGTACACGCGGTTTTTTATTCAGAACCAGCGCCTGGCGCGGAACGATTTTTTCAGGTTTGGCAGCAAGCTTTTTTTATTGAAGGCCTCAAACAATTCTTCCGCTTGCGGGCGTTGTTCCGGGTTGAAATTCAGGCCCTGGCGTATGATGTTCCATTGGCGGCGCTTAAAAAAATCAACCTGGCGCGGGGCAAGGCCAGCTTCTTCCGCTTCTGCGGAAGAACTGCCAAAGGGGTGCGTGCCGGAAATTGCCTCATAAATTGTGCAGCAGGCGGAAAAAATATCGTCCGGCATTGTCGGGCGGCCGCCGCGCAGGCGTTCCGGCGAGGCATAGCGCAGGCTGTAAGAGGGCAGGCGCAAATTTTCCTTCAGGCCGCGCGTTACGGGTGAACAGGCCGCCCCGGCCTGGGCGGTGGCTGTGGCTACATTAAAATCTATAAGAGCCACGCGCCCTTCCGGGGCCAAAAAAATATTTGAGGGTTTTATATCGCCATGCACAACCCCGTGCTGGTGCAAAAAACGTAGCGCATCCAGCATGTTGACAAGCAGGGGAGAAAATTGCGCGTTCAGCCCGGCCGGGTATTCCAGCAGGGCTTGCTGAAGGGTGCGCCCTTCCAGCAATTCCATGGTAAAGCAAATGCCGAACGGTTCCTTGTGCAGGTCAAACACCCTTACAACGCCCGGGTGGGCCAGGTGCCTTAACACGCAAAACTCTTGCGCCAAAGAAAGCCTGGCCTGCGGGTTTTCTTGTAATTCCGGGCACAGGCGTTTTACAGCCACTTTGGGGTTGGCGTCGCCCCATTCCACCCGCCTTAAATCCAGCGCGGCGTGTACCTCACAAATGCCGCCGGAACCCAAAAGTTGTTCCAGCAAAAAGCGCGTTTCAATATCCGCGGCATGTTTTTGCGCCATGCCGGTATTTTTTGGGCTTGCGCACGCCCGGGCGGGTTGCGCGGCGGGCGGCGTACCGGGTAACGATGCGGACTGCGCGGCTTTTTTCTTGTCTTTTTTTGCCATTGGCGCCTCAGGATGAATTTTCACATGAGGCCGTTGCACAATGAGAATTTTTGTTCTTTTACAAGGAGTGCGAGGTCCGTGCGGAGGGAGTATATTCAAGCATATATGACCTTCGCGCGGGACGAAGCACGACGCAGTAAAAGGGCAAAAAGGCCATTGTGCAACGGCCTCCACATGAAGCCGGGTATTGTGCGGAACGCGCCGCAAAATTATGGCGTGTAATGCCTTGTTCAATCAAGTTCAGATAAAAAAACGGCTACAAAGGTAATGTTGTCCGGCTGGGGCATTTCCTTCAGGGCTTCAGTAATGCTTTCCACCGCCTCGCGGGCTGTTTCCAGGTTAAGGCAGGCGGAAAGCGCTTCCGGGGAAACCAGGTTGAAAAGCCCGTCTGAACACAGCAAAAACCTGTCTCCGGCCCGCAGGGAAAATGTTACCTCGCCAAGGCGCAGTTCATCACGCACGCCGATCGCGTTGGTTATAATGTTGCCGCGTATCATTCTGCCGGCTTCCGGCGCGGTAAGTTCACCGTTGTCTATTTTTTCTTGCCGCAGAGTGTGGTCTTTGGTGCATTGGTACAGCACCCCGTCACGCAGCATGTAACAACGGCTGTCCCCGGCCCAAAGGCAGGCGGCGGAATTGCCGTGAATAAGCATTACAACAGCGGTGCTGGCTGTCATTGCGCCGGTAGCCAGGGCCTGATAGCGGAACAGGCTGTTGGCGTGCTTCAGGCTGGCCCGCGCGTTTTTTATATGGTCATCCAGCGAGGCAGGGGAAGGAACCTTGGCCAGAAACTTGGCAATGGCCTGGCTGGCCGCGCCGCCGTATTCACTGCTGCCCACGCCGTCCGCCACGGCCCAGAGCATATGATCCGCCCAGTTCAGGAAAGAATCCTGGTTTTCTTGCCGCACACTGCCGCGCAGGCTTAACCCCCAAGATTCAATTGTAACGGCAAAGGATTGTTTTTCCTGGTTCATTATAAAATTACCTCATTGCATTCTCATGCTGCGCGGCGGTTGGGCTGGCGGGTTTTGGGGGCCAGATTCATAACGGCCGGAAAGCGCAAGCTTTTCTGGTAAATTTTGCTTGCTGGCCGCATGGGTGGGAAAGGCGTCCCCGCCCATGCCAGGCCCGCCTGTGCCCATTTCGCCTGCCATGCCCGGTATTTCTGTTGCTGTGGCGGAACCGGCCCTGGCTGGTGAAAATGGTTGAATAGCGATATCCGTTTTGTCTGGCGTCCCATTCATGGGTGTCCCTTCCGTGGGCTTCAGGGCCATGGGCTTCAGGGCCATGGGCTTTAGGGCCGTGGGCGTCTTATCCGTTGGATTCAGAACCCTGGGCGTTCCCTCCGTGGGCGTCCCTTCCGCGGACTTCAGGATGGCCATGCGGCTCAGATTGGCGGCTTCAGGGGGCATTATGGGGCCGAAGCCAAACTCTTCCGCTTTGGTCATAAGCAGAACAGCGGCCGCGAATTGCGGCACAAAGCGCAGGGTTTCCTCCCGCAGGGGGGCGTTGGCGTTTTCCGTTGCGCGGCAATAGGCGGTAAGGCTGCCCAGGTTTTCGCAATTGGCCTTGCCCATGGCGTTAAGCATGGCCCCTTCACCGCAATTGTAGGCGGCCAGGGCCAGGGGCCAGTCTTTGAACAAGCCATATAAATAGGCCAGATACGCTGTGGCGGCCTCGGTGGATTTGCGCACGTCAAAGCGTTCATCCAGCTCGCTGTTTACCACCAGGCCGAAGCGCCGGGCGGTTTCCGGCATAAGCTGCCAAAGCCCGGCCGCCCCGGCTCGTGAAACGGCGGACGGTTCAAAGGCGCTTTCCACCAGCGGCAGGCAGGCCAGTTCCGGCGGCAGGCCGCGCCGCGTTACTTCTTCCAGCGCCACGGGCAAATGGATTTTGGCGCGGGCCAGTACCCGCGCGGCCAGTTCTTTTTGTTCATGCGTAAAGCGGTAAAGGTAGCGCCGCATTATTTCCTGTTCCGTTGCGGGCAGCCAGGCCGGGACATTTTGCGCCGCCAGGCCAGTTTCGCCTGCCTCGCCAGCTGCCCGGGTTACACCAGGCGTTTGGGTTGCGCCCGTTGCCAAGGCTGCGCCAGTTGTCCGGGTTGCGCCCGTTGCCAAGGCTGCGCCAGGCACGCCGCGTTGCGCCCGCGCCGCAGAAGGGCCAGACGCAACGCGCCCGGAATAGGAACGGCCCGGCGGCCCCCACAGGGTGAAGGTATCGCCCATGTTGCGCGGTTCCTGTATTGTTTGCCCGCCATTGGCCGGAATAACCACCCGGCTTACGCTGGCAACAGCGGAAGCGCCGGGTGGCCCGGCACGGTAGCCGGGCGAGCAGGCGGCGCAGCAGAACGCGAAAAAGAGCGCCAGGTATTTTTTTAGCGTGAAGTAGTGCATTTGCCAGAAATTATTGGGTGTTCTTAATTGAGTCTATGTTGAATCGGTTGCTGTATTGAAAACCACCAGGAACACTCAAGCGTAATTTGTTTTTCTATACGTCAAAACAAATTAGTTGTCATTCCAAAGTTGCGGCTTCCGATAAGAATTTTTGCAGTTGCCACGCATTGAGGCCGTTGCGCAATGGCCTCAATTAAGTTGAATGGAAAAACGTCGCCTACCGTAAAGGTGTATTATAATCTTCGGGAAACCCGCCGCACAAGCGAAATCCCTTATTCCACGTCTCGTCAACTCGGCCAGTGAGGAGCCAGACTGGGCTTGTTTCTCTGTGGGTTCTCAACAACTCCCTTAACCATGCTACGGGAATAATGTTGCGGCGTTTCGCGTCCCTAATGTACGCATGGCTGGTCTTGAGATGGATTGCCAACTCATACAGGTTGGTACTGCAAGTGGCTTGTTTCATGCGTTTTACCACGTCTGCCGCAGAAATGCTGACATGCTCGCCCTTGCCCATTTGGTGAAATCCGAGTGCTCCGCAGTAAAGAGGTATTCCTGTGTCTGACATGCTAATTCTCACCTATAAGTTTTTTTGGCAACATATACGTGAGAAATTTTGATAGGACAAGATTTATCTTGCCAAGATGAATGATGAACAAATTATAAAGACTTATTTTAAGGACGTGCTGCGTGAGTACCGGCTAAAAGCTGGTATGACCCAGGAACAGCTAGCTGGCTTAGTCGATGTTTCAAAAGGCTTTCTCGGCATGATGGAAACCGGCGAAAGGTGGCCTAACGTAGACATGATGATACGTCTTGCTGAAGCCATGCGAGTCCGCCCAGGGGAAATGCTGGATGCGGTTGTCGCCAGATGGAAGGCTGACAATTGAATCTTTATCTTGAGGCCGTTGTACAATGGCCTCGCCCGCCGTTAAGCGACAATATCAAAGCGAAAATGTCATAAATGACCAATCAATTTTTCAGGGCAACTCCAAAAAAATTATCCATTAATCCCGAACAGCTAGAGCGCTGTCAAAAGCGCTTCTAGCGTATGTTGGCAAGTTCCGCGCAACGCAGTTCACGCAGGCGTTGGCCGGATTTTTCCCCCTGGTTGCGCCATTCTTCCGGCAAAGATACCTTAAGGATTGTTTGCAGGTCTTTTTCCGCCCGTTCCAGCAGGCCGGGTTTGCCTGAATCGGCCTGAGCCAGCAGGAAGAGCGGCAGCAGCAGCCCGGCGTTGTGGGCTTCCATCAAAAGGTCAATGCGGGTGCCGGGGCGCAGTTCCGGGTAGCGCCCGGCCTTCATGTGCAGGCGGGAAGCCAGGCGGGCCGCCTTGCGGTATTCCGCCGGCAGGGCAAGGCGCAGGGCCAGTTCATGGGCCGGGGCCTCCCCGCTTGTCTCGTGCCCGTAGTGGTGGGGCAGGGTTTCCTGTTCTGTCAGGGCTTTGCCGATGTCATGGCACAGGGCCATCCAGACGCCAAGTTCATGTATTTGCGCCATTTTTTTTGAATCGTTCTGTTTTTTTGAATCGCCCTGTCTGTTTGGCCTGCTTGTTTCGCCTGTTTCGTTTGCCGGGGGCGGGCAAGCGGTATCATCCGCTTTTTGTGAATCATTTAGCCAGCTTGCAAACTCCTCGGCGCTTTTGTCCATTATGTCGGCAATGTGGCCTATTACGGAATGTTGATGATATTTTGGCGGCCCGGCCACTTTGCCCACGCCTTGTTCCAGAGGGCTGAACCAGGGGGCCAGGCATCCGGCCTGTTCCAGCACGCGCAAGAAATTTCCGGGTTTGGGGGCGGACAGGGCGCGGCGCAGTTCCTGCCCCACACGTTCCGCCGCAAGCCCTTCAAGCAGGCCAAGTTTTTGGGTTTCTTCCATCAGCTTCAGGCAGTCCGGGCTGGGGGCAAATTCCGGCAGGGTGGCGGCAAAGCGGGCCACGCGGAAAACTCTTAGCGGGTCTTGCGAAAAGCTTTTATCTGAAGCCGGGCGCAGGCGGCGGGCCAGCAGATCTTCCAGCGCCAGCGGGTGCATATGCAGCTTACCGCTTTCTTCCAGCAAAAACGCATTGATAGTAAGGTCGCGGGCAGACAGGTCTTCTTGCGGCGTGGCCCCGCGCAGGGCGGTGTATTCACACCCGTTCAGAATAAAAATTTCCGGGTCATCCGCCACCTTGTAAGCGGAAGGATTTAGGGCTATAAAGTCTTGCGCGTTGCCCGCGAAGACAACGTCGTGGTCTTTTGGGGCCTTGCCCAGTAAAATGTCGCGCACCGCGCCGCCGGCCAGATAATAACGCATAACCAACCTGAATAAAAGTAAATAGACATGTTTGCAGGGAATGCCTTCACAACACAGCAGCCTCAATAATGAGGGGGTTCGGGGGAAACCCTTTCCCCTGATTGATTACAACCCCGGCAAAGCCGGGGTTTGTAAAGGCACGCTCACTCCGGCGCTTGACGGCGGCAATAAATGCCGCCTGCGCCTGCGTGGCGGACAGTTGACAAAGAGGACTTTGCCAACTGTCTCGGGGGAAACCCTTTCCCCCGATTGAATTTTCTTTATATAAATCAGGAGCCATAAAATGCCAAGCCCGCAAATTTTGCCAAACCCGCAATCCTCTCAGCCCGCGTCAGCGCTTGAAGAAGCGGCCCTTGCGGCGCGGCTGGAAGGGCTTTTCAGCCCGGCCCCCTGGTTTTGCGTGGTGGAATGCGCATCTACCTTTGACCTGGGTTGGGAACTGGCGCGGCAAAACCGCCTGCCCTTCTGGGGCGCTGTCACCGCGCAGCGGCAGAGCGCGGGACGCGGGCAATTGCGCCGGGCCTGGCATTCCCCGGAAGGCAACCTTTATGTGAGCTTTCGCCTGCCCCTTGGCCAGCAAGGGTCGGAAGACCGGGTGTTCAGTGAGGAAAGCGCTTCCGTCCTGGCGGCCTTTTTGTGCTTGCGGGCCTTGCGCGGGCTGGGGCTGGAAGTTTCATTGAAGTGGCCCAACGACCTCGTGTTGCCCCTGGCAAAGGCGGATGGCGGGGAAGGGGGCTACGGCAAGCTTGGGGGAATTTTGCTGGAGGAACGGGACGGGGTATTGCTGCTGGGCCTGGGGCTTAACTGCCTGCATGTGCCGCCGCCGCAGCTTTTGCGGGCGGATGCGTCCATGCCGGCCGTGGCCTTGCCGGGGGGCTTCTTTCAAGACAAAGCGGAAAAATCCGCGTTAAGGCTATGGTCAGGCCTTGTGCCCCGGCTTATCATGGAGTATGATAATTTTTTCAAGCCAGCGCGAAAGGCTGACCTGCTGCGTGAGGCAGAGGCTTTTCTGGTATGGAAGGGCCGCAATGTCCGCGTGCGTGAACCTTTGAAACCTGGCAAGCCGGACAAAATGGACGGAACTGGACAGGCCGAGGAAGCTCCGCTGGAAGGGGAATTGCTCGGGCTTTCGGCGCGGGGCGGGCTTTGCCTGCGGACGCGGAAAAACGGGCTTGATTACGCGGTGCAGGAAATTTTCAGCGGCAGCCCGGTGCCGATTGAATAAATTCGCCTGATTGAATAAATTCGCGTGAGGGAATAAATTCGCCAGGCTGAATAAATTCGCGTGGTTGAATAAAGTTGTCGTGAAAGTGGTTTTAATTTTTTTTGTTAATTTATAATCACTTATATATAAAGAGGGAATATGGCGATTAAAAGCTTTGATCAAGTGTTGCAAGAGGTAAAGGGCAAGCCCATTCTTGTTGCCAACCGTGGTATTCCGGCGCGGCGTATTTGCCGCGCGGTGCGTGAACGTTTTGACGCTGTCGCCATAATGACTGCCACAGATGTTGATAAAACCGCCCCGGCGGCTTCGGCAGCGCATGAACTTATGTTGCTTGGGCCGGATCCGCGCGCGTATCTGGACATAGAGCGCATCATTTCGCTTGCCAAAAAGCGCGGCGTGGTGGCCATTCACCCCGGCTGGGGCTTTGCGTCCGAAGATGAGCGCTTCCCCGCCCTGTGCGATGAAGCCGGGCTTATCTTCATTGGTTCCACGGCGGAATCCATGAAGCTTCTGGGCAACAAGGTGCAGGTGCGCGCCCTGGGCAAAAGCCTTGGGTTGCCGGTTGTGCCGGGTTCAGACGGCGCGGTTGACGTTGCCACGGCCCGCAAGGTCGCCAAGGAAATCGGCTTTCCCATTATGCTGAAGGCGGAAGGCGGCGGCGGCGGGCGCGGCATTTTTGAAGTGCATGACGAAGCCACGCTGGAAGACGCCTTTTTTAAGGCATCCACCATGGCCCAGGCCTCTTTTGGCAACCCGCGCGTCTATGTGGAAAAGTTCCTTACCAACGTGCGCCACATTGAAATTCAGGTTATCGCCGACATGTACGGCAACGTGTTCGCCTTTGATGAACGCGATTGTTCCGTGCAGCGCAACAACCAGAAGCTTATTGAAATTACCCCCTCCCCCTGGGCCGGAATAACCGATGAACTGCGCGGCCGCCTTAAAGATTACGCCTGCGCCCTGGTGCGCAAGGTGGGCTACTATTCCCTGTGCACCGTGGAATTTTTGGTTACGGAAGAAGGCGCCCCCTTCCTTATTGAAGTAAACACCCGCTTGCAGGTGGAACACGGCATAACCGAATGCCGCTACGGCATAGACCTGGTGGAAGAACAAATAGCCGTGGCCTTTGGCAGCCGTTTGCGCTTTAATGAAGGCGTAACCCGCCCGGTGCATACCGCCATGCAGGTGCGCATAAACTGCGAAAATCCGCAAAAGGGCTTTGAACCGAACGCCGGCACGCTTACCCGTTACGTTTCCCCGGGCGGCCCCGGCGTGCGGCTGGATTCCAACCTTAGTGCGGGGTATGAATTTCCTTCCAACTACGATTCCGCCGGCGCGTTGCTTATCGCTTACGGGCAAGACTGGAACAAGGTGCAGGGCATTATGGAACGCGCCCTGCAAGAATATATTATTGGCGGGGTAAAGACCACTATCCCGTTTTACCGCAGCCTGTTGAAGCATCAGGCCTTCCGCGACGCCAACTTTACCACCAACTTTATCCAGAAAAATCCGGATTTGCTGCGCTATATGGACCTTGCGCCGGAAGCGGAACGCATTTCCCGCCTGGTGGCGGAAATTTCCGCCAAGGGTTACAATTCCTATGTGCAGCTTGGTGAATACCGCACCCCGCAAACCCCGCGCATGCCCAAGTTTGAGCCGGTGCTGCCCAACATAAACAACCTGGTGCGCCGCATGCCGTCGCCCTATCCGCGCGGCGACCGCAAGGCCTTGCTGGATTATATTCGTGAATCCGGCTATGTGCACTTTTGCGACACCACCTGCCGCGACTGCACCCAGTCCAACAGCGGCAACCGCTTCCGCCTGGCGGAAGATGCCCTGGTTGGCCCCTACCTTGACAACTGCAACTTTTTTTCGCTGGAAACCGGCGGCGGGGCGCACTTCCATGTGAACATGCTGGCAAACATGACCTACCCCTTCTATGAGGCGCGGGAATGGAACAAGTTTGCCCCCAAAACCATGAAGCAAATCCTTATCCGTTCCACCAACATGCTGGGCTACAAACCCCAGCCGCGCAACCAGATGCTGCGCATGGCGGAAAGTATTTGTGAAGATTACCAAATAATACGCAGCTTCGATTTTCTTAACCATATAGAAAATATGAAGCCCTTCGCCCAGGTGGCCATGGCCAACCCGGATTGCGTGTTTGAACCGGCCATCTCTCTTTCCTACGGCCCGTCCTTCAGCGTAAAACACTATATGGACGTTGCCGCGGAAATTCTTACGCTGACGGCCAAAATCGCGGGCATAAAACAGTCCGAGGCGCAGCGCCACATCATTCTTGGCCTGAAAGACATGGCCGGGGTGTGCCCGCCGCATTTCATGACGGAACTGGTAACCGCCCTGCGCAAAAAATGGCCGGAACTGGTGCTGCATTACCACCGCCACTACACAGACGGGCTTTTTGTGCCCAGCGTGGGCGCGGCGGCCAAGGCCGGGGCGCATATAGTTGATACGTCTTTGGGCGCGGCCACCCGCTGGTACGGCCAAGGGGAAGTGCTTTCCACCGCCGCTTACCTTGAAGACGAGCTGGGCCTGAAAACCAACCTGAACAAACGCATGATCCTTGATGGCAACTTTGTGCTGAAGCAGATCATGCCCTACTATGACCGCTACGCCTCGCCCTATTTCCAGGGTATAGACTATACGGTTGTGGAACACGGCATGCCCGGCGGGGCCACATCTTCCTCTCAGGAAGGGGCCATGAAGCAGGGCTATATCCACCTGTTGCCCTATATGCTGCGCTTTTTGGCGGGCACCAGAAAGATTGTGCATTATCACGACGTGACGCCCGGTTCACAAATTACCTGGAACGTGGCCTTCTTGGCGGTAACCAGCGCCCACAAGCGCGGCGGTGAAAGCGAGGTGCAATACCTGCTTGAAGTGCTTGATACCGTTGCCAAAACGCCGGAAGCGGAACTTTCTCCTGAAATGCGCGAAGCCCGCCTTTCCATATACCACGACTGCAATGACGCCTTCCGCGACCTGTTGCTGGGGCGTTTTGGCCGCCTGCCGCTTGGCTTCCCGGCGGACTGGGTGTACCAAAGCGCCTTTGGTTCGGAATGGCGCAAGGCCATAGCGTCCCGCACGGAAAATTCCCCGCTGGACAACCTGCCGGATGTGGATTTTGAGGCGGAACGCCTTGCCCTGCAAGGGCACCTGCACCGCGAGGTGGCGGAAGAAGAATTTTTGATGTACCTGAACCACCCGGCGGATGCCCTGAAGACCATAGAGTTTCGTGAAAAATACGGCAACCCGAACACCCTGCCGCTGGACGTGTGGTTTGAAGGCCTGCCCACGGGTTGTGACCTGCACTTCAACGATTCCAGCGGCAAACCGCACCTTTTCAGCCTGTTGCGCGTGCAGCAGCCGGATAGCCACGGGGTTTCCGTGGTGCGTTACGCGCTGGATTCCGAACTTATGAGCATGGAAGTGCAGGTTGCCAAAGACCAAAGCACCACCACGCGCGGCATTACCCAGGCCGATCCTTCCAATGAATATCATGTGGCTTCACCCAGCAACGGCGACCTGTGGGTAATTTATGTCAACCCTGGGGATATTGTCAAAAAGGGCGAAGAACTGTTCAACATATCCATAATGAAGCAGGAAAAGGCCGTGGTTGCCCCCACAGACGGCATTGTAAAGCGCGTGCTGAAGGTGGCCGACTACCGCGCCAGCAAGCAGATGGTGCCCGTGCTTGAAGGCGAGCTTATTATAGAGCTGGCCCCCATTCCGCACCGCTGCCCCAACCCGGATTGCGCAAGGCCGCTTCCGGCGGATGACTACACTTTTTGCCCGTTCTGCGGCGGCAAGGTTTGATTTTGGCATGCTCCGCCTTTGCGTAAAAAGCGGAGCATGTTATAAAAATCACATTGACGTACAGGCTGATAAAAAGTAAAGTAATTTCTAAGAGGGATAACCTTATACCTTGCCTTGCCCTTGCAGCCCGGCAACATGCGCATATGCCCTCTTTTAAAAAATAAGTAATTAATATCATTCCCCCAAACAGGAGAAGCAGATGTCCAAGTCCAATGCAGAAACGTCAAAAGCACATGCTGAAAAGGCCGGCGCAAACGGGGCGTCTTTGGAACGCCTTAGAAAGCAACTGATTCTCAACGGCGCAGACATTATGGCCATTGGCGAAGAGGCAGAGCTTCTTGTCGGGGGTAAAAACTATAACACAGCCATAATAAGCCAGGTGCCGGGCATTCAGGCCCCGCAGTTCCGCGCTGTTTCATCCATAGCCTTCCACAAGGTGCTTGATGAATGCAAGCTGAACGCTTCTCTTGTGCGCGCCATTGTTGACCGGGAATACCGCCGCATAGACTGGCTTGACCCTGAAATAAGCGGCGATTCCGAATTTCTGCAAAAACTGGTGCGCAACCTGGGCAAGCTTATCCGGGAAGAAGCCAAGGCCCAGGCGGAAAAAGCCGGAGAAGGGCAAAGCGGGCAAATAAAACTGCGCAGCTTTGTAAACAACGTGGTTGAAGGCTTCGCCACTTCACCGGAAGGCATAGACCAGTTGCGCAAACGTTCCGTCCTTGTGCAGGCCGCCATCCTTTCTGTGGTAATGCCCCAGGATGTTTATGACGCGGTTTGTTCCGCCTATCTTGATATTTGCTCCGATGCCGGGGCGGAAAATGTGCCCGTGGCTGTGCGTTCTTCCGCGGCGGGTGAAGATTCCCGCAAAAAGGCCTTTGCCGGTTTGCAAGATACCTACCTGAACATGCACGGGCCGGAACAGGTGGCCCAGGCCTACCATTGGGACTGCGCCTCTGCCTATAACCTGCGTTCCATGACCTACCGCCGCGAGGCTATTCTGGATGCCATCCGCAAGGCCGAAGAAACCGGCGATGAAACTATCGCCGTCAAGGCCAAGCAGGAATGGGCCATTGAAAATACATCCCTTTCCGTCTGCCTTATGCGCATGATCAACCCGGTCATAGCGGGCACGGCCTTTTCCGCCGACACCGCCACCGGCTGCCGGGGCACAGACCGCAAGGATCTGGTTTCCATAGACGCCAGCTATGGCCTTGGTGAAGCGGTTGTGGGCGGCATGGTAACGCCGGACAAATATTTTGTCTTCCAGCGCGATGACGGCAATGAAGTGGTCATTCGCCAAATGGGCAGCAAAGAAATAAAAATCATTTATGAAGAAGGCGGCGGCACCAAAAAAGTGGCCGTCCCCCCGTTGGAAGTGACCCGCTGGTCGCTTTCCCTTGCCAACGCCGAAGCCGTGGCCCGTGGCGTGCGTTCCATAAGCAAGGCCTATGGCGGTATGATAATGGATTCCGAATTCTGCATAGATGCCAACGATGCCCTGTGGTTTGTGCAGGCCCGCCCGGAAACCCGCTGGAATGAAGAACTTGAACTGCACCCGGATACCATTTTCATCAAACGCAAGGAAGTGAACCCGCAAGACCTTATCGGCGCGGAAGTGCTGCTTGAAGGCAACGGGGCTTCCCGCGGGGCCGGGCACGGCACTGTGCGCTTTTTGCGTTCCGCGCTGGAACTGAACCGCGTGAACAAGGGCGACGTGCTGGCCGCCGAACGCACAGACCCGGACATGGTGCCGGGCATGCGCATAGCCTCCGCCATTATGGCGGACGTGGGCGGCGACACCTCCCACGCGGCCATTACCTCCCGCGAACTTGGCATACCGGCCATCATAGGCATTCAACGCATAGAAACCCTGCGCTCGCTTGACGGGCAGGAAGTTACGGTTGACGGCACGGTGGGCAAGGTCTACCGGGGCCTTTTGCCCCTGCGTGAAGTGGGGGGCGAGCTGGATATTTCCAAAATTCCGGCCACCAAGACCAAAATTGGCCTGGTGCTGGCAGACGTTGGCCAGGCCATGTTCCTTTCCCGCCTGCGCCAGGTGGAAGATTTTGAAGTGGGCCTTCTGCGCGCGGAATTTATGCTGGGCAACATAGCCGTGCACCCCATGGCCCTTGCGGCCTACGACAGCGGAGAGCTGGACAAGATTGTCACAGACCACCTGAAGGTGCTGGGTGAACAGCTTAACAAAACCCTGCGCAGCCAGTTCAACGCCGGGCTTATAAGCAACCAGATCAAACTGCGTGAATATGTTGGGCATCTTACCGGCCTGTCGGCGGAAATTCAGGCGGCGGAAGCCACTGAAGGCACCGGCGGCCCCGCGCCCGGTGAAGAAGCCCTTCAGCTTCAGCGCCGCCTGCGTGAGCTGGAACACCGCCTGGATGAACATGTGGAAAGGGCGGCCCGCAGCCTGGATATTTTGAATACCTCCGTTGACCTTAAGGGCCATATCCGCCGCATCATGGGCTTTGATGAAGAACTGGCCAACCTTGTGGGCAATGACCCTGAGGTGGTGGCCCGCCGCAGCCAGATTGAAGACCAGGTTGTCTACATGGCCAAACGCGCGGAAGGCATACCCTTTGTGCAGCAGGTGCTTAAAGATATTGACGCGGTGCGCCTTGATGTGGCCGTGCGCAGCGGGCTGGATAAAGAAATCAAGATGGTGCGCGATATTCCCAACCGCATCAAAGAAATTATCACGGCGCGCGGTTACCGCAGCGGCAAGGAACATTATGTGCAAACCCTGTCGCAAAACCTGGCCCTGTTCGCCATGGCCTTCTACGGCAAACCCATTGTTTACCGCACCACAGACTTCAAATCAAACGAATACCGCAACCTGATAGGCGGCCTGCTGTTTGAACAGGTGGAAGATAACCCCATGCTGGGCTGGCGCGGCGTTTCTCGTAACCTTAGCGACTGGGAACTGGAATCCTTCAAGCTGGCCCGTGGCGTTTACGGCGGCAGCAACCTGCAAATAATGCTGCCCTTTGTGCGCACCCTGGAAGAAGCGCGCAGCATGCGCAACTACCTTGAACAGGTGCACAAGCTGAAAAGCGGCGTGGACGGGCTGAAGATTATCCAGATGTCCGAAATCCCCAGCAACGCCATCCTTGCCAAGGAATACATCAAGGAATTTGACGGGTTCTCCATCGGTTCCAACGACATGACCCAGATGGTGCTGGGCACGGACCGTGACAACGCCAGCTTGCAGCACATTTATGATGAAGAAGATCCGGCCGTGGTGTGGGCCATACTCTGCACCATTTTCACCGGGCAGAAGTACGGCAAAAAAGTGGGCTTCTGTGGCCAGGGTATTTCAAACAGCGTAATCATTCGCGGTTTGGCCGCCATTGCGGGCATTGTTTCCGCCTCTGTTGTGCCGGATACCTACTACCAGACCAAAATAGACGTGGCCGCCGTGGAAGCGGAAAACATCAGCACAGACAAGCTTGGGCATTGGCTGGCAAAACAGCACCACAAAAAACTGGTGGCCCTGCTGGAAAAAGAAGGCTACGGCCATATCCTGAAAAAGTACGAACAGCCGGAAGATATTCTGGAATGGTACAATGGTGAACTGGGCCGCTTGCAGGAACATCTGCGTGAAAGCCTTGAAACCACAAAGGAAAAGTTCTACCGTCAGGAAATGGAACGCTTCCGCCGCATCTTCCACAAGCCGGTTATTTACGCGACCTGGAATTGGGATCAGACAGTGGAAGACGCCCTGCACCAGGCCGGGTTTGCCAGCTTTGCGGAACAGACGGCAGCCCTGGCCCGCCAGCGCGCGGCCAAATGGTAAGATAATAAGGGTACATAGCTTGTAAATGAGCCATAAGGCCCTGCCTTGTGGCTCATTTGCCTTTGGCCTGGTTGTAACTTCCGTTTTACATCAAAAATGAGGCCATTGTGCAATGGTCTCAACTTGCATTGACGTGTAAACGAGGTGTTGCCATGCAAAAAACATTATTGTCGCTTGTTGCGGCTTTCGCGCTGTGCCTGTACAGCGCTTTTGCCGTATTCCCGTCTGAAGGGGCATGTAACGCGCAGCAACCGCCGCTTTCCAGCTATCTGTCGGCGCAAGAAAAAGACGCGCTTGCCACGCGCTTGCAGCGCCTCAGTTTGCTGAAGCCATTGAAGGAAGCGGCAAAAGGCGACCTGCTGGACCCTATGGAAAACCTGGGGCTGGTGCGGGCCGGTTTTGAGCTGATGACGCGCCTGCTCTATTTGCCGGATAACCTGCAAACAGACTATGTGGATGAAGACGGCGTTAAAGGCGTGTGGCAAAGCCTGCCGGGTTCCCGTTCTGACAGGGTGTTGCTTTATTTGCATGGCGGGGCCTATATAATGGGCAGCCCGTCAACCGCCGCCTGCGTTTCCACCCGCCTGGCGGAACTTATGGGCATACGCTGTTTTTCTGTGGATTACCGCCTGGCCCCGGAACATCCCTTCCCGGCGGCCATTGAAGATGCCGTTGCCGCCTACAAATGGCTGCTGGCCAAAGGCTATAAGGCGGAAAATATTGTGCTGGCCGGTGATTCCGCCGGGGGCGGCCTAAGCCTGGCCCTGCTGCTGAAGCTGCGGGATGAAGGGGCGCCTTTGCCCGCCGCCGCCCTGCTGTTTTCCCCATGGACAGACCTTTCAGTAAGTCTGGAAGCGCACAAGCTGAACTATGACCCAATGTTCACGCCGGATCTGATCCGCCGGGCCAAAGAGGTTTACCTGAACGGGGCATCAGCCAAAATGCCTTACGCATCGCCATATTACGGCAATTTTAAAGGCCTGCCGCCGCTCTTTTTTCAGGTGGGCAGCAATGAACTGCTGTTTGATGACGCCGCGCAAACCGCCCGCAAGGCGGGGCTGGCCGGGGTCTATACCCAGTTTGAAGTCTGGCCCGGCTATTTCCATGTGTTCCAAATGTATAATGATTCATTGGCCGGCGGGTTGAAGGCCCTTGATAGCGGCGCAAGCTTTTTGAATGACGCCATGGATAAAAAGTTGCTGGAATAATTGATTTGTTGGCGCGTTACGCATGCGCTGCCAAAATTGCCCAATTTACATAAAGGTAATGACCATGCTGAAAAAAACACTTTTATTATCAAGCATTGCGGTTTTTTCTCTGCATTTTTGCCTGGCCTTCGCCGTTCCCGTTCTGGCGGATCAGGCCAAGCCCGAACAGGCTAAACTTGAACCGGCCAAGCCTGAGCCGGCAAAACCAGAGCAGGCCCAGGCGCAACCGGCAAAAAGCGGGTTTGACGCCCCAAAGCCGCCTTTGTCCAACTACCTTTCTGAAAAGGAAAGGGCGGCGCTTAACCTGCAAATACAAAAGTTTGACCAGGGGCGGCAAAACAGCCCTATTGCCGGTGACGGCAGCCTTATGGGGTCACCGGAAGTGCTGGGCAAGGTGCGCATGGCCGTTGACTTGCGGGCCAACATGCGCCCCGCGCCGCAGGGCCTGGTGGTAACCAGCGTGAATGAAGACGGCGTAAAAGGCGTGTGGCAAGATATGCCGGAAGTCCGCAAGGACAAAGTATTGCTTTATCTGCACGGCGGCGGCTACACCATTGGCAGCCCGGCCATGGCAAGCGTCATTTCCGTAACCATTGCGGATGTCATGAAAGTGCGTTGTTTTTCAGTAGATTACCGCCTGGCCCCGGAACATCCCTTCCCGGCGGCCCTTGATGACGCCGTTGCCGCCTACAAATGGTTGCTGAAAAACGGCTATCAGGCGGAAAATATTGTTGTTTCCGGTGAATCTGCCGGGGGCGGCCTTAGCCTGGCCCTGCTTCTGAAATTGCGGGATGAAGGCATAGCCCTGCCGGCCGGGGCCTTTTTGATTTCCCCCTGGACAGACCTTGCGGTAAGCTTTGAAGCGCCCAATATCTGCTATGACCCAATGTTCAAGCCCGGCGCCCTCAAAAAGGGGGCGGAACTGTACTTGAAGGACACCCCGGCCACAAACCCCTATGCCTCGCCCTATTATGGCGACTTCAAGGGCTTGCCGCCTATGCTTTTCCAGGTGGGCAGCAATGAAGTATTGTATGACGACACCATGCAGGCCGCCCGCAAGGCCGGTATGGCCGGTGTTTATGTGCGCGTTGAAACCTGGCCGGGCTATTTCCATGTCTTTCAAATGTACAAAGACCGTTTGGCCGGCGGGGCCAAGGCCCTGCATAATGGCGCGGCATTCCTGAATGACGCCATCAATAAAAAATTGCTTGAAGAATAATCCCTTGCCCTGCCGCCGCGCTAAACGCACACAGCCTGAATGCGTTTAGCGCGGCGGCAGGGGCGCAAGCCGGGTTGAGCCTGGCCGCCAAGGCCACGGTCGTTTGGGGCCAGCCGCTTTGCCCTGGTCGTGTTGGCCCCGGCCGTTTTGGCCCCAGCCATTTTGGCCTGTTCTGTACGCTACTATGTTATTTTTTTACCTTTTAGAGTGGTTTACGCTTGAAATAGTCGCTTAACGGCGAGCAAAGCTCGCCTACGACTATTCCGCGGCAAGGATTTGAAGACAAATCCTTGCTGAGCAATTCACTCATTTCAATCGTAAATTGCTCTAAAAAAGCATCTGCAAGTAACATTTCAAATTTGTTTTGCCCTGTCAGGTAGACCATGAAAAAAAAGTTGATTCCGCTGGTTCTTGTCGTGCTGCTGGCCGCTGGCGGCATTTGGTATTTTTTCCAAAAATCGTCTGAAGGCGGCCAGCTTGTAGCCTACGGGAATGTGGATATCCGCTCTGTGGATATCGGCTTCCGGGTGAATGGCCGCCTTATGGAAATGCTGGCGCAGGAAGGGGAAAGTGTAAAGGCCGGGCAGCTCTTGGCCCGCATGGATCCTGTGCCCTTTCAGCTTGACCTTGACGGCGCAAACGCTAACCTGCAAGCTCTGGAAGCCCGGCTGGATCTGATAAAAACCGGCTACCGGGAAGAAGAGGTCGCCCAGGCCAAAGCCAATGTGGACGCGCGGCGCAGCGCGCTGGAAAATGCCCAGCTTTACCTGAACCGGCAAATTAAGCTTTACAAGGCCAAGGCCGTGCCGCAAAGCGCCTTTGATGACGCGCGGGCCAGGCGGGATGAGGCGGAAGCCGCCCTGCGCGCGGCGGGTGAAACCTTGCAGCAGCTTCAGGCCGGTTTCAGGCCGGAGGAACTGGCAGAGGCCACAGCCCGTCAGGCTCAGGCCCTGGCCGCGCGTGAAGCCGCCGCCCTGCGCCTTGCGGATGCCGGGCTTTTTGCCCCGTCAGACGCGGTGGTGCTTACCCGCGCCGTTGAACCGGGGGCCATTCTAAGCGCGGGCAATACGGTTTACACCTTGTCGCTTACCCGCCCGGTGTGGGTGCGGGCCTTTGTTTCAGAAACCGACCTGGGCCGCCTGGCCCCCGGCGGTGAGGCCCTTGTTTATACCGACGCCTGGCCGGACAAACCCTACCACGGCACAATAGGCTACATTTCCCCGCAGGCGGAATTTACCCCGAAGAACGTGGAAACGCCGGATCTGCGCACCAGCCTGGTCTACCGCTTGCGCATAAATATCGCGGACGCGGATGACGGGCTGCGCCAGGGCATGCCGGTTACGGTAAAAATAACCCCGATACAGCGTTAGTATGGCGGAACCTTATTCCATAGAATTTCTGAACCTGTGCAAAGACTTTGAGCTGGGCCGGGGCAAGGCGGGCAAGCTGGTGGGGCTGGGGCAAAAATTTACCCTGCTTGATACCCCGCCCGCCCTTACAGACGTTACAGCCGGGCTTGAAAAAGGCAGCATAACCGGGCTGGTCGGGCCGGATGGGGCAGGCAAAACAACCCTGCTGCGCATCCTGGCCGGGCTGCTGCAACCCACGTCCGGCTTCGCAAAGGTGCTGGGGCTGGATTCCTGGGCGGAAAGCGCCGCCCTGCGCCCGCATATTGGCTATATGCCGCAAAAATTCGGCCTGTATGAAGACCTTTCCGTACAAGAAAACCTTAATCTGTACGCGGAATTGCGCAACGTGCCCCAGGCGGAACGCCCGGCCCTGTTCGCGCGGCTACTGCAATTCACCGGGCTTGCCCCCTTTACAGACCGGCTTTCCGGGCGGCTTTCCGGCGGCATGAAGCAAAAACTCGGGCTGGCCTGCTCCCTTATGGGCCGCCCGCAAGTGCTGTTGCTGGATGAACCCAGCGTGGGGGTAGACCCAATTTCCCGGCGCGAACTCTGGGCCATGGTGCAACAACTGGCCGGGGAAGGCATAAGCATTATCTGGAGCACGTCCTATCTGGATGAGGCGGAACGCTGTTCCAACATTCTGCTGATGAACCTTGGGCGGCTTATGTACCACGGCAGCCCAAAAGCCCTGGGCGAGGAAATGCGCGGCCGCAGCGTCCACATTCGCGGCCTTGCGGCGGAACGGCGCAAGGTGCTGCAAGTGGCCCTGAACAGGCCGGAAGTGGTGGACGGGGTTATTCAGGGCCGCCTTGTGCGCCTGGTGCTGCATGAAGCGGAACAGTTCACCCCTTTGGCCCAAGCCATTGAAGCCGCCGCCCGCGCCCTGCCGGATGCCTGCCTGCCGGGGGAACAGGCCCGCCTTGAAGTGGTGGAACCGCGCCTGGAAGACGCCTTCATTACCCGCCTTGGCGGCAGCCCCAAAGGCAAATCCGCCCTGGCGGAACTGTTTGCGCAAGAAAGGGCCAAACAGGCCCGCCAAAGCCTGGATGTGGAATTTCCCATTGAAGCGCAAGAACTTACCAGAGTATTCGGCAACTTCACAGCCGTAGATCACATAAGCTTCAAGGTGGGGCGGGGGGAAATTTTCGGCCTGCTTGGGCCAAACGGGGCCGGTAAATCCACCACGTTCAAAATGCTTTGCGGGCTTTTGCTGCCCACTTCCGGCCAGGCCAGGGTAATGGGGCTTGACCTTGCCCGCAACCCCGGACAGGCCCGGCAATATCTGGGCTACATGGCGCAAAAATTTTCCCTTTACGCAGATTTAACGGTGTTGCAAAATTTGGAATTCTTTTCCGGCGTTTACGGCCTTGTGGGCAAGCAGCGGAAGGAACAAATTGACAACATGGTGAACATATTCAACTTTTCCCCCTATCTGAGCCATGCGGCGGGCAGCCTTCCCCTGGGCTTCAAGCAGCGTCTTTCCCTGGCTTGCGCGGTAATGCATTCCCCGGATATTCTGTTCCTTGATGAACCAACCTCCGGGGTGGACCCGGTAACCCGCCGGGAATTTTGGTGCCATATCAACGGCCTTATTCAGGTGGGCGTAACCATTCTGGTAACCACCCACTTCATGGATGAAGCGGAATATTGCGACCGCATAGGCTTGGTCTATAAAGGCGGCTTCATAGCCGGGGGCACGCCGGATGACCTGAAAGCCAAGGCAGCAGGAGAAAGCGGGGCCGATATAAGCCTTGAAGAAGCCTTTATTACCTTGGTGGAAGATTCGTAGGCAGTGTTGTCACGAGGTGTCTTTTGCCCTTTGCCTGCGTCAGAACGCCTTTTTATTTCGGTCAAGTACCGTAAGAGTACATTCCCTCCATAAAAAGGCTTTCTTCCTTGTCAAAGAACAAAATTCACGCTCGTGCTGCACTGCCTGGTACGACGCCTCCGGCGGGCAGGGGCGCTGCCCCTGCACCCCGCAAGGGGCCTTAGGCCCCTTGACCCCCGGTAGGGGTTTTTAAAGTTTTAGGTAACTATGAGGGATAGCATGGATAATACGTTAATATCTCTGTTGGCTTGCCCGGCCTGCCATGGCGGGCTTGAAGAAACCCCGGACAAGGACGCGTTGCATTGCCGGGCCTGTGGCAATACTTACCCGGTAAAAGACGGCATCCCCCTGCTTTTGCAGGAAGAAGCGAAGCGTGAGGACTTTGCCGCGCCCTGAAAGAATAAACAAACCCCAAAATAATTTAAAGGATTGCGTCCAGTGTCCGCTAGCGGACACTGGACGCACTCCGTTAAATCGGGGGTCAAGGGGCTTCAAGCCCCTTGCGGGTTCCAAGGGCAGCGCCCTTGGCCGCCGGAGGCATTAATTTGCAATGGCCTTTTTGCCCTTTTACTGCGTCGTGCTTCATCCCGCGCGAAGGTCATATATGCTTGAATATACTCCCTCCGCACGGAACTACGCAGATAGGGGCACTCCTTGTAAAAGAACAAAAATTCTCATTGCGCAATGGCCTTTATTTTATATAATCCGCGCCAAGTTCAACGGCTTTCAGGTTCATTTCCACCAATTTGGGGGCAAGGAAGTTTTTTACGGCCTGTTTCAGGGCGTCCGGGCCAAAGGGCATGATGCCGCAGGCGCAGAGCGCGCCCAACAGGGCCATGTTTCCGCTTTGGGCGGAACCGGCTTCCCGGCCCAGGGTTTTACAGGGCAGGAAGTAGGCTTTGCCGGCGCAGTTTTGCACGGTGTTTTTTATGGCTTCGATATCCGGGTATTGGTCCCGCCCGGCGCTTACCCCGGGGGGAGAAACCGGGTCTGTGGAAGACAGCACCAGGCCGCCCGCTTTAAGGTAGGGCAGGGCGCGCAGGGTTTCCAGCGGTTCAAAGCCAAGCAGTACATCGGCTTCACCGTGGCTTATGGTGGGGCTTTGCCAGCCGCCAATCAGCACGGTGGATTCCACAACCCCGCCGCGCTGGGCCATGCCGTGAATTTCACCGGAACTTACTGGCAGCCCTTCCTGTAGCACCGCGCGGGCCAGCAGGGTGGTAGCCGTCAAGGTGCCCTGCCCGCCAACGCCGGTGAAGAAAATGCGTAATCTGTCTTTTTTTTGCAGTATTTTCATGGCATTAATCCTTTTTGCGGGCCTTGAAGCTGCCGGAAACCTGCATGCACACCATACAACCGGCGCAGGCGGAAGCATCCACTTCCAGCGTACCCGCTTGCAGGCTGAAGGCCGGGCAGGCCAGGTTGGCCGCGCAGGCGGCGGCATCCGGGCCTTGCGTTTCTACATAGGCGGTTTGCGGGCGGGTTTTCTTCAGGGTTTTTCTGGCGTACAGCACGCAGGGTTCTTCCGCTATAATTACGCGCACCCCGGTCTTGTTTTTCATTTCTTCCACTATTTTGGCGACGTTTTTGATTTGGTAGGATTTTACCTTTACCACTTCACTTACGCCAAGGCCGCGCACAATACTTTCAATATCCAGATGCAGGGCGCCTTCACCCAGCACTTCCTGATCCATGCCGGGGTTGGGCTGGTGCCCGGTCATGGCCGTGGTGCCGTTATCCAGAATTACCACCAGAATGTCGTGGCGGTTGAATATGGCGTTGGCAAGGCCGGTCATGCCGGAATGGAAGAAGGTGGAATCGCCTATGAAGGCCACCACCGGCTTGCCGGAAGCGCGGGAAAAGCCGGAACCGGCGGAAATGGATGAACCCATGCAGAAAAGAAAATCCGCTGTTTTCAACGGCGCGGCGGAACCCAAGGTGTAACAGCCGATGTCGCTGGAATAATAGGCGTTGTCGCCCAGGGTCTGGCGCACGGCGTAATAAACGGCCCGGTGCGCGCAACCGGCGCACAGGTTGGGCGGGCGCATGGGCAGGGGCGCGGCGGCCGGCGGCGTACAGTTTTTGCCGGCTTCGCTTTTTTGCCCGGCAATTTGCAGCAGGGCGGCCCCGACCTTGGTGGTGGAATATTCGCCAAAACGGGTAAGTATTTCATTTTTACCGTGAATTTTCAGCTTCAGGCCGCGCTGTTGCGCCAGGGCGCGCACTTCCATTTCCACCAGCGGCTCAAGTTCTTCCAGCACCAGCACTTCATTAAGGTCTTGCAGGAAGGCTTCAATTTTTTTCAGGGGCAGGGGCCAGGTAAAGCCCAGTTCCAGCACCTTGAATTTGCCTTCAAGCTCGTGTTCAATAAGGGCGTCATTCAAATAGGCCCGGCTTATGCCGCTGGCTATTACGCCGGTTTTGCCCTGGCCGTGTTCACGGTTCCAGGGGGAAGCTTCCACCTGTTCGCGTATGGCTTCAAGGTTTTGGGCCAGAATGGGGTGGCGCTTCAGGGCCACGGAAGGTATGGGCAAAAAACGCTGGGTGTTGCGTTCAAAGGGCACAAGGGGCGCGCCTTCCGCCGGCAGGGGGCCAAGGGTTACCGGGCCGCGCAAATGGCTTACGCGCGTAGTGGTGCGCAGCATCACCGGCTGCTGGGTGGCGCGGGCAAACAGCAGGGCGTCGCGCGTCATATCTTTGGCTTCCTGCGCGGTGGCCGGTTCAAAACAGGGCAGGCCGGCAAAACGCGCGTAGATGCGGTTGTCTTGCTCGTTCTGGCTGGAATGGCAGCCCGGGTCATCGGCGGAAAGCAGCACCATGCCGCCGGGCAGGCCCACATAGGCGGCGGTGAACAGCGGATCCGCCGCGACGTTCACGCCCACATGCTTCATGGTAACCAGGGTAAGCGCCCCGCTAAGGGCCGCCCCGGCCGCCACTTCAAGGGCCACCTTCTCATTTATGGAATATTCCATGGCAAAGCGGTTGCCGGAACGCAGTTTGTAGAAGGTATCCGGCACTTCGGAAGACGGGGTGCCGGGGTAGCAGGAAACCATGTTCACACCGGCTTCAAGCGCACCGCGCACAATGGCCTCATTGCCAAGCAGCAACAGGGTTTGCCCGCCTTCCTGTTCAAGCAGGGGGTTGTTCATAGCTTACTCCGGCTGGTTATTTTTTATCCCGCATTTGGCGCAGGGAAGCGATTTTTTGATCAAGTTCCGACTTGTTGCGGGCAAAGGCCGGGTCTTTCACCATAATTTCATAATATTCTATGGCCTTGTCAAGCTGGCCGGAACTTTCCGCCAGGCTGGCCACGCGTGAAAGCAGCATGAATTTGGTGGCATCGCTTTCTTCATCTTTTTTGCCTGAAGCGGCCTTGAGCTGGTCTTCCAGAAGGCGTATGGCCTGATCTTCCTTGCCAAGCTGGGCCAGGCAACCGGCCTGGGCGAATACGGCGTTCAGCTTGAAGGCCCCTTCGGTTTTGGCGGCGATTTCTTTCCACAAGGCTTCCGCCTTTGCGTAGTCGTTCAGGCCCTGGGCGGCTTTGGCCGCTTCCAGCAGTATAGAAACTTTCAAGCTGTTGTCCGCTTCCGGCAAAAAGGCTTCCAGCGCCTTCAACCGTTCAGCCGGGTCTGTAATTTCCAGGCGTTTGCCAAGCTCGATGCGCTGTTCCTGCAAGTTTGAAGAACTTACGCTGCGCCATATGCCAAGCGCGGCTATGGCAACTATAAGCAGCAGAAAGACAAGGGCGATTTTTCGCCCGTATTTGGCTATAAAGACAAGCAGGGGGGAAACTTCGGGGGCCACTTCTTCCTGAATGGAATCCAGCAGGTTTTTGGCTTCGGGTTTTTTGTTATTTGCATCAATTGGCGAATTTTTTTCTTTATTCATTGCAATATGCTCCTTGACCGCGTTCAGAATTGGTGTTTTGTTGTAAGCGCGTAATGCCCAAATGTCAAACTCTTCCAGCTTGCTTTCAAATATTTTTTCTGGCAGAATACAGGGGCAAAACAAATAAAATCGGTATATTATAAAATTCAGGAGTCTTGCAATGGCCGCAGAAATTGAAAGCCTGATTACAGAACTTGGCAAACAGGCCAAAAACGCTTCCCGCATAATGGCCCATGCGGCCCCGGCCCGTAAAAACGCCGCCCTTTGCAAGGTGGCGGAATTGTTGCGTGAAAGAGAAAAGGAAATTTTGCGGGCCAATGAGGAAGACTGCGCGGAAGCCCGCCAGAATGGGCTGGATGCGCCAAAACTGCAACGCCTGGCCCTTACCCCGGATATTTTGCGGGAAATGGAACAGGCCGCGCTGGATATAGCCGCCATGCCGGACCCGGTGGGCGCTACAGAAGAACAATGGCAAAGGCCCAACGGCCTGCTGGTGGGGCGCATGCGTGTGCCGCTTGGCGTTATCTGCATGATTTACGAGGCCCGGCCCAATGTCACGGTTGACGCGGCCATTCTGGCCCTTAAGGCGGGCAACGCCATTATTTTGCGCGGCGGGTCAGAGGCCCGGCGTTCCAACGCCATTTTGGCCCAGGTGGTGGCCGATGCCCTGGCCCATGCCGGGCTGCCGCCCAAAGCCGCGCAAAGCGTGCCCGTGGTGGACAGGGAAGCGGTAAGCGCCCTGTGCCGCCAGGATGAATATATTGATGTAATGATACCGCGCGGCGGGGAAGGGCTTATCCGCCGGGTAAGCGCCGAAGCCCGCATGCCGGTGCTGAAGCACGACAAGGGCGTGTGCCATACCTTTGTGGATGCCGGGGCGCGGCTTGAGGATGCCCTGGAAATAGTGTTCAACGCCAAGGCGCAAAGGCCAAGCGCCTGCAACGCGCTGGAATGCCTTTTGTTGCACCGGGAAGAGGCGGACGCCTTTTTGCCCATGCTGGCCCGCCGCCTGGGCGGGGCGGGGGTGGAATTTCGGGCCTGCCCGGCTTCCTTGCCGCTTTTGGAAAAGGCCGGGGCAAAATGCCGGGCCGCCGGGGCGGAAGATTACGGGCAGGAGTTCCATGACCTTGTAATGTCGGTAAAAGTGGTTAAAGATATTGATGAAGCCCTGGAACATATCGCGGCCCACGGTTCACGCCATTCAGAAGTCATCTGTACTGAAAACCACAGCCGGGCCATGCGCTTTGTGCGGGAAGCCGACGCTTCCCTTGTGGCGGTGAACGCTTCCAGCCGCTTTAATGACGGCGGGCAGCTTGGCCTTGGGGCGGAAATAGGCATAAGCACCTGCAAACTGCACGCTTACGGCCCCATGGGCTTGCGGGAACTGACCACCTTGCGCTATGTGCTTATGGGTAACGGGCAGGTGCGCGAATAGGAACGATGAATCCATGGAAAATGAACATCGCATAGCCCTTTTGGGCGGCACCTTCAACCCGGTGCATTACGGGCACTTGCGCCTTGCCGTGGAGGTTTTGGAGGCGCTGGAACCGGACAGGGTGGATATTGTGCCCTGCGCCAGCCCGGCCCACAAGACGGCAAACAGCCTTTTGCCGTTTGCCCTGCGCCTTGCCATGTTGCAAAGCGCCTTTGCGGGGGTGGAAAAAGTCCTTGTAAACCCGCTGGAAGGGGAAAGGGACGGTGTTTCTTATACCATTGACACATTAAGCTATTACAGGCAAAAAGAAGCGAGCGCCCGCCTGTATTTTGTTATGGGCGGCATAGACCTTGCAGGCTTTGACACCTGGAAGAAGTGGGAAGAACTTTCCACCCTGGCGGATCTTGTTGTGGCCGCCCGGGCCGGGGTTGACGAGCTTGTGTTCCAGAAGGACGTGGCCCGCCTGTGGCCCCTGGCGGAAGAAGTGTGCCTTCTTGGCCCCGGCGGGCATGAACGGCTGGCCTACCGCCTGCCGCGCGGCGGGCACATAATGTTCCTGCCCCTGCTGCGCCTTGACCTTAGTTCATCTTTTTTGCGCAGCCGCTGGCTTGAAGGGCGTTCTTTGCGGTTTTTGACCCCGGATTCCGTAAACCGGGTTTTGCAAGAAAATGCTGAAACTGTACGCCGCGCCTGGCGGCAAATGTAGTTTTGATTGGCCTGAGTGCCAGCAAGTTGGCAACGCGCCTTTTTTTATTATCAAAATGGATATGCTGTATGAGTAAAACGGAAAAAAGCGCCACCCCCAAAGGCAAACCTGCCGGAATTACCGGGCGCAAGGCGGCCACATCGGCGCTTCTGCTGGGTCTTATGGTAGCTGCCGGGGCGGGCGGCTGGTTTGTAGCCAAAAAAATTATCGACAATGTGGGCAATAATGACGCCAAGTCAAGCAGCACAACCCCCGCGCCGGTAGCCGCGCCCGCAAAACAGCCCAGCCCGCCGGAACAGGCCCAGCCCGCGAAGGTGTGGACGCCGCCGCCCGTGGCCGTGCCGCCCGCCGCGCAAGATGCCGGACAGCAGGGGCAACAGTCCGTAAGCGCGACCGATCAGCCCGCGCCGCCCCTGGGCGATGGGCAAGGCCCGGAATTTACGCCGGAGCAAACGCCGGAACAGGCCGTTTCTCCAGATAAAGTACATGTTTTTGACAAGAACGGCGCGGATCAGCGCGGGGCAAGCGGCCAGCCGTTGGCCCCACCTGAAGGGCAAACGCAAAAAGCGGACGGTGAACAACCCCTGAAACAGCCCGGCGAGCTGCCCGGCGAGCAGGCAGGGAAACAGCCTGGCGAGCCGGGCGGGAAACAGGGCGGAGAAGGATCCGGCGGCGTGGTTTCCGGGCCTGTTCAAGGCCTGGATGCCGGGCAGGAATTTGACCAGCCGCAACAGCCCGCCGGGCAAAAGTCTTCTTCCACGCCTTCACAGTCAGGGGCGCGGCGCGGTGGCGCGGAAGGCATTTCCGGCGGACAGGCCGGCGTAAAGCCCCAGCCGTCTGAAAAGCCGCGCGTGGTGCGCGGCGCAGCGGACGGATCTGGTTCGGACGCTTCTGGGTCGGATGCTTCTGGGCCGGAACGCATTCCGGTTTCTGGCCGCGTGCTTTCAATGTACCGGGAAGATTCTGTCGTGCGCCTTGGCTTTGTGGAAGACCTGGCCCGCGTGCTGGTGGAAAATTACTGGCCCCCGCATACCCGGCCGGATTATGACAACAACGCCGGTATGACCACTTTGAATATACGCCATTTGAACGGGCGTTACGGCAACCGCTTTATCGGCTTCAAGGTGCCGGAGGTCAAAGACGCGGAAAGCCGCAACCTGGCCCGCGTAAAGGTGCTTACCTACGTAATGGCCCCGGAAATGTTGCAGGCGCTGGAAAAGCTTTATGCGGACAACTTCATGAAATTTATGAATGATGCCGCTCTGCACCGCCTTTATAACCATAACGGGCAGCCGCGTTCACTTACCCAGCCGGAACAGGCGGATATGTATAAACTTTATGCGCGGGAAGCCAAAAACCTGGCATCTGCCTTGCGCAACTATTCCCGCTATCCGGAAGCGTATAACGCGGTAAGCGCTTTTGTGGGGCAAGACGGGCGGGCCCAGCACGCGGCGCTTGCCTACAGCAAGGGCCGTCAGGCCGGGCTTACCGGCACGCGCCTTGCAGACCTTGAGGCGGATTACAAAAAACAGCTTGAAGCCAAAGAAAAGGCCCGCAACGCCATTACCGCCTTTATGTCGCATGATGACGCCAGAAACCTTGACCCGGACACCTTGGCCTACATAGCGTCCTGGGCCAAACGGCGCGGGCCGGTGGCGGCGGAATCGCTTGGCGCTTGCGCCGACCTGCTGGACAGAATGGCCGGGCGCTTTGAACAGGCGGCAACAGAAGTGATGAACGGCGGCATAAG
>JAVBMP010000131.1:0-8756 GCA_031552315.1 Desulfovibrionaceae bacterium | reverse complement strand
TGCCTTGTTTTTTCAGGGACATTGGGGGGGGCCTTTTTATTGATGTTCAATACATAATTATTTTTTTACAGGCGGTTCGTTCTTGATCCAAAACCAGATAATAGTGCCAAGCTCATTTTGTTTCGGGCCCGGCATGACATCGCCCTTGTTTATATAATGGTCTCCCGTTAAAAGCAGGTTGCTGCGCCAAGTGCCGCTGCGCGGGCAAATATCGCCCGGCCTGGCGGTTAGTTCCGCATTCGGTATGGTGTTTTCCTGTTTTTCCGGGAAATAGAGGGATTCTTCATCCGGAATGGGCGCACCGTTTTCATAGCGGTTATCAAGCCAGATTAGAGTCCAGCGGCAGGAGATGTCATTCTGTTTGTCCGCATCCAGATAGGGCGCGTAGGTTCCTGCATGAAGGTAGCGCAGATATTCAAACGGTTCAGAAATATAAATGCCGTGCGCGGTAATTACCTTATCGCTTTCCACAACCAGCGGGCCGCCTTTGGCGCTATTTGGGGCCCACCAGGCGCGTGGCCTGTTTGGGAATAAAACAGGTTCCGGCACAGGTGGGAGGTTTTGCGGAATTGGGTAGCGGGTTAAAATATTAACGAGTTGAGTGTCAGTTGTTGGTGGAGTATTCAAAAGAAATGCGAACAATATGTTTTTTTCCTTATCATACATAATTCTGGCATCAAAACCGCTATTTTGGGCTCGGAATCGCGTGTTGGTATATGTGACATTCTCTTCGGCCAGGTTGTCGGCTTCCCAAGCCAGTTGTTGCAATGTTGCTTTTTCCGGTATAGTTAGCTCGTATATTTCACTGGGCCCTTCATGGACATGTTCACCCAAAAATGAATAATGCGTGGTGCGTATTAGATTCGCAATATTAGGCAACAAAAGTAACATCAGGTTTCTATCTCTGCTGAGTGACAAAACGCGCTTGTCGCCTGCTCGCAACATGCTTAAAGATTTTTGGAATCTTGCCTTTTTAACCTTTTCTCCTTCCCAGGCTGGCCATTCTTTGAAAATATGTTCGTAGTGTGTACCTAGTCCAATGCCGTAGGTTCCATACGGCTTACCGTGCAGTTCCGGGAGCAGGCTTTCCATTTTGCTAATAAGCCTTTCATAAGCTTCATAGGCCCTTAGCCATGCGGTATATGAGGTGTGGCGCTTTATAATCCAAAACCACTGGCGGCGCACCTGTTCCGGTAATTCATTCGGGTAGATCCACATAATATTTCCTTTCTCTTATTGCTGCTGTGTGGAGTCTGGCTCCTGCCCTTTGGGAAGAATAGCCCCTGGTGCCAATTCGTACCAGGAAACACTCAAGTCATGGGCGGCATAGTTGTCCCATCCGTATTTTTCATTAACATCGGCCCATTCCGGGAATTTATTTTTATCACGCATGTCAATGTGTTTAAAATCAACCTCCGTGCCATCCGGCATGCGTATTTTTCCTTCAATTTCGCCGCGTTTGCCTATGCTGGTTATTTCTCCGGTTGCCCCGTGGGGCAAGGAAGGCATTTTACCAGATAAAAGATTTGATTTTTCAGAAATATTTTCAAGCACTTTAAACACATCATCTAACTGTTCTTTATTTAAAAGTACCTGTCCGCCGCCGCCTGGAAGAAATTGGCCAAGTCTCTGTTCCGCCACTCCGCCGTTTACAGCGTGAATATCACGCCCTTCCCGTATAGTTATGGAAGTTATTTTTCCATCCGCATTCCATTCATCAAGAACAGCTGATGTTTCCCGCCATTCTTGCGCATTTTTCGGCATTGGCCCAGTTCCCCACCAATTGCCTCCTATTCCTGTATCTGGAGCTTTAGTGCCAGGTGCCATTGCTTCCAGCTTTTTGTTCGGCACTGAGGGACCATGCACCCGCCATATAGGCTGATTTTTGAGTGAAGCAATGTATGGAACGATGTCGGCGGAAAAATTGAGAAGATTATCCGCCTTGACATTGGTTAAGCCCTTGGCGGCAAGTTCGCCACTATTGTTAGTAACCCATGTTATTGCATCAGTTTCTTTTATTGCCGCCTTCCCGCTTTGCGCCTTTCCACCTTTTTGCGGTTCCTTGTTACTTAACCCACCTTCCCCGCTACGTTGCGGCGGCATGTCCGCCCCGGTTGGAGATTTAACATGCTCAATTTGCTTTGATGTATTTTCTCCAGCTTCATCAATATGACCTTGAGCTTTGCTGAAAAGCTTGTCCAACTCGTCCAAGGCCTTGGGAATCATCTCTCTGGCGTCTTTTTTCAACTTGGTTAGAAATTCTATCCAGCTTTTGGTGGAAGAAGGCATTATTGGCGAATCAAGAACATCTATGATGGCATCAAAGAATTTGTCAACCACCTGCAAGAGTTGACTTTCATAGTTTTTAAACTTGAAGGTTTTGAGGAAACTCTCCGCATTGCCAGAACCAGTATGGTTGCACAGTTTTACAAGTTGTTGCGCTTGTTCAAGCGCAACGTCAGGATGATGTACGACAAGGCGGCCCATGCCTTTGAGTGCTCCGCCCGCAACAGGGATGAGCCCAAGACAACAGCAAGACATACTTATCCATTCCATAACTTCTGTCATTTTTTGCGGGTCGCGGCGCCAACGTATGGTTATGGCAATAATATCCCTTACATCTGCCACTTCACCTACGACCGGCACGCAACTTATTGCGGCATCAAGCACGGCGGCAGCAACGGTAGGGTCTTCATTAAATTCCCCAAGCAAGGCCTGATAGGTTGTCTCCAGCGCGTCATGCGCAAAGGCGTTTATACCTGCGGCGTATTCCGGGGTTATGCAAGAGTTGTAAGGACACATCAGCTTTCACCTTTCTTGCTGTTGTTGTGGAGTGTTGTTGGCTTTTTCCCATAACGCGGGTTAGCAGGCAGTTCCGCCGGTTTGTATGGGCGCTGATCCGGCCCGTAACGCACGCTTATTGGGCCTGGGGGTATGCCTTCCAGCACCGCTTTGCCGGAGGAATCCAGCGTGCCTTTTCTGAGGCTGCCGTCTGAAAGAATAGCCTCAAAAGGCGCGTTGTGTACCGGGGTATCATCATGATAGCGGTGATCAAGGGTAACTTTTCCGTCCGGCCATTCGCGCAGGTCAATAGCAAAAGGTTTATCAAGGCCTTTTGAGCCTTCAAAGGCGTGCGAGGCCGCGTGCACAGTGAACTTGCCCTTGGTACCTATTTCAATTCCATTAGAATTTATGCGGATATAGCTTTTGCCGGCGTGTAGCAAAATTTCTTCTTTCGCGCCAATTTCAATATTGCTGGTGGCGCTTAAAATGCGCAGGTCTTTATCTGCAATAAGATCCATACCATCAGATTGGGCCTGAATTTCCACCTTGCCTTTTCCGGCGAAGATGCGCACACCCATTTGTTTGGCGAATAAACTGATTTTTTTTAGAGCAGTGACAAGAAATGAACGCGAAGTTGCCAGTGAGGCCTCGCCAGCCGCAGTGATGGCCGTGTGGCCGGTGCTAGCCAAGTGTATGTTTTCAGGAGTGGCCAAGGCAATGCCCGCCGGGCTGGAAAGCAGAAGGTGGGGGGCGGCCATTTCACCATATTTTTTACCGTTGCCGATTATTTCCGTTGCCTGGCGTTTTATTGCTTCCGCCGGTTGCGCGATATCGCCTTCATCCTGCGCATTCCTTGAAGCCGCAATTTGCGCCTGTTCTTCATGTTGGGCGGTTGAAGCCCGTAAAACTTCAGCGGCTTCACCTAAATCATTTTGATGCCCGGCCGCGCTGATTCTTGCATTAGTGCTTATTACAAGGCCTTTTCCCGCCCGCAGCACTCCCCAATGGTCTGTGCGCAATTCGAAACCTTCTCCACGGAAATCTTTCCGCCCATCCAAATTTTTTATGCGGGTAATGTAGCCTAAATTCAATTGTGAAAGCCCGTGGTCGCTGGAAAGCTGGGCCTGCACCTGGCCCTGGGTGTCATCCAGAAGCAGCTGGTTGCGCTGGCCGCCCTTAAATTCCCGGCTTTGGATGCCGGAAAGGGTTTTTTGTTCCGGCAGCTGCCAGGGCGGCATTTGCACCTGGTTGTAGACCCGGCCGGTTATTACCGGCCTGTCTGGGTCGCCTTCCATAAATTCCACCATTACCTCTTGGCCGATGCGCGGAATTTGGATGAAGCCGAAGTTTGGCCCGGCCCAGGAATCTGCCACGCGCACCCAGCAGGTGGTGTTTTCATCACGCTGGCCCAGCCTGTCCCAATGGAATTGCACCTTTACGCGGCCATATTCGTCCGTGTAGACTTCCTCGCCGCTCGGGCCGGTTACTATGGCCGATTGCAGGCCATCTTCCCGGCGCTTGGGGTGTTCCCACTGCGGCACATAGCGGGCGCTTTGAGGAATGGCCCGAATTTGCGAGCTGTAGCGCAGGCCCCGCCCGGCCCCCGGTTCTGAGGATGGCGCTTCATGTTCCAGCACGCCGGGCTGTTCGCCGTGGTGGCGGGTGGCGGTAATGAACCATTCGGCGTTCACGTCGCCGCGCGGGTGCCAGGTTATGCTGAAGACGTGGCCGGGCAGGAAGCGGGCCACGTCGGATTCCGCTAAACCGAACTTATCAGCATGGCCCCGCAGGCGGTTTTGTGGCCGTGGAAGGCCACGGGTGTGCCCATGATGGTGCACTGGGCGTCACCTTCCGCAATGGGGAACACGCCCTTGCACAGGGGGCAGGCCACAATGTCGCCCACGCAGGCAATGGGCAGGTTTTGGTCAGTTGGGGTGTGGACTACGGAAACCACCTTGCCGCCGTGAGTGGTGGAATCGCCAAGGCGGATAACGCCTTTGCCTTGCTTTTTTAGGGACATGTCTGGTTCCTTGGGTTATGCCGGAACAGTGTACCGCAAGAGTACATTCCTTTTATAAAAAGTCTTTTTTCCTTGCCAGATGACCAAATTTGCTCTTTTGACAACACTGTCTAACCTTGCAGTTTTTCCCGCAGTTCTTCATGCCAGCCTTGTTCTTTGCCGTAGTCCACCAGGTCTCGCGGGTAGAAGTTCAGGTGGCGGTAGGAGCTGTCGTCCAGGCCGTTCAGCACGGTAATCATGCCGGTTTCAAAGGCCCAGTAGCCAAGGTGCATAGGAGGATTGGCAGAGTGAAGGTTATGCCAATAGCAAGCTTTTATTGCTTTGCCTTTATACCATTTTTTTAGATACTCCACCATAGCCTTTTGTTGTGCTGTTTTATCATTTTTTCGCAACGCGTCATATAAAATAGCGTATGGGGAGGGATGCAGCAATTCAGCATTTTTTCCAGAGAAATTTTTAATGCCCAAATTGCTAAAAAACATATACATTAAAGGATCTTCTCCGTCATTTTGCTCTTTACTGGTGTACATATCAAGCGTTACCATTTTTTCTGGTAAATTGAACAACACTGCCCAGCTCATCAATAATAGTGTAAAGTAATACGAATCTGCTTCCCAAAGTTTAAAAGACTTATCAGGAAAAGCATCTTTATGCCTTTGCAAATCTTCAAATACATACTGTACGCGTTCTCGCATATCTGTGATTGGGTCTCCAGCGGAATAACATGCCCAGACATTTTCGATTAAATAGCGCACACGAGCGAAACTGACTTGCCTGGCGCCTTTATCGTCAAAGTTAGCCTTTATTACGGAGCGATCTTCTACAAATTTTGATCCATGAAGTATTGCTTCTGCCTCTTCTAAGCACCCTTCATATGCTGCGTCCGTAAAAAAAGGATCACGTTTTCTCTGTTCTAGCGGCTGCATGCTTATTTCCTTAAGATTATGGCTTTACAGTTTTATTACATTAGTAACATTTCTATCTGGATCCACAACAAGTACCCATCTTTCATAGTTACCTTCCATATCACGAATATCTTCACGCATAAGTGCAGGATCTTTTTTCAACCTCGGTAATATCCAGTCATCGTCCATCTGCCTGGCTTCGGGGTAATAGGTGTCTCCTTTCGTACTACCTTTGGTGGAAGGTAGTTTGCTTTCAGTAAATTTACCGTTTGTTCTGTACTTTGCTTCGGTAATAATATATTTTTTGGGGGGAGGATTTTTTTTGTATACTCCATCAACCAAGTAATTGTCACGAGATTTGAGAGGTAAGTTGTCTATAGGATCACGATCAATATCCAACATTGGCGTGTGCCCCGCCCGTTGCATGTAATCATCACTGACCACTTCGCCAAACAATGCTTTTTCCGCATTGGTGCTTTGGGGCATGTCCTCACGGCCCAATTTTGTATCCCCCGCAACATTCGGGTTTTGCGCGTCGGACTGGGCCTTTTTTTCCGCATCTGTTGTAAGGGTAGTGGTTTCAGTCTGCGGTTTGTGTGTTCCTTCTGGGGTTTTTGCGGGAAGTTCCGCTGGCGCGTCCGCCGCCTTGGCCGCGCTTCCGGCTGGAACTTCCGCAGCAGCGGTTGTGGCGCGTGAAGGGGCGTGCGCGGCGGCGGACATTTCATTTACCGCTTTGGTTGCTTCCGCAACGGAACAGGCCCCTTTGCCAGCGCCGGCGCTTGCGGCCAGGGCGTATTCATCCAGCCGTTTCGCGATGCCATTCAAAATATAGCTTAACGGGCCAAGGCAACTGGCAATATATTCATCCATTTTTTCTCGAATGGCAACCATAGATGCATGTTTGCCCTTCAAAGACAAAATCAGTTCGTCAGGTATACCGGGAAAACTTTCAAGCTTTTTAATAAGCAGCGCGAAATTATCAATGGTATTTTTAAATTTGGCAGCAAGGGAGCTTGAGCTGACCAGGCCAGCCAGTTCACGGGCCTTATCGGCAACCATGGTGTAGCATTTGCCAATATCCCACGATTTGATAATTTTTACAACTTTTTCATTGGTAAGGAACATGTTGACAGCAGCAATGCCTTTATCCACTGCTACAATTACGCTATAATCTCCAAATTTTTTTGCGTAAACGAACAGAATTTTCAACACACCCTTAACAAGGGAACCAGCGGTTGGAAAAAGGCCTATAAGGCAAAGGCAAAAGCTAAGCCAGGCGCCTTTGTCCGAGAGATCATCATTCAATTTTTTGCAGTTGGCGGCAAGGTCGCGGATATCAAAAATCAGGTCAATTATGGGAATCATGGATAGAATAGAATCCGCTGCAATTTGGGCCGGAGTCCGGTTATCATTCCAGTCACCTTGCAGCGCCACGACTACCCAGGTAACTGGGGCAAGAATTGTATCTACAACCTCATCAGTCACGTTGGATGCCAGCTCAATCGCATCAGTTACTAATGCGATTTGACTGATTCTTTCCGCTTCCAGCCCTATATACATATAATAGCATGCATCTTCCCACCAACTTGGCATCACAGTTCTCCTGTAAGTTCATAAAACAATGGCAGTAAGGCATCCATGGTTTCACGTTCTTTTTCAACAGGAGGGGGAAACTCGTAAATCACTGTGGCCTGGCCGGGTGGCACATTTTCCAGCATGGCCCGGCCGCTGGCATCAAGCGTGCCCTGTTTTTGGGTTCCATCCAAAAATGTGGCGGTGTATTTGATCTCTATATCTTCTATGGGTTGCAGGTTGTCGCCAAATACCGCAAGGCCCATCCAGTTGTTGCCGGGGGCGTTAAAATCCGGCAGGGTTACTTTTTCCTGCCTGGGGCCGGAAAATTTGTGATTTGCCGCGTGGGCCACCCATTCGCCGCTTGTGCCCTGTTCAATGCCGCTGCTGTTGATTTTTATGTAGCTGCCGCCGCAGCTTAGTTTAATTTCTTCCGCTGCCGCTATTTCCACAGATTTTTTGGCGCTTATGAGGGTAAGAACCTGTTCTGCAATCACATCAATGGCGTCTGACTGGGCCTGTATTTCAACCTTGCCTTGCGCTGCGAACATTTTTATGCCCAGGCGGTGGGCGAAAAGGCTGATTTTTCCCAAAGCGGTAGCCAGAAAATTTGCGCCGCTGGCCATTGAAGTGTGCCCGCCGGACGTAAGGGCTGTGTGTTCACCCCCGCGCAGTTGCAAGGTATTTTCCGCGTTGATGGCGCAGCCGGAAGATGATGAAAGTACCATTTGCGGCGTTATCAGTTCCCCATGGGTTTTGCCGCCGCCTTTGATTTCATCCAGCTGTGCTTGAAGGGATTCGACTATTTTTTTCAAATCCTCCACATCAGATTGGGCTTTATGGTCTACCGCGAATTTTCCCTGAGCTTCATGCTGTTCAAGAGAACGCTGCAACCCGTCCACTGCCTCACGCATCTCTTTTTGATGCTCAATCGCGCGGTTGCGCGTGTGGGTGCTTAGGTACAGCCCCTTGGCGGCCCGCAGCACGCCCCAGCCGTCTGTCCTTAATTCAAACCCTTCACCCCGGAAGTCTTCGCGGCCTGTGCGGTGGTTTACCCTTGTGATGTAACCTAGGTTCAATTGTGAAAGCCCGTGGTCGCTGGAAAGCTGGGCTTGCACCTGGCCCTGGGTGTCGTCCAGCACCAGCTGGTTGCGCTGGCCGCCCTTAAATTCCCGGCTTTGGATGCCGGAAAGGGTTTTTTGTTCCGGCAGCTGCCAGGGCGGCATGTGCACCTGGTTATAGACCCGGCCGGTTATTACCGGCCTGTCGGGGTCGCCTTCCATAAATTCCACCATTACTTCCTGGCCGATGCGCGGAATTTGGATGAAGCCGAAGTTTGGCCCGGCCCAGGAATCTGCCACGCGCACCCAGCAGGTGGTGTTTTCATCACGCTGGCCCAGCCTGTCCCAATGGAATTGCACCTTTACGCGGCCGTATTCGTCCGTGTAGACTTCCTCGCCGCTCGGGCCGGTTAC
>JAVBMP010000024.1:0-5798 GCA_031552315.1 Desulfovibrionaceae bacterium | reverse complement strand
TTTTACATTTTTTTCTTGCTTTTTATCCGGGCTGCGGTTAGAAGCATCTTTCCTTAGCTGGTGTAGCTCAATTGGCAGAGCAGCTGATTTGTAATCAGCAGGTTGCGGGTTCAAGTCCCATCGCCAGCTCCATGTGGTGGGGTTCCCGAGTGGCCAAAGGGAACAGACTGTAAATCTGTCGTCTTACGACTTCGGTGGTTCAAATCCACCCCCCACCACCAGAAATTTTCGCGCCGCCAAGTGTGGCGCAACGCGTCAGCTCATCGTTTTTTTGTAAGGCAGTATTTTGGGCTTGCATTTACTTCGTGTTTATGGCAATAGCTTGACCTGTCTTGCATGGCCCCCAAGGGTGGCGATGTAGGCTGTAGGAGACGGAAACTTCAGGTATTCTGTCGGAGAACTACGGCGTTTGCGCGGGAATAGCTCAACGGCTAGAGCATCAGCCTTCCAAGCTGAGGGTTGCGAGTTCGAATCTCGTTTCCCGCTCCACCAAAAATGCGCCCCGTTTCTTGCCGGAATGTCCCCAAATGCCCATATAGCTCAGTAGGTAGAGCGCATCCTTGGTAAGGATGAGGTCAGCAGTTCAACTCTGCTTATGGGCTCCATCTTTTTTGAACTCGGTTAAATCCGCAAATAATGCTAAAAAGCAGGGAGTAAATCATGGGTAAGGAAAAATTTGAGCGCACAAAGCCTCACGTAAACATTGGCACCATCGGTCACATTGACCACGGCAAGACCACTCTTACCGCCGCCATTACCAAAATTGCCAATATGCGTATGGGCACCGGCAAGTTTATTTCCTATGACGAAATAGACAAGGCGCCGGAAGAAAAAGAGCGCGGCATTACCATTTCCACCTCTCACGTGGAATATGAAACCCCCATTCGCCACTACGCCCACGTTGACTGCCCCGGCCACGCCGACTACATCAAAAACATGATCACCGGCGCCGCCCAGATGGACGGCGGTATTATAGTTGTTGCCGCCACTGACGGCCCCATGCCCCAGACCCGTGAACACATTCTGCTTGCCCGCCAGGTTGGCGTGCCCAGCCTGGTTGTGTTCCTGAACAAGTGCGACATGGTTGACGACGCCGAACTGCTTGAACTGGTTGATATGGAAGTGCGCGAACTGCTCAGCACCTACGGCTTCCCCGGCGACGACACCCCGGTTATCCGCGGTTCCGCCCTCAAGGCCCTGGAAGCTTCCAGCCTTGACGACCCGAACACCAAGCCCATTATTGAACTGCTTGACGCTTGCGATTCCTTCATTCCGGAACCGGAACGCGCCATTGACAAGCCCTTCCTTATGCCCATTGAAGACGTGTTCTCCATATCCGGCCGCGGTACCGTTGTTACCGGCCGTGTGGAACGTGGCATAATCAAGGTGGGTGAAGAAGTTGAAATCGTGGGCATCAAGCCCACCGTAAAAAGCACCTGCACCGGCGTTGAAATGTTCCGCAAGCTGCTTGACCAGGGCCAGGCCGGCGACAACATCGGCGCCCTTCTGCGCGGCATCAAGCGTGAAGACGTTGAACGCGGCCAGGTTCTTGCCGCCCCGAAATCCATCACCCCGCACAAGAAGTTCAAAGCGGAAGTGTATGTTCTTTCCAAGGAAGAAGGCGGCCGTCACACCCCGTTCTTTACCGGTTACCGCCCGCAGTTCTATTTCCGCACCACTGACATCACCGGCATCATTGCCCTGGCTGAAGGTGTTGAAATGGTTATGCCCGGTGACAACGCTACCTTCCTGGTAGAGCTGATCAACCCCATCGCCATGGAACAGGGCCTGCGCTTCGCTATCCGCGAAGGTGGCCGCACCGTTGGTTCCGGCGTTGTTTCTGAAATTCTGGAGTAACTCATGCGCATCAATATTCAGCTTGCCTGCACAGAATGCAAGCGGCGCAATTACGCTACCAACAAGAATAAAAAGAATACAACCGGCCGCCTTGAACTGAAAAAGTATTGCCCCTGGGACAAGAAAGTTACAGTACATCGCGAAACCAAATAGATAACGTTCAAACGCGGCGCCTTTCCCTAACAGGCCGGGCGCCGCGCCCAACACAGGGCAGTAGCTCTAACGGCTAGAGCGGCGGTCTCCAAAACCGCAAGTTGGGGGTTCGAATCCCTCCTGCCCTGCCATTGACTTTTGGCCGCGTTTGCGGCGTCAGATTATATACAGGCCTTCAGGCCTTCTTAATGACCAGGGGCACTCCATGAGCACTAAAGAAAAGAACGCGAACACTAACGTCATAAAAGGCGGAAAAGGCCCGGTCGTTGCCGAAAAGCCTTCCGGCCTGGCGCTTAAGGTTGCTTCTTTGCGTGATTATTTTGAAGAATCCAGGCTGGAACTGAAAAAAGTAAGCTGGCCTTCCCGCAAGGAAATAAAAGTTACCACCCTCGCCGTGCTCATTCTGGTTGTTGTCATGTCCATATTCCTTGGCGTTCTTGACCTTGGTCTGGTCAAGCTCTCTGAACTCATACTCAGCCTTGGTAAGTAGCCATGACGGATTTTGACCTGAATTTGCCGCCCCAGGAGCCAAAGGCGCGCTGGTATATAATTCATACCTATTCCGGCTTTGAAAACCGGGTAGACCAGACCATACGTGAAATGATGCGCACCGGGCAAGACAAGGGCGCCATACAGGAAGTGATTATTCCCACAGAGCGCATTATTGAACTGGTGCGCGGGGAAAAAAAGACCTTCACCCGCAAGTTCTACCCCGGTTACATCATGGTGCGCATGGTCATGACAGACGAATCCTGGCACCTGGTGCAATCCATACCCAAGGTTACAGGCTTTGTCGGGGGCAAAAACCACCCCACCCCTATGCGTGACAGCGAGGCCGAACGCATCCTTTCCATGATGGAAACCCGGCATGAACAGCCCCGGCCCAAGTTCAACTTTGAGCGGGGCGACGAAGTGCGGGTTATTGACGGCCCGTTCAGCGGCTTCAACGGCACTGTGGAAGATGTGAATTATGATAAGGGCAAACTGCGGGTATCTGTTTCCATTTTTGGCAGACAAACCCCGGTTGAGCTTGATTTTGTTCAGGTTTCCAAAGGGTAGCCTGGGCGGTCGCCTTGCCCCTGCGGGCAGGTTGGCGCATGAAAATTAACCCGGTCTTTCCGGGAAGGAAGGCAGGCCACGCCTGCCATATTGAAGGAAACTATCATGGCTAAAAAAGAAGTTGCCAAGATCAAACTGCAAATCCCGGGCGGCATGGCCAACCCTTCGCCGCCGGTAGGCCCGGCCCTTGGCCAGCACGGTTTGAACATTATGGAGTTCTGCAAGACTTTCAATGCCAGAACCGCTGAAAGCAAGGGCACGGTCATTCCGGTTGTCATTACCGTTTACCATGACCGTTCATTTACCTTTATAACCAAAACTCCGCCCGCCTCCGTGCTTTTGGCCAAAGCCGCCAAATTGCAGAAGGGTTCGGGTGAACCCAACCGTAACAAGGTTGGCGCGCTTAGCATGCAGGAAATTGAAGAAATCGCCCGCGTGAAAATGCCCGACCTTACCGCCAAAGATCTGGCCGCGGCTACCAAATCCATTTTGGGCACCGCGCGGAGCATGGGTATTGAAGTAAAATAGGGCTGTTGCCCTGGCAGCGGCAAACGCTGCCAGCCGTTGCGCCTTGGCGGGGCATGCCCCCGTTTCCTCTTACAAGAGGCAAGGCTGGCGGTTAAAAATAAAATACGCGAGTTTAATCAACCGTACTGCCGTTTCCTCCCCGCGCTTTGGGCCGGGCTTGCGCAAGCTTGAGGATTTTGGGCGGCAGGAGATTCGACTTTTAAGGAAAAGGTGCAACAATGCCCAGACATGGCAAAAAATATCGCAAGTCTGTTGAAAATGTGGACTTGCAGGCAGTGTGGCCGGTGGATGAAGCTATCAGCAAAGCTGTGGCCGCTTCCTTTGCCAAATTTGATGAAACCGTCGATATGGCTCTTTGCCTTGGCGTTGACCCGAAGTATTCCGACCAGATGGTGCGCGGCGCGGTAGCGTTGCCCCACGGCCTTGGCAAGACCGTACGCGTTGCGGTGTTCTGTAAAGGCGACAAGGAAGCGGAAGCCAAGGCCGCCGGCGCTGATTTTGTCGGCGCGGAAGAACTGGTGGCCCGCGTGAAAGAAGGCTTCCTTGATTTTGATTCCGCCATTGCCACCCCGGACGTCATGGCCCTTGTGGGCCAGATAGGCCGTGTACTTGGCCCGCGCGGGCTTATGCCCAACGCCAAAACCGGCACCGTTACTTTTGACGTGGCCGCCGCGGTTAAAGAAGTCAAGGCCGGGCGCGTTGAATTTAAGGTTGACAAGGCCGGCGTGTTGCACGCCCCGCTTGGCAAAGTTTCTTTTGGTACTGAAAAGCTTATGGGCAACCTTAAGGCCCTGCTTGACCAGGTCAACCGCCTGAAGCCTTCCAGCGCCAAGGGCACCTATATGAAGACCATGGCCATTTCTACCACAATGGGCCCCGGCTTCAAGGTGGATCCGTCCGTTATCCGCAAATTTGTGGAAGGGTGATCAGCATAATTTTCGCAGCCGGGCGGCCTTGCTTCCCGGCTGCCTTTGCCTGTGGGCAGGGGCTTTGTAAGGAAGGCGCTTTTCCGCGCCAGTCTTGGCGGTGTTAAAACCGCATATATGGCTAGAGGACAGGGAATTTCGGGTCGATGAAAGCAGGCGGCGCAAGCCTTAATCACCTGCCGAGGCTTAGGTTTCTAAGTAGATCTGTAATTCCACCAGCAACACCAAGCTCTTAACAAAGGAGCCCCAGTGAACACCAGAACACAAAAAGCCGCTATAATTGAAGGCATTAGAGAGAAAACCTCCAAGGCTTCAATTGCGGTTGTCTCTGACTTCAAGGGTATGCAGGTGGAAGAAATGACGCGTTTGCGTGTTAAGTTGCGTGAAGTGGGCGGAGAGCTCCTGATCGTAAAAAACACCCTGGCGCGCATTGCGCTCACCGACGGCGTGCATGACGTTATCAAAGATGACTTCAAAGAAAACTGCGCCGTAGCCCTTGGTTATGCAGACCCTGTAGCCGTTGCGAAAGCGGTTACGGAATTTGCGAAAACCAGCAAAAAGTTTGTAGTCAGACACGGCAGCCTTGAAGGCAAGTTCCTTAGCGCCGCGCAGGTTGACGCGCTCGCCAAACTCCCCGGCAAGCAGGAACTTTTGGCTACGGCCCTGGGCACCATGAACGCCGTGCCCACCAACTTTGTCTCGCTGTTTGCAAACATTATTCGTGGCATGCTTTATGCGCTTAAAGCCATTGAAGAAAAGAAAGCAGCCTGAAAACTTACAGATTAAACTTATTGATCTCAAAGGAGAATCCCAATGTCCGTTACCAAAGAACAAGTTGTTGACTTTATTGCCAATATGACTGTCCTTGAACTTTCCGAGTTCATCAAGGAACTGGAAGAAAAGTTCGGCGTTTCCGCCGCTGCCCCCGCTGCCGCCATTATGGCCATGCCCGCTGCCGGCGGCCCGGTTGAAGAAGTGGAAGAAAAGACCGAATTTGACGTTCACCTGAAGGGCGCCGGCGCCAACAAAATCAACGTGATCAAAGTTGTGCGCGCCCTGACCGGTCTTGGCCTGAAAGAAGCCAAAGACAAGGTTGACGGCACCCCGTCCGTTCTGCTTGAAGGCATTGCGAAAGACAAGGCCGAAGACGCCAAGAAGCAGCTGGTTGAAGCCGGCGCTGAAGTCGAAATCAAATAGTTTTGGCTGTTTGGTTGATTTTGCGGCCGTGCTTGCCTTTGGCGAGCACGGCCTTTCTGTAAAAGAGCTGATATTTTT
>JAVBMP010000043.1:0-13816 GCA_031552315.1 Desulfovibrionaceae bacterium | reverse complement strand
AAAAACTGGAAAACCGGGCAAATAATGCCGCCGCCCTGTGAAAACCCTACGCCGCGCGGGATATTCTGGAAATTATCCTGCAAGAAAAATCCGGGCTGGAATAGATTATCGAGGCCATGGCGCAAGGGCCTCTTATAAACTTTTCGGGTGGCACTGCCTGCCTGGAATGTGCGAAAAATGCTGGACAGTACCCACAATGGCCTTTTTGCCCTTTTACTGCGTCGTACTTCATCCCGCGCGAAGGTCATATATGCTTGAATATACTCCCTCCGCACGGAACCACGGGATAAGGGTACTCCTTGTAAAAGAACAAAAAATCTCATCGTGCAACGGCCTCACCTTTTAACAACCAACGCCCTCACGCCACCGCTACCCAAACCAAACCCATCTATTAACGACCAAAGCCCCACGTATCCGCCCGTAGTATTCCATCTAACCGGGCTGGGTAATCAACCCCAAGGGAACGCCCCCCTCAAACCGCAACCTAATGCGGGGGCGCAGGGGGGCGGCGAGCCCCCTTGCCGGAGGGGGGGAGATGCAAGAGGGGGGGCAACGCTGCCCCCCCCTCTTTGCCCCCCGCCGGGCAGGCGACCCACCTGCGGTCAGGGGAAAAAACACCAAAACCAGCGACACCCTTCATCCAAGGAACTCCCTTCTTCCTCTTCTTCCTCTTCTCTCCATCTCTCCATCTCTTCTCCCCTCTCCATCTCCATCTCCATCTCCATCTCCAGCACCCATACCCCAAGAAGACTCCCCCACAACCTCGTTACTTCTTAACGACCAGCGCCTTCACGCCTCCGAGCCTGATATTCCGCCTGTCCGGGCTGGGTAGCCAACCCCAAGGGAGCGCCTCCCCCCTCAAACCGCAACCTAATGCGGGGGCGCAGGGGGGCGGCGAGCCCCCTTGCCGGAGGGGGGAGATGCAAGAGGGGGGGGCAACGCTGCCCCCCCTCTTTGCCCCCCGCCGGGCAGGCGGCCCACCTGCGGTCAGGGAAAAACAAGCAAAACCTGAAACCACCGCCCGCAAAAAAGACGCCCCCAGCAGCTTCCGCCCAAACGACATCCGTCCAAAATAGCATTCGCCCGTGACAAATCACCCGCCCTCAAAAGAGGCCATTGTGCAATGGCCTCCAAAGCAACCCCCAACAACCATTCGCCATAAAAAACGCCGCCACGGCACAGACCGTGGCGGCGTCAATTTCGCGGGCCAGCCCCCACAAACAAGGGCTGGCCCGGCACTATCCCTATTTCCGCAAATCGCGCACCAGCGCCTGCAACTGGCTGCTCTGGTTGGCCAGCTCGGTAACGGCCATGGCCGATTCACTCATGACTTTGGCGGTTTCATCCGCAATGCGGTTTATTTCTTCCAGCGAGCGGTTTATTTCTTCACTGGTGGCGGATTGTTCTTCCGCTGCGGCCGCTATGCCGCGCACCTGGTCGGCCGTGCGTTCAGATTCATGCACAATGGCATTCAGGGCGGAACCGGATTCCGTTGCCAGGTTGTTTGCCGCATCAAGGTTCTGCGTAGTTTTCTGCACCGCGCCAATGCTCTTTTGCGTGCCTTGCTGAATACCGCTGATGGCGGAACCCACTTCCTTGGTGGCGGTCATGGTTTTTTCCGCAAGTTTGCGCACTTCATCGGCCACTACGGCAAAGCCGCGCCCGGCCTCGCCCGCGCGGGCCGCTTCAATGGCCGCGTTCAGGGCCAGCAGGTTGGTCTGGTCGGCAATGTCGCTGATTACCGTCATGATATTCCCAATAGATTCTGCCTGCTTGCCCAGCTGTTCCATATCTGTGCGCAAGGCATGCGTATCTGTTTGCACCACGCTAAGGGCGGAAATGGATTTTTTAACAATTTCAAAGCCTTCTTCAGCCTTACGGCGGGCATTTTCCGACCCTTCAGAGGCCACGCCTGCGTTGCGGGCCACTTCAAGCACGGTGGCGTTCATTTCTTCCATGGCGGTGGCGGAACCGACAACCCGGTCACGCTGCACACTGGCGCTGCGGCTGGATTGTTCAATTTGCGCGGAAAGCTGTTCTGTGGCGGCTGAAAGGCGGGCCACAACGGCTTCCACATTTTCCGCGGCCTGCAATATGGCCTTTTGCCCGGCTTCCGCCTTGTCTTTGGCTACCTGGGCCTCGCCCATGGCTTCTGTGGCCTTGCGGCTTTGTTCCGCCGCTTCCTGGGTTTTTTGTTCTGAAAAATGAATACGTTCCCGCAGGTTGCCGACCATTTTTTCCAAAGACCCGGCAAGCTGGCCTATTTCATCGCTGCGCTCGGTGTTGAAATGCTGGTTAAGATCGCCCTCGGCCACAAGGCCGGCCTTTTGCGAGACATCGACAAGCGGGTTGGCAATGCTCCGCTTGATAAGCACACCAAGAAAGCCGCCCAGAATCAGGGCCAGGCCCAGCGCGCACATGGTGAATATAACAGTGCGGGAATACGTGGCTTCAGAGGCTTTGAAGCGGTCTTCCGCCTCTTTGCCCATGGCCTGGCTCAGGGTGGTCATAAGGTTGTCCGCGGCATCGCCTTTGGCCCTGGCGGCTGTAAGGTCGTCTACAACTTCCTGTACAGGCGTTCCTTGTTGCAGCATGGTAAAAATGCTTCTTTCCGCCGCAAGCCCTTCAGCCGCGGCGGCCTGCGTATCCCGTAATATTTTTTGAGTGTCCGGGTTGGTGCTTCTGGCGCCTACGTCTTTCAGCAATTGGGTAACTTTTGCGGACTGCTCGTCAAACCCTTTCAGATAATTATCAAAGCGTTCTTTGTCTTTGGAAAAGACCATCCCGTTACGCAACGCGCGCGAGGCGGAAATAAGGGCAATATTCGCTTCTTTGGCAATATCCACGCCAGCCAGGTCCATGGTATACATTGCGGAAAGTTCAGTATTGGTATTATTAAGGTTCAATAATGAATAAAATGACAGCCCCCCCATAAAGCCAAGCAGAATGACCACCAGTAAAATGATTTTTGTCCCAACTTTCATGTTTTGCAGCATTTTCATAATAAATCCCTCGTGTTAATAAGACAATAACCCCCAAAAAACTATCTAAACGCTTTTTAATGTTATTTGAAAGATAGCCGGATTTTTGATTGAGCGCAATAAAAAATAAATATAACCCGCACAAAATATTATATTTTGTCTTTTTACCCTTTTGACGGGCATTTGCGGGCGAACAAGGGGGTAAGCGGAAGGCCAAAATCAGGCCATTCCAATATAAAAACGTGGTATTAAGTATAGAACAAGCCGGAAAATCCGGGCGGGAAATTGCCAAACACAGGGCTTTATTCACCGAAAAAAATATGCTAGTATTTGAAACATTCACTGAAACCACAAACCGCCAAAGAGACAGTCATGCGTAAAGCTTCACCCGGCATAACCCCGGAAGGCCTGCCCAGCATTGGCCTTTGCGCCTTCAGCGCCTTTATTTTCGCCCTGCTGGGCTGCTGGATTATGTCCATTGCCTTTCTTGTGCTTACCTTTTTTTGCTGCAACTTTTTTCGCGACCCGGAACGGGTTGCCCCTTCCGACCCAGATTTGGCCGTAAGCCCGGCGGATGGCAAAATTGTGCGCATCGCCCGCGCGCCGGATCCTTTTACCGGTGAAATGCGCCAGTGCATAAGCATTTTTATGAACGTGTTCAACGTGCACGTAAACCGCATGCCGGTTGAAGGCGAAATAAAAAACATTGCCTACCACAAGGGCCTGTTTTTGAACGCCAGCCTTGACAAAAGCTCGCAAGACAATGAACGTTGCGCCTATTCCATTGAGGATGCCGCCGGCAACAACTGGGCAATGGTGCAAATTGCCGGTCTTATAGCCCGCCGCATAGTCTGCCGGGTGGATATAGGCGACAAGCTGACGCGCGGACAGCGCTTCGGCATGATCAAATTCGGTTCACGCGTTGACCTTTACCTGCCGGAAGGCTACCAGCCCGCTGTTACCATTGGGGAAACCGTGCTGGCCGGCCATTGCGCGCTGGCAAGAAAGGCTGACTGATTCACCACGCGGTTCCGCCGCGCCGCCTGGCCCGCCGGAACCGCGCCCAGACGCCGGCCTGAAATTTTCACGCTACAGGATTCACAAAATGCCAAATTTACCCCTGCACAAAGGCGTATATATTTTACCCAACCTGTTTACCACCGGCAGCATGTTCGCGGCCTTTTTGGGCCTTTTGGCCGTGCACGCGGGCAATTTTGTAACCTGCGCCATAGCCATTCTGGTAAGCGCCCTGCTGGACGGGCTGGATGGAAAGGTGGCCCGCCTTACCGGCAGTTCAAGCGATTTCGGCATCCAGCTTGATTCGCTGGCCGACTGCGTGGCCTTTGGCGTTACCCCGGCCTATATGGTGTATATGTGGAACTTGAACAGTTTTGGGCGCTGGGGGGTGGCTGTTTCCTTTTTGTTCATGGCCTGCTGCGCCATGCGGCTGGCCCGCTTCAATGTTACCACGGCAACCAGCAGCAAAAAGTTTTTCATTGGGCTGCCCACCCCGGCGGCGGGCTGCGCCCTGGCCTGCCTGGTGCTTTTTAGCCAGCGCATGCCGGAATTTGTTTTGCGGGCCATGCCGTCCTTTACGCTTATATTCACCGCTGCCCTGGCCATTTTGATGGTTAGCCGGGTGCGCTACCTTTCCTTCAAGGAATACGGTTTTGTAAAGGCCCACCCCTTCCGTTATATGGTTTTGACTGTGGCCCTGCTTCTGCTTATATTTTCAGAACCGCGCATCTTCGGCTTTCTGGTGTTTTTTGGCTACCTTTGCGGCGGGTTGATTTATACCTACTACATATTGCCGCGCCGGGTGCATTTGCATGAAAAGCCCAAAAATGCCGGGCAAGACGCGGCAGAAACGCCGGAAGAACCAGGGACAGGGGATGCGCCCGCTGACGTATCCAATGGCATGCCCAATGAGATGTCCTCTGGCATGCCCGGTGAGATGCCAGCAGGTATGCCCGGGCCCGGCGCCCCGGCGCCCACGGATTCCGCCGCAGCCAGGCCTGCCAGTTCAAACAACAACCAAAAAATTTAACGCTTGAAGCCGCATTAATCAAGCATCCCGTAAAATATGGCCACTGTATCCGCATACTCGAGCTTGCAATAAAAATTACTTTGACTTAAATTGTCTTAAGCGTTGCACCTATAGCCACGCGGATATCACCACAGGGAACAAGGCCATGTCTGACCCGGAAATAGCCAAATACTTCATAGACGCTACCAGAAATGTTTTGCAGACCATGGCCGGGCTTAACCCGGTTGCCGGGAAACTGTATATCAGGAACGATTCTGCATCCAATGGAGATATTTCTGCCGTAATAGGCATTAGCGGCGCGCGCCAGGGCACTGTGGCCATGTCTTTTGACAAGGGCACCGCCATTGAACTGGTGCGCGGCCTGCTTGGCGACGCGGTGGAAAATGTGCTGAATGACGCGCAAGACGCCGTGGGCGAGGTCAGCAACATGATTTCCGGCCAGGCCAGGGCGGCCCTTTCAGAAAATGGCGTTACCCTGCACGGTTCCGCCCCGTCAATTGTGCTTGGCGGCGGGCAGGCCATTCACCAGGCCATTCCGATTGTGGTCATGCCGTTTAATACCGCCAACGGGTCTTTTACCGTAGAATTTTGCTTCAGCGTATAACTATAATGAAACAAACATTAATTCACCACCTGCGGCACATGCGGTCCGCCTTGAAAGTTTCCGCGCAGGGGCTGGCGGAAGCCGCGCGCAGTGAAACATCTTTCAAACAGGAAACGCTTGCCCTGTTGCTTGCCCCCCTGCTGGGCTGGGCCGCCGGGTTCAGCCTGCCTTCCATCTTGCTGGTTGTAATGGCCTGGCTTGTGGTAATGGCCTTTGAACTGCTGAACATGGGCATAGAGGCCATTTCAGATCTTGTTTCACCCGAATTTCACCCCCTTATCAAAAAGGCCAAAGATGCCGGTTCCGCCGCTGTATTTTTGCTGCTTTGCGCCAATGCCTGCCTTTGGGGCTATTTATTGCTGTAAAAATTCCTGCGGGCCTTCAAGCCGCCCACCCGCTAACCCGCTACTTTGGCCAGCTTTTCCCCCGCAGCGGGGAAGGCGTTTCCTGCTTGACTCGCCGCCTTTATTTTTATATGAACCTTGGTTCAACTGCATTATGCGCCACCGCTTTGAAGGCCGGCGCTTTTAACCCAAGAGGTTTTTATGGCCCGCATTACCGTTGAAGATTGCCAGGAACGTGTTGATAACCGCTTTTTGCTGGTGCAAATGGCAATAAAACGCATTCACCAGTATCGCGAAGGCTACCCGCCGCTTATTGATTCCAAAAACAAAGAAGTGGTAACCGCCCTGCGGGAAATTGCCGCCGGCAAGGTGCTGCCCGAAGACCTTACCTATTATAAGCCCCTTGAAGGGCAAGACCTGGCCGAATAAACGGCCCACCCACATATACCGCTATGGAACGCCGCGATTATTACGAAGTGCTGGAGGTGGAACGCACCTGCTCCGGCGAGGACATCAAAAAGTCCTACCGCCGCCTGGCCATGCAATACCACCCTGACCGCAACCCGGACAACCCGGAGGCTGAAGCCAAATTCAAAGAGGCGGCTGAAGCCTATGATATCTTGCGTGACCCGGACAAACGCGCCCGCTACGACCGCTTTGGCCATGCCGGGGTTTCCGGCAATGGGGGCGGTTTTAGCAGCAATGAAGATATTTTCTCCAACTTTCGCGATATTTTTGGAGATTTGTTCGGCTTTGGCGGCGGCTTTAATGCCCAACGCGGGCCGCGCCCCCAAGCCGGGGCGGATTTGCGCTACAACCTTGAAATAAACTTCCGCCAGGCCGCCAAGGGCGACGACATCAAAATCAAGGTGCCGCGCATGGTGCCCTGTGACGAATGCGGCGGCAGCGGGGCCGCCCCCGGCACCGCGCCGGAAACCTGCCGCCAGTGCAACGGCACCGGCCAGGTGCGCCGCAACACCGGCATATTCCAAATTTCCACGCCTTGCGGCCAATGCCGGGGCACAGGTTCCGTAATAAGCAGCCCATGCCCCAAATGCCGGGGCCGGGGCGTTATGGAACAGGTGCGCGAAATTGTTGTGCATATTCCCGCCGGGGTGGATAACGGCAACCGCTTGCGCGTGCGCGGTGAAGGCGAACTTGGCGTGCACGGCGGCCCCCCGGGCGACCTTTTTGTTGTGCTTTCCGTAAAGGAAGACAAGGAATTTGAGCGCCAGGGCCAAGACCTGCTGCTGTACCGCGATATAAGCTTTGTGCAGGCCATTTTGGGCCACAAAATAGAAGTGCCCACCCTTGATGACCCGGTAAGCATTGACATACCCAAAGGCACGCAAAGCGGAGAAGTGTTCCGCATACCGGGCAAGGGGCTGCCTTACCCGCATCAGGACCGCCGTGGAAGCCTGCTGGTGGAAATTCGCGTGGTCATACCCGGCCGCATAAGCTCTGAACAAGAAAAACTGCTGCGGGAATTTGAAAGGCTGGGCGAAGAAAAACCCATGGAAAAAGCCAAAAAGCTTTTGAAAAAGGCCGGCAAGGCCATGGGAATTGATTAGAGCAATTTACGATTGAAATGAGTGAATTGCTCAGCAAGGGTTTGTCTTCAAATCCTTGCCGCGAAATAGTCGTAGGCGAGCTTTGCTCGCCGTTAAGCGACTATTTCAAGCGTAAACCACTCTAGAGGAATGCCTCCGGCGGCCAAAGGGCTTGAAGCCCTTTGGAAACCCCAATAATTTTTAGGCCCTGGTATTGCGTTTCGCAATACCAGGGCCTAATTCCATTTTAAATAATCATCCAAGGCCATGCGGATGCGTCCGCCACGCCTGCCCGGCTTATTCTTCCATCTGGAAATCGACTTTGATTTTATACATCTTGCGGGCGGGCAGGTTCAAAATTTCCACGCCGGTTTGCCGGGTTATTTTTGCAAGGTCTGCGCAGACCGCTTCCCATGAAGGGCCTATCATGGTGAACCAGATGTTGTAGCTGTGGTCGCGCAAATAATTGTGGGTTATGCCGGGGTGGCTGTTTACCGCTTGCGTGAAGGCATCCATTTTTTCCGGCGGCACCTTGGCCGCGCACAGGGTACTGCGAAAGCCAAGTTTGGCGGACTGGAAATTGGCCCCCAGACGGCGGATTATTTTACGCCGCCGCAAGTCTTTTACGCGTTGCAGCGCATCTTCTTCCGAAATGCCAAGTTGCTGCCCCAAAACAGCGTAGGGGCGGCTTTCCAGCGGGAAGCCGGACTGAATTATGCCCAAAAGCCGCCGGTCAAGGCTGTCCAGCCCTTCATCGGCCGCCAGGCGGTCGCTTATTTCGCCGCCGTTCAGTTCTTCAGACATGGCATGACCGCCGGTATTTTGTGGGAAACCCCGGTTTATTCACAGTTTCTTTATAATCGCGCCCCAAATTATACCCCGCGCCGATACACTTTTTTGCCGGATTTTTGTTCCAGCTGGCTGACCAGCTTTTCTACCTTGGGGTCGCCCATGAACAGAATGACCTTGCGCTGTTTGCCTTTGTGGTTGACCAGCAAACGGTAGCTTTGCGGGGTAAGGGTGGAAAACAGGCTGGAAAAGCCGGTAAGGCGTTCCAGCGTAAATTCGCTTTCCTCGTAGGGGTACTTGCGCAGCCAGATGCCGCCACGGTAACGCAGCAGTTCATCTTCCACCATATAGCTGTGATAAAAGCCTATAAACACGCCAAGGGCCGTGGCAAGGGCAAGGGCCGCCGCATAAAGCCCAAAGGAATGGATGTTGTAAATATAGCGGTACATAAGGGCAATAAGCACAAAGGCCAGAATAGCGCTTAACGCGGCGGTAATAAGCTTATACTTCAGCTCAATTTTGAAAAAGTTTTCTTTTACCATAAACTTGCTCCCTGAAGGTTTTTGACCGCATATTACGCTTATTCTATTTTTGCGCCAGCTTTTTTATATGCGCTGAACCGCCTGGCCGGCCTGATTGCCTGGCCCCATTGTCCGGCCCCATTGTCCGGCTCAATTGTCCGGCTCAATTGCCTAGCCTGATTGCCCGGCCTGATTGCCCGGCCCAATCTTCTGGCCCAATTACCCGGTCGGCTTCACCGGCAGGGCATTTGCCGGGTATTCGGCCCGCTTATTTGCCGCGCAGCTTCACCGGCTGGTAGCTGCACAAGGGTTCTTCCCCCATGTAATCGCCATTCAGGCTGTGGGCCCTGGCCCGGCAGCCGCCGCATACCTTGTGGTATTCACACACCCCGCATTTGCCGGAATATTCATTCTGGTTGCGGAACTGCAAAAAGGGCGGGGAAGTTCGCCAAATTTCCGGGAAGGGGGTTTGCCGCACGTTGCCGCAATCAATGGTCAAATAGCCGCAAGGCTGCACCTGCCCGGTGTGGCTTATGAAGCAGAAGCCCGTGCCGCCAAGGCAGCCGCGCGTAAAGGCGTCCATGCCGAATGCCTGGGGCGTTACCTCCACCCCTTCCGCTTTGGCGCGCTGGCGCATAATGCGGTAATAATGCGGGGCGCAGGTGGCCTTGAGGTGCATTTTGGTGGTTTTGCGGAAATCATAAAACCAGTTCAGCGCCTCTTCATATTCCTTGTCGGTAATTACCTGATCCTGCAAGCTTGCGGCCCGGCCCATGGGCACCAGCAAAAAGATATGCCAGGCCGCCGCGCCAAGCGCATCCGCCAGCTTGAAAATTTCTTTGAAGCTGCCAAGGTTGTCTTTGGTGACAGTGGTGTTTACCTGAAATTCCAGCCCGGCCCCCTTCAAATACTCTATGCCGCGCATGGAAGCCGCAAAGGCCCCCGGCACGCCGCGAAAGGCGTCATGGCTGGCGGCGTCTGGCCCGTCTATGGAAATGGAACAGCGCTGCACGCCGCTGGCCTTGATTTTGGCGGCATTTTCCGGGCTAAGCAGGGTGCCGTTGGGCGACATGACCGGGCGCAGGCCAAGGCTGTGCGCATAGCTCATAAGTTCAAACACGTCATGCCGCAACAAGGGTTCGCCACCCGTAAAAATAATGATGGGGTTGCCAACTTCCGTAAAACTTTCAATAAGCTTTTTGGCCTCGGCGGTGGAAAGCTCTCCGGGGTAGGGTTCCGGGTGCGCTTCCGCCCGGCAGTGCTTGCAGGCCAGGTTGCAGGAACGGGTGACCTCCCAGGCTATAAGCCGCACAACCGGGCTGCCGTCGGGAAGGGTTTTCGCGGCGTGTCCCGTGGCGCCTTTTTGGCCGGCCGGATGCCCGGCAGGGTTGCCGCCCGGATGCCCGGCAGGGTGTTCGGCCATATGTTTCTCTGGCTGCCCGGTTTGTGAACCGCCCATATGTCCGCCCGGGTGTCCCACTGGCTGACCGCAATTTTGCCCGTTTGCCCCTTCATTTGAATGCGGGTGACTCATTTCAGCGCCCCCTGCAAAAGAAGTTCTTCTGTGAAATAGCTGATGATAATATCCGCCCCGGCGCGTTTTATGCCCAGCAGGCTTTCCAGCGCCACGGCCCTTTCATCCACCCAGCCGCGTTCACCGGCGGCCTTGATAAGGGAATATTCTCCGCTTACCTGGTAGGCAGCCAGCGGCAGAGAACAAAAATCGCGCAGGCCGCGCAGAATATCCAGGTACGGCCCGGCGGGCTTGACCATCAAAATATCCGCGCCTTCCATAATATCGGCTTCCGCCTCGCGCAGGGCCTCCCGCGCGTTGGCCGGATCCATCTGGTAGGATTTGCGGTCGCCGCTTTTGGGGGCGGATTCCGCCGCCTCGCGGAAAGGCCCGTAAAAGGCCGAGGCGTATTTGACCGCATAGGACATTACCGGCAGGTTGCTGAAGCCGTTGGCGTCCAGGCATTGGCGTATGGCGGCCACGCGCCCGTCCATCATGTCTGAAGGGGCCACAATATCCGCCCCGGCAACCGCGTGGGAAAGGGCCACGCGGGCCAGCAGGGCCAGGGTGGGGTCGTTATCCACCAGCGTTTCACCGCCTTCTTCGCGCAACAGGCCGCAATGCCCGTGTGAGGTGTATTCACACAGGCAAACATCCGTCACCACCAGCAGGTCTTTGCCAAAGGCCTTTTTCAGGCCGCTTATGGCGCGCTGCACAATGCCGTCTTCCGCATAGCCGCCGCTGCCCACAGGGTCTTTGGCAGCCGGAATGCCAAAAAGAATACAGCCGCGCAACCCGGCCCGCATGGCCTTTTCTATCTTTTTCAACAGCAAATCCGGCGAAAGCTGGGCCTGGCCTGGCATGGAGGCAATAGGGTTGGCGTAATCCGGCCGGGGGGTATCCAGCACAAAATAGGGCATTATCAGGTCTTGGGGGCGCAGTTCGGTTTCCCGCACCACTTCACGCAAAAGCGGGGTGCGGCGCAGCCTGCGCCCACGAAAAAAATCGGTCATGGCAAACTCGGCGGTTAAAAATAAGGATGCCTCCGGCGGGCAAGGGGGGCGCTGCCCCCCTGCACCCCCTGCCAAAGGGCAGTTGCCCTTTGGAAACCCTGATATTTCAGAAGCCTGTAATGAGGTTCAGGAGGGTGGGGGCCTGGGGGAGGGAACCGCAAGGGCTTCAAGCCCTTGGGGTTCCCTCCCCCAGAATGCTTACTATCCTTTCAGGGCGTGCCCTTCGGCTATGGCCTTTTCTTTGGCGCAGAGTTCCGGCAGGGCGTAGGCTGTAATGTCGATGCCAAAATGGACATAGAGGTCCGGGCAGCCGTCCAGCGGCACCCAGTAGCAGTCTCGCAGTTGTTGCAGGGGCCAGTTGTAGGAAATGGCGTTTCTGCCCTTGTCTTCGGCCACGGCTTCATTGGCTTCACAGTGCGGGCAAACTTTGGTGCCGCGGGTGAGTTCAAAACACTTTTTGCCCACAAACGCGCTTCTGGACGGGGGGTAGGCGCCGTTCAGGGCCATTATTGTGCGGTCTTTGTGCACCAGCATTGCGGGAATGGGGAATTTGCCCCACATTACCTTGAACCACTTGATGGCCTCTTCAGTTGTAATTTGTTCCGACATGGCAACTCCTGACAGGAAGGGTTAATAAAGCAATTATTTCACCGCTATTTCTTCATCCGTCAAATAACAGGCCGGGTCTTCGGCCCAAGGGTCGTTGTGGAAGGCTTCCGCGCGGGCGCGGAAGTTGCCGCCGCAGATGTTCAGAAAGCGGCATTTGGCGCAACGGCCCTTTACGTGCTTCTGCTTTTCCTTCAACTGGGCCAGCAAGGGAATGGTTTTGTCCACCCAGATTTCAGAAAACGGGCGTTCCAGCACGTTGCCGAAGGTATGCTCACGCCAGAACTGGTCGGCGTGCACGCTGCCGTCCCAGGAAATGCAGCCGAAGCCGTGGCCGGAGCTGTTGCCCGCGTTGAACTGCAAAAGTTCCCACACCTGTTCGGCGCGTTTGGGGTCTTCCTTTTGCATGCGCATCCACAGGTAGGGGGCATCGGCGTGGTTGTCCACGGTAAGCACTTCTTTATTGAAGCCCTGGTCGAACAGGGCGCGGGTTTTATCCATAATAAGGTCAACCATGGCGCGGGTTTCCTGATGGTTCAAATCTTCCTTCATCAGGTCTGTGGCGCGGCCGGAATATACCAGGTGGTAAAAGCAGATACGGGGGATTTCCAGGTCGCGTATCAGGTCAAACAGCTTGGGCACCTCGGCGGCGTTGCGCTTGTTTATGGTGAAGCGCAGGCCAACCTTAAGCCCTTCCGCCTTGCAGTTTTCTATGCCTTGCAGGGCCTTTTTGAAGGAACCGGGCACCGCGCGGAAGCGGTCATGCACTTCTTCACCGCCGTCAAGGGAAATGCCCACGTAGGAAAGGCCCACTTCCTTCAATTCCTTGGCCTTTTCTTTGGTAATAAGGGTGCCGTTGGTGGAAATGACCGCCCGCATGCCTTTGGATGTGGCGTGCTTGGCAAGTTCCGTCAAGTCTTGCCGCACCAGCGGCTCGCCGCCGGAAAACAGCATTACCGGCGCGCCAAAGGCGGCCAGGTCATTTATCATCACCTTGGCCTGTTCGGTGGAAATGGCGTCCGCGCCCTTTTCTTCCGTGGCCTGGGCGTAACAGTGCACACACTTCAAATTGCAGCGGCGCGTCATGTTCCACACCACAACGGGCTTTTTGTCTTGAGAAAACTGCAACAGGTGGGAAGGAAGCTTGCCGGAATGGCGGCCATAACGCAGGGCGTCCGAAGGTTCAACCTGACCACAGAACAATTTGGAAATACCTATCATGATGCCTTCCTTGCAGGAACGGCGCAACCCGCCCCTGGAACTTGTTTCATAAAAAAATGAAAAGACTGAGTGCCACGGCATCTTGCCGCGGTTTTTACCGGCAGTCTTTGACTTAAGTCAAAGACTGGAAATATTTGTTTAAAAAATGCTAACGTGGGGCCTTCACCCTGACGGGGGTCACCGGATACGCCCCCCTAACGGGGCCTTCCGCAATCACCCCCTAACGGGGGTCAAGGGGCTTCAAGCCCCTTGCGGGGTTTGGGGCAGCGCCCCATTCTCGTAATCCGACTTCAACCGTCTTGCCTCTTTCTTTTCTCACTGCGCCGCAAATGCCCCGTCCCGCAGGATGTAGCGACCGGAACCGGGAGCGACTTCGGCCAGCAGATCGGCCGTGGTTTCGTGGCAGGTGAAGAACAGGATCTGGTGCTCTTCGGCGAACCCGGCCAGGGCCTGGGCGCTGTGGCGGGCCCGGCGGGCGTCGAAGTTGACCAGGATGTCGTCCATGATTACGGGCAGCTTTTCGGCCTGAACTCCGTGATCCCGCACATATGCCAGACGCAAGGCCAGGTACAGTTGCTCGCGGGTGCCGCGACTCAGCTCGTTTTCCGGGTTTTTGACCTCGCCCCT
>JAVBMP010000035.1:0-4431 GCA_031552315.1 Desulfovibrionaceae bacterium | reverse complement strand
TAGGCCGTGCCCAGGCTGTTGGTGCTTACGTTGTTGCCCTTGCTCATAAGGGCGGCCTTTTCCTGCGGGTAGCACCACAGGTCGCCGTCCGTGTTCAGGCCGTGGGTAATGTACAGGCGGAAGCGTTCACCCTCCGCGCCCAGTTCCAGCAGCTTGGCCATGAAGCGCACGCTTTTCGCGCCGCCATTTTCCATAACGCCCTGCGCGTTGAAAGCCGGAGACCATTCATCCTGCCGTATGGTGAAAAAGGCGTCCTGAAGGTTTTTGGTGGGGGAAAGGGTAATGGTGTCATAATCATCCCCGCCAAGGTTGCGCATAAGCAGGTGCCATTCCGCAAAGGTATCTTTTTGGTTGAACAGGCTGTTGTGGAAGGGGAATTTTACCGTGGCTTCCAGCGGGTCGTCGCCCATTTTGTCCACATTTGTCCAGCCCTTGGGCTTTTCAGAAAATTTTACCTTTACGGCGTTGCCCGGCATGGTCTGGGTGCTTATCAGCACGTCTTCGCAAAAGGCGTAGCTTTTGCCCACGGCGGGGGAAAGCTCAATGCCCTTGGCCTGGGCCACCACGTTGGTGTCCATGTACGCGCCTACGGTAAGGGAACAGCCGCCCACCACTGTGGCGTTTTTCAGCTTTTTGTGCGCGTTGTAGGACATGGGGAAGTTGAAGATAAGGCTTTTTTTGCCCATGCGGTCAGCCACATCCCAAATGGATTCCGACTGCACATATTCCCAGTTGAAGGCATTGTGCGCGTTGGCCCCTTCCGGCGTGGTGCCCGGCACATGGCGAAAAAAGTCCGTTACATTGTTGGTGCCCGGCCAGGCCCCGGTAACCATGCAGGTCCAGTTGGGCGGGGTAATGGTGGGGAAGGGGGCAAAGCAGTTTTCCGCCGTGGTGCCGCTTTCCAAAACTTTTTTGAAGTTTGGGCAAATGCCTTCATCAATGTGCTTGCGCAAAAGGCTGGTCACCGCGCAGTCAAACCCTATCAACGCCAATTTTTTCGCTTTTTTCATATGAACTCCGTGGTTGAATTAAGCATTTTGCTAATTAACGTTTAAGTTATTTTATTGTGAAAAAAATGTCAACCCACGCCGTGCCAACCCCTTGCGCTTTGCGAATGAGTGCTTAATTTCCTTCAGTACCAAGAAGAATACAAAATTTCCGTCCATGCTTCTTGATATTTGCATATCAATGTTGTTTGTGATATGTACCCAAGTTATGTTTCACAATCATTCAACCTGAGAAGGTTATCCTTATGTTCAAAGGACTTGGCATTGTATTCTTGGCCCTTGCGGCCTTCACATTAACCATGGCCGCCCCGGGCGAGGCCTTTTCCAAAGAGGGTAAGACGTTGTATAAAATAGAAACCAGCATGGGCGATATTGTTGTTGAGCTGAATGAAGAAAAAGCCCCCGTTACCACCGCCAACTTCAAGGCGTATGCAGATGAAGGCTTTTACGAAGGCACCATTTTTCACCGCGTTATCAATAACTTCATGATTCAAGGCGGCGGCATAACCACTGACATGGCCCCGAAAAAATCAGACCGCAAACCCATCAAGAATGAAGCGGATAACGGCCTGAAAAATGAAATCTATACCATTGCCATGGCCCGCACGGCAGACCCGCATTCCGCCAGCAGCCAGTTTTTCATCAACGTAAAAGACAACCCCAACCTTGACCACACCGCGCCCAGCTTTGGCGGCTGGGGCTATTGCGTATTCGGCAAAGTGGTGGAAGGCCAGGATGTGGTGGATAAAATAAAGGCCGTGCCCACCCAGCGGCATGAAAGCGGCGCGCAAGACGTGCCGGTTGAACAGGTCGTTATAAAGTCCGTTTCCGCGGTAAAATAGGGTTTGCGCCCGCCTGTTTGCATTCGCGGGCAATCATGTTCCCGCCTGGGCGGCCGGGCTGAAGTTTTCAGCCCGCGCCCTTGCGGCGGGCAAGCGGCGTTTACGCGGTGCGGCGCCAGAGCGAAGCGGCGTTTCCAAAATCAATTTGCTCCATGCCAGGCAGAGGGGAGGCTTTGTGGAACAGACAGAAAATAAACCGGTTGTGCTTATTGTTGACGACACGCCGGACAACATAACGCTTTTGTGTTCCCTGCTGGGCGGTATGTATAAAAACAAGGTGGCCACCAACGGGCCAAAAGCCTTGCAAATAGCCTTTGCAGACCCGCCGGAACTCATTTTGCTGGACATAATGATGCCCGGCATGGATGGCTATGAAGTGTGCCGCCAACTGAAGGAAAACCCCAAAACCGCTAATATTCCGGTTATCTTCCTTACCGCCAAAAGCCAGGAAGATGATGAAACGCGCGGCTTTGAACTGGGCGCGGTAGATTACATAACCAAGCCCATTGTGCCGCCCATACTCATGGCCCGCGTGCACACGCACATTTCATTGCAGCAGGCCCGGCTTTCTTTGGCCCGCCACAATGAAGAGCTTGAACAGCAGGTGGATGAGCGCACCAAACAGCTTGCCGCCCTGCAAGAAGCGCTTATTACCGCCATGGCGTCCATGGCGGAAACCCGCGACAATGACACCGGGCACCACATTCGCCGCACCCAGTTGTACATGCAGGCCCTGTGTGATGAACTTTCCATGCATGAAGATTACAAAGAATTTCTTACCGAACCCATGCGCAAGGTAATTTATAAATCCGCCCCCTTGCACGACATAGGCAAGGTTGGCGTGCCGGACCGCATACTCCTTAAACCCGGCCGCCTTACCCCGGAAGAGTTTGAAGAGATGAAAAAACACACGGTCTACGGCAAAGATACCATCACAGCGGCGGAAAAAGAACTTACCGCGCCGGAACTCTTTTTGGAAATTGCCCGCGACATTGCCTACAGCCACCATGAAAAGTGGGACGGTTCCGGTTACCCGGAAGGCATCAGCGGCACCAACATCCCCATTCCGGCCCGGCTTATGGCCCTGGCCGATGTCTATGACGCGCTTATAAACAAACGTGTCTACAAAAACGCCATTCCGCATCAGGAAGCCATGGACATAATCCTGGCCGGGCGCGGGGCGCATTTTGACCCTAACGTGGTGGATGCCTTTGTGCGCATCAAAGACAAATTTGCCTCCATCGCGGAATTTTATAGCGAACAGGATGACCCGGCCTGCCAAACCGCGCAATAACGGGATATTCGCCTACGGGACATTTGCCCATGGGACATTCGCCCACGGAATATTTTCCTGTAGGCATGTTCCGCCCCGCGGGCAAAGCGCGGGTTCAAATGGCCCAGCCTGCCCCGGTTTGGGCACTCTGACCAGCTTGAACCCATTCCGCCCCATGCGAATCGGGCGCGGCCCAGGCAGGTCACAAATCCGCCCGGCGGTTTCGGCAAAGGCCCCGCCCGGCAAAGCAGGCGCAGCTATGGCCGACAATTTCAGCATACTTCCCATCCAGCTCGCATCCATGAGCAATGTGGAAAAGGTGGCCCAGGCCTTGCATTCCATGCCGGCCATGCAGCAGGAAGCCGCCCAGCAAATGGCCCCGGAACAACTTAAGGAACAAAATTCCCAGCTTGCCCAAACAGAGGAAAGCACCCGCCAGCGCGGCGTAAAGGCCCGCAAAGACAAACATTCCGGCCCGCAATACCAGCACCCCGGCGGTAAAGGCGGGCACGGTGAGGAACAGGAAGACCGGGCCGCAGAAGACGGCGAAGCGCCGGACACTGTCCTGCCGGACAACGCCCAGAATGTGTGGAGCGGCAATATACTTAACCTGAAGATCTAATATGCAGCAGTTTTACTTCTGGCTTCTTCTGCTAATCAGCCTTACCGAACTGGCGCTGTTTTTTTTGATCTGGCGCTTTTTCAGCCGTTTGCGCCGTTCAGAAGAATATCTTGACCAGCTTCAGGAAGGGCAGGACAGGCTGCTGGCAAAAATTGAACGCAACGCCGGGCTGGAAAAAGACCTGGTGGAAAGCTTCATGCAACGGCAAGAAGAACTTACCCAGCTGAACATCCGCCTTGAAGAACGGGCCGACGCCCTGCGCAAGCTCCTTGAACAGGCGGAAACCGTAAGCCGTTCACCCAAATTCCTGCGGGAACTGATTATTGCCGGCAGCCGCAAGGGCCGCACCCCGGAACAGCTTTCCAGAAGCACCGGCCTTTCTTTGGATGAAGTGGAGCTTATCCTGGCCCAGTCGGACATTTAGAGTGATTTACGCTTGAAATAGTCGCTTAACGGCGAGCAAAGCTCGCCAAGATTGATGGCAAACCCCGCAAGGCCGGGGTTTGTAAAGGCACGCCCGCTTCGGCGCCTTACGGCGGCAATGACTGCCGCCTACGCCTGCGCGGCGGGCTGTTGACAAAGAGGACTTTGTCAACAGCCTCAAGCCGCGAAAATAGCGGCTTTTTAGCGGCAAGGGCCGGGCATTGCCCCCCAAGTAATTGCTGGACTTTCCTCTGTTTCTTTTGT
>JAVBMP010000022.1:0-16027 GCA_031552315.1 Desulfovibrionaceae bacterium | reverse complement strand
CGAAGGTCATATATGCTTGAATATACTCCCTCCGCACGGACCTCGCACTCCTTGTAAAAGAATAAAAATTCTCATTGTGCAACGGCCTCCCTTGGCTATAAAATTCCTTGTGGCAGCATAGAACATTTTTGAATTGCGGGCAACAGAGCGTTTTACGCGCACGGTGACTATGTTACGGAAGCGCCTTTTTTGGCGTGCTATACGTGCGGCGCAATGAAGGCAAGTTGCATGGAGGGAAGAATGTTGAAAGCGAAAAAACGCCAGCCGGTCATTGACGCGCTGGTCTGCGCTGCCTGCGGGGAATGCGCGGAAACCTGCCCCCGCCTGGCCATAAGCGTGCCGCATGGCGTATGCGCGGTTGTGGATTACGCCCGTTGTTTGGGGTGCGGCCTGTGCGCCGCCGCCTGCCCGGCTGCCGCCATAGACATGCGGGCTGTTGACCCGGAAACGCCAGTTAGCGGGACGCCTTTGATTTCTGGCGGCAACGCGCCAGTATCCGGCAGCATACCGTCCTTTGTCAACACGGAGGAAGCGCAATGAAAAGAAAAAGCTGGCGCGACCATTTGTGGGTAGTTACTTGCGTGTATTTTCTTTTGGGCCTGTATAATATTGCCTTTGCCTGGCTGGGCATGATTTTTTTTCTTACCCCGCTGCTTATAGCTGTTATCAAAGGTGATAAAACCTACTGCAACAAATATTGCGACCGGGGGCGGCTGTTCCGTTTTTTGGGGAACAGGTTTGGCCTTACGCGGGGCAAGCCCATGCCCGCCTGGCTGAAAAGCCGTTGGTTCCGGTATATTTTTTTGGCATATTTTTTTGTGGCCTTCGGCGCGGTCATAGCCGCGACTGTTCTGGTAGCCGCGCAAGCGCGGGAAGTGGATGGAAGCGTGGCGTTGTTTCAGGCGCTCAGGGTGCCGCTGCCCTGGCATTATACCGCCGGGCTTATGCCGGACTGGGCCACGCAGTTCGCCTTTGGGCTGTATTCGTTGATGCTTACTTCCGCAACGCTTGGCATAATCAGCATGGCGCTTTTCAAGCCAAGGTCATGGTGCGTTTATTGCCCCATGGGGGTTATGACGCAGGGCATTTGCAAGTTGAAACAACACAGGAAGGGTGCATGTCCGCCGGCTGGGGGGAAGGCTGGGGAAGCTGTTGGTGGCGGGGATGCCTGCTGATTGCTTTGTTCCGGCAATGGTTCAGTATTTTTTGCCGCTGACAAGCACCCCGTGCCCCAGGACTTTTTTGTGCAACAGCAGCTTGGGGCAGTTGGGGAAAAGTTCCGCCATGCTTGCGCTTTCAAGCGCTTCCGCGCCGGTTTGGCGCAGTTTTTCTAGCAGGGTTTCAAAATTGCCAAAGGTTTTTTCATTACGGAACAGGTCAAAAAAGACAAATTGCCCGCCGGGTTTCAGCACGCGCAGGGCTTCGGCAATGACCAGGCTTTTGTCCGCCGCGTCTTGCACTTCATGAAAGGTCAGGCAGCTTGTCACCAGGTCAAAGCTGTTGTCCGCAAAAGGCAGGGCGGCGGCGGACGCCTTAAGGAATGATATTTGTCCGGCTACCCCTTCAATGGCGGCATTGCTTTCACACTGGTGTTTTGAATATTCCCAGTCATTTCCCCAGGAATCAACCGCGCTTATGTTGAACAGGCTGCTTTGCTTGGCAATTTTTATTGCCAAAGCGCCGCTTCCTGCCCCGATATCCAGAACGCTATTTGCTTTGGCCAGGTCGGCGGACGCGGCAATTTTGGCGGCCAGCGCGGCATGAACAGCGGCTTGCCAGCCGCCGCCGCGTTCAGAAAAATAGTAATAGCTGCCTGAAAGAATTGCGCTTATATAGGCAAAGGGAATTGCGGAAACCAGCAGAAGAATTTTTGCGGCGCTATGTTCAACAAAAATGGCCGCGCTTGCCAGGGCAAGGGACAGGGCGAGGAAGAATAAAAGCTTCTTGCTTCTTATCCATGTGTTATATTGGGTGTTATATTGGGTGTTATATTGGGTACGAGACCGGATATTATGCCGGGGCTTCATTTTTTTGCCTTTTTTGGGGGTGCGTTATTTAAAAGCCGCAGAATCGCCAGGGCTACCTGCCCGATAATTTCTTCCACCAGTTCATCTGTGGGGCGGGTGGCGTCCAGCACAAGGTGGGCGCAAGAACGGTAAAGCTCGTCACGTTCCGCAATAGCGCCTTCAATTTCCAGCAGCAGATCCTGGCCTTCTTGAAGGGGCTGAGGGGCCTGGCCGTCTTGACTTGTCTGGAGGGCTTGATTTGTCTGATTGGCTTGGCCTTCTTGAATGGCCTGACCGTCTTGAATGGCCTGGTCTTCTTGCCTGGCTTGACTTGCCTGGGTGGCCTGAATGGCTTGCAGGGGCGGGCGTCTTTCCGGCTGCGGGTCTTGCAGCCTTCGGTTCATCAGGGTGTCCGCCGGGGCGTTCAAATAAACGGTCAGGGGCGCATTGCACAGCAGGCGGCGGTTTTCTTCCGCCAGAATCACCCCGCCGCCTGTGCTTACAACCATTGGGGTTGCGGCCTGAATAAGCCGGGCCAGCAGTTTGCCTTCCCGTTCACGAAAAGCGGGCCAGCCGGCGGCGGCTACATAAGCGCTTATGCTTTTTCCAAAGGAAATTTCCAGCTCCACATCCATATCAATGTGGGGCAGGCCAAGTTTTTTCGCCAGCGCGGCCCCGGTACGGCTTTTGCCGCTGGCCCGCTGCCCTGTAAGGAAGATCATGCCGCCTCGCGGTGGATAGCGCCGCCAAAAGGTGGCTTTTGTCTGTTGCCCGCGTCAGAATTTTTTTTATTCAAGCGTGCGCGGTAAGGATACAGCCCTTGTATAAAAAATTCTTTTTTGCCGCAGGACAAAATTTGCCTTTTTTGAAGCGCTATCCGCTGCCTTAATTGTTGTCTGTCGCAAACTCCATCAATGAGTTACCTATAGCGGAAACGCCCTTGGCGTGCAACATTTTTACCGGAATATCATTGCTTTGGGCATAGCGCAGGGCCAAGTTTCTGGCGGAATGCGAAACGCAGTTGGTTATAATTAGCATAAGGTCAAGGCTGCCAAGGTTTTTTACAAAATTTCTTTCATGCCCGGAAAACATTTTGGCGGAAAATCCGTATTTTTCAGCCTCTACCCGGTAATTGCACTTGTTGCCGCACACGCCGCCAATAATTCCCACGCACATAATAAGCCTCCTGAAAAAAAATAGGTTCCGGTCTGCGAATTTTTTGCTGCCCGCTGCACTGCCTGAATCGGGTTTGTTCTGATCTTTTTTGCAAGATAATGAAAATGGTTTTCAATGTCAATGGAGAATGTGTTATAAACAGAAACCTGCCAATATATTCTTGCGGTATCTGCGTGAAATAAAATAATTTATAACACAGATTGAGGGTAAAAGGCACCTTTTGCCGGCACGGTCTAAAGATTTTTCCACCCTAGCCGAAAAGATGGGTGGACTGCCATGGAAGGCGGTCTTGATACTCAGGGAGAGAGGCCATGTTGGAATATTACAGATTTAAGTCTGTCTATGATCTATTTCTTAAAGGGCAATTTGAAGAAGCCCGGTCAGAATTAAGTGAACTACAGCATCGCTATGTAGACCTTTGTCAAGAAAATCAAAATCTTAAAACGCAGGTGCAGGAATATGAAGATGTTTTGTACCTGGCGCGCAATTTGGTGTTTGACGGCAGCTTTTTTTGGCTGATTACCGGCAGCATCAAGCAGGGGCCGTTCTGCCCCAACTGCTACAACAAAGATGGCATTTTGACGCGGATAACAGATATTTATCCGCGCCGTTGCGCTTCATGCGGCGAAGTTTATGAACGTTCCGGGGCTTTGGGGAAGGCCCGGCAGGAACAGGCCATGCAGCGCGTAATGGAACAGGCGGCCGCCCTTGGGGCGATCCGGGCCTTTGCGGGTTCGGACGCGCATGTGGAAGGCTCACCTGCCGAGGCAGCTCCGGCACAAATTGAACACAGAGCCAAAATCATACCTTTTCCCAAACAGGCGTAAAGGCCAGCGGGGGTGAAGAGTCGGCGCCAGCGCCCCCGCGGGACAGTGATTTTGCGTTTTGTGGATTTTATGCTACATTTTGTGAAACGAATGTAGCAAGCGGAGCGATAAAATGACCATTCAAAGCTCTTACAACGTGTTACTGCTTGCGCGTAATGAAAATTCCGTCAGCGTTGACCGGGCGGCCTTGCGCCAGGCCGGGGCGCGGCATATTCGCTTTTTTTCCTGTGAAGCGGAGGCCTTGGCCTTTTTGCGGGAAGAAGCGAACGGCGCACGCGGCGCGAATACGGCCACGCATATTGTGGTATGCCATGAAGACTTGCCCGGCGGCGATTTGCCGGGCTTTATAAATACCCTGCGCGGCCAGGCGGGACTTGCCTGCCCCGCGCTGGTTTTATTGAACAGCCATAACCCGGAATTGCGCGCCCGCGTCCTGAACGCCGGGGCGGATGCTGCGCTTTCCCGCCCCTATGCCCTTGGCGCGCTGGCCAATACACTGCTGCAACTCGCCAACCCGCAACAGGCCGAACAGGCGCGGCAAGAAGCGGAAGCCGCCCCGGCCATGCGCTTTGCCTTTTTTCCGGACAGGGCGCGTCCGGCCATGTCCGGCGTGGCCATGTCCGGCGCGGCCAGGCCGCTTTCGGCCACAGGCGACACCATGGGCCACGCAGCGCTTTCTGAACGGGACAAGCCGCATGCTTTGGCGGCTTCTGGCAATCCGGCTGTTTCTGGCTCCGCAGATCATTTCGCGGGCCATTTCGCGGGCCATTCCACAGGCCATTCCGCTGGCCATTCCGCTGGCCATTCCGCTGGCTGCTCCGGTAGCCATTCCACAGCCTGCCCCGGTGCCCGTGCGGATGACCCCGCAGCCCGCCCCAATGGCCCGGCTGTCCCTTCTTCCGCCACTGGCCCCAGAAATTCCGGGCGCGGCAGGGCGGAAAAGGATGCGGCTTTTTATCTGGCAAGCGGGCATGAGCGTCTGCGGGAAGGTTCCACCGAGGCCACTGACCAGGCCGAGGCCGCCTTTTTGCGCGTTATCGGGCTTGACCCTTTGAATGTGGACGCCTGCCTTGGCCTGGCGCAAGTTGCCAGACAAAACAGGGATCAGGGCGCGTTGCTGAAGTGGTTGCACCGGGCGGGTTCCATTTATGCGCGCAAGGGAGATACCGAACGGGCGCGGGCCATTTTTTCCCGCTTGCCGGAAGGAACCCGGGGGCGCTTCAGAGACAGTGACCCGCTTATGGAAGCTGCCGTTGATTTGATGGAAGCAGGCAATTATGATGCCGCCGCCGGAATATTTATAGACATGCAGCGGGAAGTGGATTGCGGCCCCCTGCACCTGAGCATAAGCCGGGCCTGCCAGTTTACGGATAACCCGGAACATTCTCTGGGCATGGTCTGCCGCGCCCTGCAACGCCGTGGACATGAAACCGCGGCCCGTAATATTATGAACCGCCTGATGCCCCCGGCGGAAGTGGAACGGGAAGAGGAACCTTCCGGCTTTTGGAAGCGCTTCCCCATGCTTTACACTGTGCTGACAGTGGCCGGGCATACGGCGCGCAGCTTGCGCGAAGCCAACGCGCAGGTGTAAAATTCGGGCTGTCAGGCCGGGCAAGTAGCCGGAGCAAGCAGCCAAGGGGAGCAGGTGGGGAGAATAGCCGGGCGTTTTGCCGCAGGTTTTTTTGCCGGTCTTGCTTAAAACATAATCCGCCCGGGGTTCAGGCCGCATTTGCGCGGCATGGATCCCGGGCGGTGTTTTATTTTAGGCCATTGCACAATGGCCTCAATTTACCAAAACTCTTTGCGTTCCGCATACTTTTTCTTGAAGTCTTCCAGCTGTTTTTTTTGATCCGCCCCGTCCGCATATTGGGCGGCCTTTTTTATGTACTGTTCCACCCGCGCTTCACTGTTGGCGTAAAGGTAGCAGTAGGCCATGTGCAAATGGGCCGCGAACAGCTTTTTTTCTTGCCCCAGGGCCATGGCGTAATAATAGTGCACTTCAGAATCTTCCGGCAGGCGGCGCAGAATTTCCCGGTAATAGTTGCCGGCCTCTGTCGTGTTGCCCCGGTCAGCCATAAGGCGGGCCAGGTAGAAGGTGGCGTAATAGTCGTTGGGCTTCAAGGCTATGGCCTTGCGCAAATATTCTTCGCTTTTGCCGCTTTCTCCTTTGGTGTAGTTGAAAACGCCGGCCTCACGCATGACAAGTTCATCTTTGGGGGCGCAGTTCATGGCCTGGTCAAAAAAATCACCGGCTTCCTTGATGCGGTTTGTGCGTCCGTTCAAAATGCCCAGTCCCATCAAGGAATTGCAGCGGTTTTTGCCGGAAAGCTGGCGGTTAAAAAATTCCCGCGCGGTATTTTCTTCACCAAAATGCCCGTACACCAGGGCTTGAATGCGCAAAAAACGCGTGTCATTTTCCCGCCGGTTGCGCACCTGCGCGGACATGGCGTTTACCCTGGCCTGCATGTCGTTTATGCGGTCATTCAGGGCCGGGTGGGTGGAAAGGTAGGTGGGAATTTCTCGCCCGCCGCTAAAAAATACCTTTTGGCGCATAATTTTGAAAGAATCTACAAAGTTTTGCGGCGCGTAACCGGCAGCCAGCAAATACCCCATGCCCACCTGATCCGCGTCATATTCGTCTGAACGGCTGTAGCTTAGCATGGCGGCCTGGGAAGCGGCCATGGAACCGGCAACCGCGGCTTGCCCGCCTTCACCGCCAATAAAAATGCCGGCCAACATGCCAAGCAGGCCCAAAATGCCCATTTTTTGGCTTTTTTCAATATTGTGCGCCACATGGCGCTGGGTTACGTGGGCCATTTCATGGGCCAGCACCCCGGCAAGTTCGCCTTCGGTTTCCATAGCCATAATCAGGCCGGTATGCACAAAAATGTAACCGCCTGGCGTGGCAAAGGCGTTTACCGCGTTATGGCGCAACACGCTTACTTGAAAAGGGAAGGGCTGGGGCGGCAGGTGGGAAGAAAGGCGCTGAACCAGGTCTTCAACATAATCCACTACTTCCGGGTCAAGCACCAAAGGCAGGCGGGAACGCACCAGCACGTTGAACTTGCGCCCCAGTTCCGCCTCGTCGCTTATGCCAAATTCCCAAAAAGCCCCGGCCGGAGAAGTTAAAAACAACGGAACGCAAAAAAACAGCAGAGCCAGCGCAAAAAACTTGCGCAAAAAAAACTTTTTCATAACACCCCTCAATACCCCGGCAGCATAGGGCGATACATGCCGGGGGGCAGGGGGGAATATCCCCCCTGATTAAAACTCTTTATAAACCAAGGGCCTTCATGGTGTCTTGCCCGGCAATTCCGTCCGGATCAAGATTATTTGCCTTCTGGAAGGCTTTTACCGCGTCTTCAAGCTGGCTGTCATAAGCCCCGTTGGCTTCTCCTTTATAAAAGCCTTTGCTTTTCAGCGCATTTTGCAGCTTTTCCACCATAAAGCCTCTGTCATTTTTTTGCAACATCAAAGACTGTTTGCTGCCCTGGGCGCTTTTCATCATGCCGGCCTTGCTGCCTTTGACCATGTCTTTTTGCAGTTCCATATTTTGGGCGGCCGCTTCAAGATTATTTTCCGCATCTTCAAGCTGAATGGCCTTGTTTTTCATAACCGGGCTGGCCGGGGCGGCCATTACCGCTTCACGGTTTTTGCGCAAAAGTTCCTTGGCTTCCGCCATCTTGCCTTCTTCCAGCGCCTTCATGGCGGCTACCTGGGCTTCTTCTGCATCCACCAGCAGGGCTTCTTCACGCGCCTGTTTGAGGTCCGCCTCTTTTTCCGTATCCAGTTTTGTGGCGGCGGCGGCATCGGCCGCTACCTGAACCTTCAGCGGGATGACGGCTTCTTTTTTGTTGCCTTCCGCGTCATTGTATTCCATGTGCAGCTTGCCAAGTTCCTGCAAGCTTTTTCCCGCTTCCGGGGTGGCGGTTACGCGCAGAAGGATCTGTCGCTTTTCACCGGAACCAAGGTCACTGCTTTCAATTTCCAGCTTGCCATTTTCTTCTTCCGTGTTGTAGCCGTAGACTTTGACGTCTTTTACACCGGGCAGGCCTTCAAAGGAAAAGCGCAGGCCACGGGTGGCAAGGTTGGCGCTCATGTTCAGTTCCTGCTTGAAGACAAGGGGCAGGTCTTCAGAATCTTTCACATAATAATAGGCCCCGCCGCCGCGCTGGGCAAGCAGCTGCATAAGGTTTTCATCATAGTCCGTGCCAAGGCCGATGGAAGAAACGCTTAAGCCGCTTTTTCTGGCTTTGGCGCCAATTTCCGCCACCAGTTCGCCATTGGTCACGCCTTTGTTGGCCAGGCCGTCTGAAAGCAGAATTACCCGGCGCACCAGTCCTTCCGGTTCATTGGCGGACGCCTTGCCCTTTAACTGCCCAAGTTCCTTTATGCCGCCTTCCAACCCGCCGGAAAGGTTGGTATAATCCATGGGGCTAAGGCCTTCCAGCATTTTGATGACGGCCTGCTTGTCTGTAAGCGGCCCCATTTTGCGCAGCACCCGCACGTCTGAAGCGTACACCACAAGGGCCATCTGGTCGCTTTCTTCCATGCCGCGCACCAGTGTTTTGCCCGCTTCTATGGCATAATCAAGCTTTTTGGCCGCGCTCATGGAACCGGAGCAGTCAATGACCAGGCTTACCGCCACCGGGGCGCGTTTTTTTTGCGCCTGCACTACCGGGGCTTCCAATTGTATAAGGATGTTTATGACGCTGGACGCCCCGGAAGGGATGGCCGCCCGGCTGTATTGTTCAGTATAGGCGATATCTTTGGCCTGCGCGGGAATGCTCAGGCCGGCAACCAAAAACATGACGAAAACAAACGAAAATAGGAATTGAAAATTTTTTTTGATCATTCACTTGTCCATAAGGTTACAGGTTTTCCTCCATTCATATTCTGGCATAAATAATACGCGAAGTCCAGCCCTTACAGAAGGCGTGCCCGCGCCGCCCGGCCAGGGCGGTGACGGGGCGGTTTTGGCCCGCAAGCTGTCAAGTACCGCCAGGCGCTTCATACGGCTGCCCGGCGCTTCTTTGCGAACCGGGCATGAAAGCCGTGTTATGGCTTGCTTCTGTCAACGTACAGGGCCATTCCACGCGGCGGGCGCAATGGTAAAAACTTAAAAGAGGCCATTGTGCAACGGCCTCTAAAAAGGAGCGGCTATGCCAATCGATTATCAATTCATTACAAAGGTTTTACAGGGCTTTGAGGGCAAGGCCATTGCCACGGGCTATGTGCCCTGCGCCAAAGGCCGGGTGCTGGGGCATTCCGGCGTGACAATAGGCAGCGGGCTTGACCTTGGGCAGCACAGCCAGCGCAGCCTTGCGGAAATGGGCCTGCCCATGGCCTTGCGGGCGCGTTTGGCCCCCTATTTGGGCAAACGCGGGGAAACGGCGCTGGCGTTTTTGCATGAACACCCGCTGGCCCTTGGGGAAGCGGAAGTTGCCGGGCTGGACAAAGCCGTTATTGGCCATTACCTGGGCAAACTGGCCCAGCGTTTTGACCAGGCCGCGCAAGAAGCCGCCCGGCCGCTTTTTGCCGACCGCCCCAAAGAGGCGCAGGCCGTGGCGCTTTCTTTGGAATATCACCTTGGGCCGGGCGGGTGGCCGCGTTCCTTCAAACTGCTGGTGGGTGAAGCCTACCCGGCCCTGATTGCGGAACTGCGCAACCCCACGTCCTGGCAGGGCTATTGGCCGCGCCGCCGCGCCGAGGCCGATTTGCTGGAAGGCCTGGCGCGTCATGAGTCTTCGGCGCGCCCGGGATATTCGGCGCGGCCGGAATTTTCAGCGCGGCCAGAACGACCAGAACGGCCAGAACGGCCGGGACAGGCGGAACAGGCGGGAAGCCAGGGGGGCGCATAATGAAGCAATACGCCGTAATAGCCGCCATTTTTCTTGTTTTGGCCGGGATAATTTACGCGCAGCAAAAAAATCTTGGCCTTGCCGGGCAAAAGTTGAAGGAAACCTCAATGGCCCTGGGGGAACAGGAAGCGTTGAACCGTGGCCTGCAAAACACGCTTGAGGCCCAGCGCCAAAACCAACTGGCCGGGGATGAAGCCGCAAGCCGCGCCGCAACCCGGGCGGACAAACTGGCAATGGAAACCCGCAACCTGCACCATGAACTGCAAAAGGCCATGCAACATGCTGAAAAAAATTCAAAAACCCCTGCGTCCAATTTTTATGACCTGCCTTTGCCTGATGCTGCCGTGCTGGCTTTGTGCCTGCGCTACCACGCCGCGGCCAACGCCGCCGGAAATAATGCAAACCCGCCCGCCCAAAGGGCTTTTGCAACCCAGAAGCATACCCCTGCCGCCGGGGCTGCCGGGGCTGAAGGGGCTGCCGGGGTTGAAAGGCCTGAAGGAAATGACCGGCCTGCCCGGAATGACAGGGCTGGCGGAAATAGCCCCGGCAAGCCCCGCAGCCCGGCCGCAAACGGGCAGCCCGGCGGAGCAGGGGCAGGGCTGCCCACCCCGAATGAAGCGGACTGCAGCGCCTGGCAGGGCCTGAGTGTTGGGCAGGTGATTGAATGGACAGGATTTTTGCTTGACCATTCCGCCCTTGAAGGCAGCGATAAACAAGCCTTGCGGGAATGGGATGGCGGGCTGGCGAAGGAATAACATAACCCAACGGTCTTCAATGGAGGCAATTGTGTAGCAGTCTCACGTAACAGCCTGTAAACATCTTGCCGGAGTTCAGGGAAGCGCGGCTTCCCCAAACTCCGGCAATGTCATATTTTGCAGGCGTTTTTAAAGTTCTTCAGACCTTAACAGCGCCCTGGCCGCTTCATCCGGTTTGTTCATGGCTTGCAGGGCATTGGCAAGGGCCAGCCACCCGGCCTTCAGGCCGGGGTTAAGGCTTACACTTTGGCGGGCAAGGCTGGCCGCCACCTGCGGGTCTTCACCGGCCTTCAGGTACAGGCGGGCCAGAAGTTGCAGGGCGGACGCGTCTTGCGGGTCTTGCAACAGGGCTTCGTGCAGCAATTCCCTGGCTTCCTGCTCTTTTCCTTCCTTGATGGACAGGCGGGCCAGCAGGCGTTTTATCATGGCCGCTGTTCCGCGTTTTTCCGACCCGTCTGGCATTTCTTCCTGGTTTGACCGCGCGGCGCGCAGGTACCATTCCCGCGCTTCCTTCTGGTCTTTTCCCTGCTCGGCCAGCTGACCAAGGCGTATCATGGCGTAAACGTGTTGCGGCTCATGCATCAGGCAGCGGCGGTAAAGTTCTTCCGCCTCTTCCGCGTCCTGTTCTCCGCCCGCGCTCTGGTGCAGGTAGCCAAGGTTGTACAGGGCCATAAGGTCGTCCGGGTTACGGCGCAGGGCTTCGGTAAAATAACGGTGGGCCTGCTGCGGGCGGCCCAAAGAGGCCAGGCACACGCCAAGGGAATTCCAGGCCAGGGTGTTGTCCTGGTCGGCCAGAATGGCCCGCTGGTATTCGCCAATGGCCCCGAACTTGTCGCCAATGCTGAACAACCTGTCCGCATTGATGTTCAGGGCCAGACTGTCCAGCACGCCTATGTGCGGGGGCGGTAAAAGGGCGGAATATTCCAAAGCCTTGCGGGCATTTTCCACTATATCGTTTTTGCGGAAGCTTCGCAAAAAGGGGTGGCAGGCAATGCCCGCTTCCAGCGTAAGGCCAAGCTGTTGCATTTGCCAGCTTAATATGGTGCAAACCTCGTTAAGGGCCTCGCTGTCTTTGGTGGGCAAAAAGAAAATCAGGCTGTTTTGCCCGTAACGCCCGCCCAAAATACGGCTGCCGGGCATGGAAACAGAGGAAGTGCCAGCAGGTGAACAGGAATGCGCGCGGGAAACGGCGTCATCTTCACTGCTGGGGCCAAGGGAACCGGACGCCCCTGAGAAACTGGGCAAATTGGGCAAACTGGGCAAATTGGGCGAGCCAGTGGAACCCGTGGGGCCAGGGGAAACAGAGGAAGCGGGCGAAGCGGAGGAAGCCGGGGAAGCAAAATCCGCGAAATCCGCAAATTCATCCACCGCTTCCGCGTTCAGATCCAGCCCGTCAAACTGGGCCTGACAAAGCAAGGCGGCCTGGGCCACCATATCTTCCCATTCCGCGTAATCTATAAGCCAGTGTTCGGCAAAGGCGGTGCCCACGCCGGTCTGTCCGGGGTTGGCGCCCGCGTCAAAATGGTTTATTGTCAAAAGATCGGAACTTGCGCCTTCAGCCCGGTCTGGGGCGGTGTGCTCCGGCCCGGAGGCGTGTCCTGCCCCGGCGTTTTCTGGTTGTTCATGTTCCGTCTGTATATTTTGGGGCCGGGTATCTTCTGGCAGCATATCCGGGGACATCATATCCGGGGGCAATATGTTTTCTGGGCCGCCGTCAAGTTCTCCGTCAAGTTCTCCGCCAAATTCCCCGTCCGGCTCTCTGCCAAATTCTTCTTCGGGCAACTTCAGCTTCAAGCGCATCAGCACCACGGAAAATTCGTTATATTTTTCGCGTTCCATGCACAGGGCCGTCATAAAATCGCTGTGGCTCAAAAGCCCGGTGGCCGGGTCAAGCTGCGGGGCTTCCGTCTTGCGGGCGGAAAAGCTTTGCGGGCTGGCCTGGGCAAGCAGCAAAAGCTGGTCGTCTGCCTCCGGCAGGGTTTTTGGGTCTGAAGAACTTATCAGCTCTGCCAAAGAATCGTCTTCCCGCACCTCAGCCAACAGCAGTTCGCCCTTGTAGACCGGCGGGTCCGAACGCAGGTTCCATACTGCGAAATGCTGGCCTTCCCGCGCGTTTACCCGGCGGCCAAGGTTTACAAGGTAGCGGCCAAGCGGCAGGGGGCCGCGCACCCGTCCGCCTTCCGCCACAATGCGGCCAAAGCCCAAAACCGGCCAGGGTTCCGCATTGCCGCGCAAAAACTGCGGCCATTCAGAGGCCAAAGACGCGGCCAGGCGGGCCTTGCCCAGCAGCAAGCGCCCCTGTTCCTGCGGTGAACGGGCGGATACCCCGTCCAGATCCTGCGGGTAAATGGCATAGCCCAAAGAGGGGGTAATGCTGATTCTGCGCCGGGTAAGGTCATGCACCACGTACACATTTTGCAGCCTGGCAATCAGGTTGGCCGCCAGTTTCCGGCAATGCGCGGCAGGCACGCCGGGCAGGAACAGGGCCAGTTCATAATCTCCGCTACGCGCGGCCACGGCCTGTTCCGGGCAATTCGCCTTCAATTCCGCCGCAAGGGCTTGCAACAGGCGGTCGGCCTGGGCGTAACCCTGACGGTTGGCCAGTTCGGCCAGCCCGGCCAGGTGCAGCACCAAAATGGCCACCCCGCCCCGGCTGTGCAGGTGCGCCGCAATGGCCGGGCCTTCCGCCTGACTTTCCGCCGCGCCTTCCAGAATGGTTTCCGCAAGATCCGGCGGGAAGTCCGCCAGGCTTTCCGGGGTGATGGCCTCCGGTTTTTCTCTGGATGCGGCCCATTCTCCGCCCCGTTCATAAGAAACCGGGGAAACAGGGCCAAGCGAGGCCTTGACCCGGCCAATTTCCTGCGTAAGCCGGGCCACAAGATGTTCTTTGGTATAAAGCCCGGTAAGCGGGTCGCAAATGCCGCGCTTGTAAAGTTGCAGATTTTCCAGCACCAGAGACGACGCCAGGGGCAAGGCAGGCAAAAGTTCTTCCATGCTGGCGGCGGCGCGGGCTTCCACCCCGCCGGCCACAAACAGGCCCAGCGCGGGCAAAATACGGCCAGAAGGCGGCAGGGGGCGCAAGGGCAGCAGAAGCTTGTCTTCTTCCGGCAGCCACACCGGGGCCGGTTCCGGCTCATACAGCGGGAAATGTAAACTGTGCGTTTTAAAAGAGAAAAAACGCGACAGCGCGTTGCAAAGCCTGGCTTCAAAGTTTACCAGATCCATCCTGCTTAACGCGCTCGCTCTTGTGCTGTTCATCCTTGTTTCTTGCGTTCCTGAGGTAAAATAATTACAAATTCAAATGGTTGACCATACATTCCCGCACCCTGGCAAACACATCTTCACGACTGCCGGTGGCGGGGATTATTTTTATGCGGGCGGAATTGCGGGCGGCCCATTCCTGATACCCCCGGCGTATGCGCTGGTGAAAGCTTATGGCCTCGGCCTCAAAGCGGCCCTCGCTTTCCGCCACGCCCAGTTCATGGTTGCGCCTTTTGGCCCGGTCAAGGGCTTCTTCCACATCCATGTCCAGCACCAGGGTAAGATCCGGCCACAGGCCATTCACGGCTGTATCATTCAGGCTGAACAAAAGCTCTGTATCCAGCCCGCGCCCGTAGCCCTGATAGACTATGGTGGAATCCGCGTAGCGGTCTGAAAGCACTGTTTTGCCTTCACGCAGGGCCGGTTCCACCAGCTCGCGCACATGCTGGGCGCGGTCGGCCAGGTACAGGAAAAGTTCCGCCTCCGGGGCCAGGTTGCTGTTTTTGGCATTCAGCAGGATGGCCCGCAGTTCACGCCCCAGGGCGGAACCGCCCGGTTCTCTGGTGTGCAGCGGCGTTTTGCCTTGTTGTTCCAGCCACTTGCCGGTCATTTCCAGCATGGTGCCCTTGCCGGAACCCTCTATTCCTTCAAAAGTAATGAACATTGCAACGCCTGTACCGGGTTTGAAGCTTCTTCCCGCGCCTTTTTGGGCGGGGCGGCCAGCGGTTTTTTGGGGGCCTGCGGGCTTTGCGCGGCCTTGTATACCATGCGGTCAAGCCCCTTGACGTATGACGACCAGCCGGTGGCGCCTTCCGGCACGGCCTCCAGCGCGGCGCTGATCTGGTTGACCTTGGCGTCTATATTGTCGGCGTAATGCAGAAGTTGGGCCTCCAGCGTGGCGGGCAGGCAGGGGGAGCCAAATTCCCGCTGCCCGTGGTGGCTTAGCATCATGTGCTTCAAATGTTCCGCCAGTTCCGCTTCCAGGGCGGATTTGCGCAAAAAAGGCTCCAGCATTTCCACGCCTATGCTGATGTGCCCTATAAGGCGGCCCTGATCGCTGTAGTCTGTGTTCAGGCCGTAGCTAAGCTCGCGCATTTTGCCAAGGTCATGGCAAAGCGCCCCGGCCAGCAGGGCCTGCCTGTCCAGGGCCGGGTAAAGATCCGCCAGGCTCATGGCCAGCTTGCACACGCCAAGGGTATGTTCCATAAGGCCCCCGGCATAGGCGTGATGCATGGAAACCGCCGCCGGGGCGCTTAAAAGCCCGCGTGAGATTTCTTCATCTTTCAACAAGGCCTTTATAAAACGCCCCCAGGGGGCATGGGTGAAGGTGGCGGAACAAAGCAGCTTCAATTCTTCAAACATTTCCGCCGGGTTGCGGGCGCTTGCCGGCATAAAGTCGCGCAAGTCAAGCGCCGCGCGTTCATCTTCCGCCAGTACGCGCAAAGAATCAACAGCAATTTCAATGCGTTCTTTGTATGTGCCCACCCTTCCGGCAATATCAACAATGGAACCGGCCTGTAAATCCGGGTAGTTCTGGCTTTGCGGCGACCATATCTTGGCTTCTATGGAACCGCTTGCGTCGCGCAATTCCAGCCGCCAGTAAGGCCCATTTTTGGCCTGATACTGCTGGGCGGACGCCAGGGCGAACATGGCCCTGAAGTCTGTCCCGGCCTGCAAATCAGAAATAAAACAACCTTTTTCCACTATAAAACCCCGTTGCAAGGCATTGCGCAACGCCCGGCGGTTGGCCCGGCAATCAGCCTGCCGCGCGGGTGGCCGTACGGGGATCGTCCGGGTGACCATATGGGCAGGTTGCAATGTTCTTGTCTGCTTAAAAATTATCTTGGGAAAATAGCCTGAAAAAAACCAAAACACAACAAAAACCTTGCCGGGGCAAAAAAAATGTCAGCTTTTCATAAAAAAATTTTTTCGTCTAATAATCTGTTTTTATTGCTCTTAGTTTTAAAAAGGCCTGTCGGGTTTGCCAATTTTCTGCCAAGGGGGGCTTGACTAAAAAAAAAACTTGAGGCAAGGCGTTCAGTAGACGCGCCGTACTGTATGGATATTGTGTTTTCATACACCCTGTACGGAGTTTTATCATCATTTTGTGAGGTTTTTTTCATATGTCCAAGTCTATCTAT
>JAVBMP010000132.1:0-8825 GCA_031552315.1 Desulfovibrionaceae bacterium | reverse complement strand
CGCGTTTTTTCAAGCTTGGACGCCGTGGAGGAACAACTCCTCCACGGCCTGAACCACCTGGAGGCAAATACAGAAATAACCCGATCAATATCCGCATGGCCTTGGATAATTAGTGCAAGTTTTATCTAGAAATGGAATTACAAGGAGTGCCCCTATCCCGTAGTTCCGTGCGGGGGGAGTATATTCAAGCATATATGACCTTCGCGCGGGATGAAGCACGACGCAGTAAAAGGGCAAAAAGGCCATTGTGCAACGGCCTCCTCCGGTATTTCAGATTTGACAAGAGACTATGTATGGCTTTAAAATCAGCCAATATTTTTTACACCCCGTGCGAGGCCGGAATGGATGCGGAAAACCAACCCCTGGGCTTTATATTGAAGCAGATCGCCTTTTTCAAAAAAAAGGGCGACCCGAAGCGCCTGGCCCCCTACGAACAAAAGCTGGCGGAAAAGGTAGCCCAAACGCTGGCCGGCAACGGGCAAGACCTGAAGACGGAAGATCTGGCCGCCCTGTACCACCAGGCCGGGGAAGAAATTTTGCGCCTTCAGGCGGCATTTCCCAACGGCTTTCCCGCAAGCGGCATGCTGGCCGCAATGGCCGCTGCCCTGTACTTCAAACGCGGTGAACCGCACAAGGCCCTTGGCGCGGCAAAGTGGATGCAAGACCCGGAACAGCGCCGCCTGCGGCAAAAAAGCGCGGAAATGTGGCCGGGCATATTTGCCGGAACGCCCCATAACGAGCGTGGCGAGCATAACGAGCGTGGCGAGCATAACGAGCATGGCGAGCATGACGAGCCGCGCGTACACCTGATCGTGCTTACCCACAACCGGGAAAAACATGTGGAACAGGCCCTGCGGGAACTTGGGCGCACCCGCTACCCAAACTACGCCGTTTACATTGCGGACAACGGTTCCACAGACGGCACGCGGGATATTGTGCGCAACGCGCGTGACTTCTTCCCCCCGCAAGTTGATGTGCATGTAGAGCAATTCCCCACCAACATAGGCCGCCCGGCCGGGCACAACTGGCTTTTGACCGCGCACGATCACAGCGGGGCGGAGTTTATCGCCATAGGTGATGATGACCTTACCCGCGTTCCACCGGATTGGCTGCAAAACATGGTGCGCACGGCCCAGGCCTTCCCCAACGCCGCCTGCGTGGGCGGCAAGGCCATAAGCAGTATGGATACGCGCTATGTGCACGGCATGGGGCGCAACCTTGTAAGCATGGGCGAAAACCACATCTGGGTAACTTCTCCGAACGATGAGGAGGATCTTGGGCAGTTTGACTACATAGACATGGTGGATCACGTTACCGGCTGCCTGCACATTTACCGGCGCGAGGCGCTGGAAAAAAGCGGGCTTTTTGACATTCGCCTTTCGCCCTGCCAATGGGTGGACGTAGACAACCACATAAGCCTGGCCCTGGCCGGCTATGATATAGTCTACAACGGATTTGTGGCCTTTGATCACCTGCGCGGCATGGGCACCCAGTCACATGTGGAACGCGCCCTGGTTGGAAATGCCGCCGGAAATATGCGGAAAATTTTCTATAAATATGATCCGGATGAGCTGGTGCGGGCCATTGCCGCAAGAAGGCAAAGACGGCAGGACTGGCTGGGCCTTGGGCAATAGAACAATTTACGGTTGAAATGAATGAATTGCCCGGCAAGGATTTGTTTTCAACTTTTTGCCGGATAACAAAATGGAGGCCATTGCACAATGGCCTCAAATGGTTTATTGTGTCAACAGGCCCAAGACAAGACAGTTGCGCAGTGGAACCAGTTGCATAATAAAATTTTTGTCCTTTTATCTTTTCCAAAAAGCCTGGGTTTTGAACGCGCCTTTCTACCAATCGTCCGGGGCTTCCGCCACCAGGCCGGGCATTTCCACCCGGCGGCAGTGCAGGTAAAGTCTTAAGCCCCCCCTTGCCGGGACGCTTGCGCTCCGTTCACCTTTTGCGCCTTCGCCCAGTCCACCCCGGTCAGCCGATTCAGCCGGTTCACCCGGTTCAGCCGGTTCACCCGGTTCAGCCGCCTTCCCGCCAGCAGGGGCATCCTTGTAGGCTTCCGGGCCATACACGGTATCGCCGACTATGGGGAAACCCGCCCCGGCCAGATGGGCGCGAATCTGATGCCTGGCCCCGCGCTTTATTTCCGCCCGAACCAGGGTGCAGATTTCACCCGGCCCGGTCTTCAGCCCAGGCGTCGGCCCCGCAAGGCCACAGGCCAGCGTTGGCCCGGCGCATTCCCTCGGCCCGGCGCGGTCAGCATGCCCCGCGCAGCCGTCAGGCCAGGCACATTCCTCTGGCCCCGCGCAGCCCTCTGGCCCCGCGCCTTCCTTAAAAAAATACTCCGCCAGCGGGTAAACAAGGGTATGCCGCGCCGGATCCGGGTCGTCTTGCGTCAACACGCCGGTTTTATTCCTGTTGTCCATATTCAGGGCGGAACGCAAAACCAGGGGCTGTTCCAGACGGCCCCGCACTATGGCGTGGTAAGTTTTGTTGATGTACCCGCCCTGCTCCATTTGCCGGAAGCGTTCAAGCGCTTCTGGCCCCATGGCATAGATGACCAGCCCGGAAGTTGGCGTGTCCAAGCGATTGCAAGGCAAGGGCCGGTTACAAGGCAAGGCCCGGTTACAAGGCAAAGGGCTATCACAAGGCAAAGGCCGCTTGCCGGGAAAAGGCAGGTTACGCGCTGAAGGATGGGACGTGGCGGGCCGCGCCGCGCCGGGGAAGAAGCGGGCCGCGTTTTCCGCCACAAAGGCTTCCAGGCTGGGCAGGGGGCTGCCCTGAATATGGGCGCTGGGCAAGCCGGGCGGCTTGTAAAAGGCGGCATAGTCCGCATTTTGCGCCACCAGGCGGCACTGGGCCAAAAGCCCGCTGTATTCGGCGTTGGCAGTAATCAGGAAAGCTGATTCAAAGGATAATTCGGCATCCGGTTCACAAAGCGCCTTAGGCGCTGACGCGCCCGCCAGCGCCGTGCCGGGCAGGGGTTTGATTTCAATCAGCGCCCCGGCCCGTGCCGCGCTGCCCGGTTTGGCCGGTTTGCCGTCCAGCAGCACAAGGTTCCATTCCCACAAGCGGCGTCTGGCCCGCAGGCCAAGCTGCGGGAAAAGCCCGGCCAGGCAGGCATCCAGACGCAAGCCGTCTTCCTCGGGCTTTACCACGTAGCGCATTGCGGGTTCAAACCATCAGGTTTCTAAGGCTCAGCACCAAATCGGCGGTAACCTCGTCAAGGTTGCGGGCCAATTTCATCAAGGTTTCCATAGTTTCAGCATTATACACGGCCTGTTCAAGTTTGATGGCTTCCCGCCAGCCTTTTTCCGCCCCCAGGGTGCGCCACAGGCCCTGCATGGTGTGGGCAATGCGCCCTGCGTCCTTGATGCTGCCAAGGCGCAGGGCGTTATATATCTGATGCACATAATCCGGCATGTCTTTATGCGACTTGATCAAAAGGCGGCGGTAAAGCGCCGCGTTATTTGAACAATTCTGCAACCCGGCTTTAAGGTTGAACCCTTCGAGGGCGGGCGGCAAAACCCTGTTGATGTCAAGCAGCGCCGCGTCCTCGCTGGCAAGGCCATGCGGGCCGGAAAGCACTGCCACGTTGAAGCCGGGGCGCATATGGCGGGCAATGGCTGTGAAAAATTCCTTTATATTTATCGGCTTGGTCACATGGTCATTCATACCCGCGGCCAGGCTTTTTTCCGTATCGCCGTTCATGGCGTGGGCTGTCATGGCAATTATCGGTAAGCGCGCGAATTTGGGCTGTTCCCGAATAAGCCGGGTGGCCGTAAGCCCATCCATTTCCGGCATTTGAATATCCATAAGCACAAGGTCAAACGCTTCATCTTCCAACAGCTTCAAAGATTCCACCCCGTTGTTGGCAATGCACACCCGGAAGCCGGCCTGGGAAAGCAAATCTTCCGCCACCATTTGGTTAAGGTCATTATCTTCCACCAGCAGCACGCGCGCGCCGGAAAAATCCTTGACCAGGTCCATCATGCTTTCCATTTCGCTTTTTTCCGGGGCCCGGGTTATTTTGCCGCTGAAGGCCTCTGCCACAGCGTCATACAGGGCGGATTGCGTAACCGGCTTGATAAGCACCAAGGGGATATCTTCCTGCCGGGCCGACGTGTAAAGGTCTTCCCGGTCATAGGCCGTGGTCATTATAACCACGGGCGGCAGCTTGCCGCTGAAAACCTCGCGTATTTTGCGAGTGGTCTGAATGCCGTCCATACCCGGCATTTTCCAGTCCATAAGCACCAGGTCAAAGGCGGCGTCGTGCTTGCACATGTCCACCAGGGCCACGGCATCTTCACCAGAAAGGGCCGTCTTGATAAAACGGCAGCCCATGGCGCGTAAAATTTCACGCATTATATCTATGGCGCCGGGGTTGTCGTCTACCACCAGCACGCGCATATCTTCAAAAGACGCGGGCCAGCGCCCGGCGCGTTCCTGCCCCCTGACTGTTTCAAAGGGTATGGAAAAATAGAAGCAGGTGCCCTGCCCGGCAACGCTGCGGCAGCCTATGCCGCCCCCCATAAGGGTAACAAGCTGGCGGCACAGGGCAAGGCCAAGGCCGGTGCCGCCGTATTTGCGCGTGGTGGATGTATCTGCCTGCGTGAAGGGGGTAAAGAGCCGGGAAATGACTTCTTCCGACATGCCTATGCCGGTATCTTCAATGCTGAAGTTTATAAGCACGCGGCCTTCTTCCCATTCCACATCCGGGCAATTTTCATCCTTTTCCGCAAGGCGGGCGCGAATTTTTACCTCGCCCTTTTCCGTAAATTTTATGGCGTTGGTGGCCAGGTTGGTAAGTATCTGGTTCAGGCGCAGGGGGTCGCCCAATATTTTGGGAAGGGCCGGGTCTATATCCAGCAACAGTTCCAGCCCCTTTTGGTGCGCCCGGTTGGCTACCAGGTCAGAAACGCTTAGCACTACATCTTCCACATAAAAATCAAGGTGTTCAACCTCAAGCTTGCCGGCTTCTATTTTAGAAAAATCCAAAATGTCGTTTATGATGCGCAGCAGGGCCTTGCCGGCGGTGTCTATTTTTTCCAAAAGACCACGCTGGCGCGGGGTAAGCGTACCTTCAAGCGCAATGCCGGTAAAGCCTATGATGGCGTTCATGGGCGTGCGTATTTCATGGCTCATGTTCGCAAGGAAGTCGCCCTTCGCTACGTTGGCGGCCTTGGCGGCTTCCGCCAGTTCACGCAGTTGCTGTTCAGATTCCCGCAGGGCGTTGTTGATGCGGTTGTTGTGAATGGCCGTGCCTATAAGGGTGCCGGCGGCGCGCAAGATATTTTCTTCCGGCGCGGACCAGGTGCGTTCGGAATGGCAGTCGTCAAAGCCTATGAAGCCCCAAAGCTGGCCGTGGAACATGATGGGGGCCGTCATTATGGAAATTATGCCCTGCGGGGTAAGCTGATCCTGTTCCGCCTGGCTCATGTCGCGAACCAGGCTGTTTACGCAGCGCCCTTCCAGAAAGGCGCTTATCCAGTTGGGTATAACGTCAGACATTGGGCAGTTGGTGCAAATTTCCGTATCCTGCTGCGGTTCCGCCCCCAAAGACCATTCATAAAGCTGGGTGGTATAAAGCGCCGCATCATCCGGGTTGGTGGGGGATTTATGGATATTCCACACATACACCCTGTCCACCCCGCTTAGCTCGCCAAGCAGGGCCAGCACCTCGCTAACCGCCGCGTCAAAATCCTTTTCACCTGAAAGCAACAGCTGGGCGGCCTGGCTGGTGCCTTGCAGCAGGTTGTCCCGCGCTTCAAGTTCCTGCTGCATGGCCTGCATATCGTGCAGGTCAACAGACATGGAAATGAAGGCCAGCCTTTCACCCGCGGCATTTTTGACCGGGTTCACGACGTTGCGGCACCAGGTGGAACCTTGCCGGTGGCACACAATAATATCGCGGGGCTGGCAACTGCCCGCGCTGTCCGCTTCCGCAAGGCGCTGCCGGATAATTTCCGGCACGCTGTCCGCGGAAAGTTCAAGCGGAAAGTTTTTGCCAACGGAATTTTCACCCAGATAACGCTGGCAGCTTAGCGTATTGCAGCACCAAAACCTGCCAAAAGAATCCTGTATGGTAACCATGCCGGGAAAGGCTTCCAAAATGGCCTGCACAGCCGGGGAATATAAATGGGCCAGCAGGTCGTCCACACTTTCCAGCGGGGGAAAAGAAAAGTTTTTCATAAAATTACTCTCAAAATGCGCCGTAAGGCATGATATAGCTTGCCATGTGGAAACCTTGCGTTGCTTCACGCGCAACACAAAAGCGAAAACCGGGCGCGGCAGCGCCATAAAAAACACGGCAAACAGTATATCCGCAATATTTTATTATCACAACGATTAAGTTCTATCGCATAACAAAAATTGTTTCAAGCGCATAAACGACATATTTCAACGGCCTCAAAATATTAATATCCGTGCTGAAACCCGTAATGCCCGCAACGGAGAATAATTTTTTTACAGAAAATCGCTCATCCCAGGTTGACTTTTTTACAATTTGCTATAAAAATTTTTCCCTTGCCGACTGACTTGGTATTTTCAGCCGAGCAACAAGTTAATACAGATTAAATTATGGTGGGGTTGCGCCACAACTTTCCAACGCAGCCAAACCTTATCTTTTAAGGAGAATATGACCATGTGCGCGAAAGAAAGCAAAAGTTTTGATGGCGCAAGCGCCACCCCGGAAGGGATGCTCTACAAAGGCGTAATCTGCCAGCCGGTTGTTGAAAAGTGTGAAGGCTGCGAGCGCCAGGGCGCGTTTGAAGGCCAAAACTACTGCTTCAACTACCAGCTTCCGTCCAGCAAGTGGGCCATGGGCCGCTGCAACCTGGCTACCCACGTCAAGGCTGCCACCCAGGCCGCTGCCAAGGTAAACCCCCTGAAGGCGTCCAAGCGCGCGGCCGGCGGCAAGGGCGGCGGCGGAGCCAAGGGCGGCGGCAAGAAAAAATAATTTGCCGTTTCGTCATGCGTTTTTCAGGGCAGCAGGCCGCCAGGCCTGCTGCCCATTGTTTGTTCTGACTACGGTAACCTTACAACCCAGCCGCTTGCGCGAGGTAGCCATGACAGGATTTTCCGCCTATTTTGCTGAAAATAAAGACGCAATCAGAGACTTTATCATTCACACGCAGCGTGAAATGACCGCCCGCCCGGCCCTTGGCCCGGATAACGGCGGCGAGGGTGAAGATGCCAAGGCCGCCTGGCTTGAAGGCCTGCTGCGTGAACTGGGCCTGGACGACATAGAGCGCATTGACGCGCCGGATGCCCGCGTGCCTTCCGGCAAGCGCCCGAACATAGCGGCCCGGGGCAAAGGGCAAAGCCCGCATACCCTGTGGGTTATCGGCCACACGGACGTTGTGCCCCCCGGCGACCTTGCCCTGTGGCAGGGCGACCCGTACACCCTGAGCGTCGATGGTGACCTGATATGCGGCCGGGGGGTGGAAGATAACCAGCAGGCCATAGCCACAGCCCTTTTGGCCGCCAAAGCGCTGAAAGACTTGGGCATAACCCCATATTACCGCCTTGGCGTATTCCTGGCGGCCGATGAGGAAACGCACAGCGCTTACGGGCTGGAATATGTAATGCGCGCCCGGCCCGGCCTGTTCAAACCCACAGACCTTATTCTGGTGCCGGACGGCGGCGACCCCCTGGGGGAAACCGTGGAAGTGGCGGAAAAAGGCTGCCTGTGGCTGAAGTTTACCGTGCGGGGCCGCCAGTGCCACGCTTCCACGCCGGAAAACGGCATCAACAGCCTGCTGGTTTGTTCAGCCTGCATTCTGGCCCTGCAAGAGCTGTACAACCTGTTCCCGCAGGAAGACGCGCTGTTCCAGCCGCCGCGTTCCACCTTCGCGCCCACCAAAAAAGAGCCGAATGTGGAAAACGTGAACACCATACCGGGCCTGGACGTATTTTATGTTGATTGCCGCATCTTGCCGGGCATAAACGCCGACGAGGTAATAGAAAGCGCCAGAAAGCTGGCCCGCGCGGCCGCCGCCCCCTATGGCGCGGAAGTGGAACTGGAAGCGGCCTACCGGGAAGACCCGGCCCCGGCCACCAGCCTGCAAGCCCCGGTTGTGCTGGCCCTTTCCAACGCGCTTGCCAAATTGCGCGGGCTGCAAAGCAAGCCCACGGGCATGGGCGGCCTTACCGTGGCGGCCATTTTGCGCCGCCAAAACATCCCGGCCGTGGTGTGGGGCACCTTGCTGAGAAACCCGCACACCCCCAATGAAAAAAGCAGTATCAGCAATACAATTGCGGATGCCGCCATTGTGCTGGAAATGCTGAACGCGGCAAACTGAAGGCTAGGCGCCAGGCAGTGTCGTCACGAGGTGCCCTTTGCCCTTTGCCTGCGGCAGAGAACAAAGTTCACGCTCATGACGACACTGCCTAAAATTCGCAAGTATATTCTGCAACTTTTTGCTTTAGTCAGGAATTGACACAGCCGCGCAATTCAACTAACTGGTTAGTTTGTTTTTAGGCCAGGCGCGTTGGCGCGTCTGGCTGTCTTTTACCTGTTTATAGTTTGTCCCCAAATAAAAAGACAAGCGCTTAACCTTAACAAGTTCGCATATGGAGGAAGCATGTCCGATCTTACAGCACAGGATGCCTGCCCGCGTCCTTTGGATGATGAAGGCTACCGCTACGGCAAAGGCTGGGCCTATTATGTTCTGGTTCTGTTCTTTTTCCTTACCCTTTCAAACTTTCTTGTGCGCCGGGTAATCATTCCGCTTTTCCCGGCCATCAAGGCCGCTTTGGGCCTTAGCGATATGGAACTCGGCTTTTTGGGCGGGGCGGTAAACCTTACCATTCCC
>JAVBMP010000018.1:0-9908 GCA_031552315.1 Desulfovibrionaceae bacterium | reverse complement strand
GTAGGATTTCCGGGTTTTTTGTTTTCCGGTGAAGTACGGTGTAGACCTGTATCATCCGCAAAAAATGAGAGGCCGTTGCACAATGGCCTTTTTGCCCTTTTACTGCGTCATGCTTCGTCCCGCGCGAAGGTCATATATGCTTGAATATACTCCCTCCGCGCAGAACTCGCATTCCTTGTAAAAGAACAAAAATTCTCATTATGCAACGGCCTCATGAGTACAAACATTTCAGCGTCTGTACTCATTTCGGGCTGTTGACAAAACTTACTAGTGCCATTATTGATACTAAAAAGGGCAACGCATGGGCAGCATAGACAAGACACTTGCGAAGATGCGGGCAGCACCGCAGAATGTGCGCTATGCCGACCTTGAGGCGGTCTGTGAACATTTTTTCGGAGAACCGCGCCAACAGGGCACGAGCCACGCGGTATATAAGACCCCTTGGCTGGGAGATCCCCGCGTGAATATACAGGAAGGCGATGCAGGCAAGGCGAAGCCGTATCAGGTTCGGCAAGTCCTAGCCGCCATTGATCGCCTGGAAGGAGCGAAGTAGTGAACAGCAAGCAATACGCTTACCGCGTGATCTGGTCGGAGGAAGATCAGGAATTCGTTGGCCTGTGCGCCGAATTTCCTTCCCTTTCCTGGCTGGACAAGGATCAGGAAACCGCCTTGCGGGGCATTGTCGCCCTGGTCAAAGATACCGTTGCCGACATGGAGAGCTGCGGCGAAAAAGTCCCGGCACCTTTGTCCCTACAAAAATATTCCGGCAAGTTCCAGGTCCGCACCACCCCGGAAATGCACCGCCAGCTTGCTATGCAAGCGGCAGAGGCGGGCGTGAGCCTGAACAGGTTCATCAATAGCCGCCTGGGCGAGTACCGTGCCTCTTGATGGCAAATGCAAACATCAGGACGAAGCCATATTGAACATGAAATATCAATATGTTGCGAGGTATTTTTTGCAGTCTCCCTCGCTACCAAATTTAAAATAATCCTGAAAGCCGTGACGCTTTCAGGATTATTTTTTTGCCAAAAACCGCATAATGGGCTTGCGGCGGGCGGCCTCACATGGAGACCGTTGCACAATGGCCTTTTTGCCCTTTTACTGCGTCATGCTTCGTCCCGCGCGAAGGTCATATATGTTTGAATATACTCCCTCCGCACGGACCTCGCACTCCTTGTAAAAGAACAAAAATTCTCATTGTGCAACGGCCTCACATGGGCAATGTCCACGGCAAGGCCTACGCGTCCCCTTTAAAAGCGCTATTTTTTGACAGCAAAACATAGCTATTTCAGCATATTACTCAGATGAAAAACAAAATCTTGCTGTGTAAAATAAATTCTGTTAAAAGACTTTGGCCTTTATGGCGCGTGCCGTTAAGGTTTTATCGCAGAAAATAATCTTGTGTTGCGATATAAGTCACTAACTTTATTGGAGGTAAAATGTCTGTTGAAGCCAAGGTAAAAAAGATTATTATGGATCAGCTTGGGGTTTCTGAAGCTGAAGTCAAGCCCGAGGCCTCTTTTATTGAAGATCTGGGCGCGGATTCCCTTGACCTTACCGAGCTGATTATGGCTATGGAAGAAGAATTCGGGGTGGAAATCGCTGACGAAGACGCCCAGAAAATGCTTAAGGTGCAAGACGCCTACAAATATATTTCGGCCCACAGCAAATAGTGGTATTTCCTGGAGGCCGTTGCACAATGAGAGTTTTTGTTCTTTTACAAGGAGTGCCCTATCCCGTTGTTCCGTGCGGAGGGAGTATATTCAAGCATATATGACCTTCGCGCGGGACTACGAAACATGGGCACAACGTAGTAAAAGGGCAAAAAGGCCATTGTGCAACGGCCTTCCTGGCCGCTCCGCGCTGTTTGAGCAGGGGCGGTCAGGCTTGCGGGCCTTTGCGCCCGGCCGCGCATATTTTAAGGTGCCGGCAAGCGGAACAAGCGCTTGCCGCGCAAACGCCAAGGTTTATAACAAACCCCGCAACGCCCGGTTTTGTTAAGGCACGCTGCCCGCGCTCAGACAAAATGCGTTTTACGGCGGCAATGGTTGCCGGTGGCGGACTGTTTTATGTTGACTGACGGGGTTGCCCTGCGCCGGCGGCCCTGTCGCTTCCACCATGTTTATTATTTTCCACAGCAAAAAAGGATTGGGCATGACCAGAAAACGTGTTGTTGTTACCGGCCTTTCCGCCTTAAGCCCCCTGGGCAATAACCTGGAAACCAGCTGGGGCAATCTTCTGGCCGGGAAATCCGGCATAGGGCCCATTACCCGTTTTGATTGCAGCGCCTTTGATGCCCGCATAGCCGGTGAAGTTAAAGACTTTGACCCGGAAAATTTCGGCATTCCCGCCAAGCAGGCCAAACGCATGGACCGTTTTGTCCAGTTTGCCACAGCGGCCGGGAATATGCTTGTTGAAGACGCCGGTTATAAAATAACCGATGAAACCGCCCCGCGCATAGGCGTTTTTGTGGGCGTTGGCCTGGGCGGGCTTGAAACTATTGAGGTATTCCACTCCCGTCTTGTGGACGCGGGGCCGAACAAGGTTTCTCCCTTCATGATCCCCATGCTTATTTCCAACATGGCGCCGGGGCAAATAGCCATTGCCACAGGCGCCAAAGGCCCCAACCTTGTGGCCACCAGCGCCTGCGCTTCCGGCCTGCACGCCATTGGCTACGCCATGAGCGAAATTTTGCTGGGCCGCTGTGACGCCGTGATAAGCGGCGGGGTGGAAGCCACGGTTACCCCCATGGGCGTTTCCGGCTTTACCGCGCTGAAGGCCCTTTCCACCAGCAACGACATCCCCCAGCAGGCTTCACGCCCCTTTGACAAAGACCGCAACGGCTTTGTCATGGGTGAAGGCGCGGGCTTTTTATTGCTGGAATCGCTTGATTCCGCCCTGGCGCGCGGCGCTAAAATTTATGCGGAAGTGGCCGGGTTCGGATCTTCCTGCGATGCCCACCACATGACCGCCCCGCGGGAAGACGGCCAGGGCATGGCCATGGCCATGAGCAACGCCCTGCGTGACGCGGGCCTGCAACCGGAAGATATTGGCTACATCAACGCGCACGGCACGTCCACCTACCTGAATGACCTTTGCGAAACCCGGGCCATCAAACAGGCCTACGGCAAGCATGCTTATAATGTTCCCATAAGCAGCAACAAGTCACAGGTGGGGCACCTTTTGGGCGGGGCCGGCGGCATTGAAAGCGTTTTCAGCGTAATGACCCTTAAAGACGGGGTTATTCCCGCCACCATGAACTACACCACGCCTGACCCGGAATGTGACCTGGACTATGTGCCCAACACCCCGCGCAAGCAGCAGGTGGAATACGTGGCCTGTAACGATTTTGGCTTTGGCGGCACCAACACTTCAATAATCTATAAACGCTGGCAGGGCAGATAGAGTTTTTTGCGCCCGGCAGGAGTGACAAAATGGATGAACTTTTTTTGCAGGATCAGGCTGTCGGTCGCGCGGTTATAGCTGAAATGGAACGCCAGACCGGCAAGCTGGAACTTATCGCCTCTGAAAACTTTGTGTCCCCGGCGGTGCGCCAGGCCCAGGGGAGCGTGCTCACCCACAAATACGCTGAAGGCTACCCCGGCAAACGCTACTACGGCGGCTGCGAATTTGTGGACGTGGTGGAAAACCTGGCCATTCAACGCGCGGCGGAACTTTTTGGCGCGCAGCATGTGAACGTGCAACCCCATTCCGGCAGCCAGGCCAACATGGCGGTGTATTTTTCCAGCATCAACATCGGCGACAAGGTGCTGGGCATGGATCTTTCCCACGGCGGGCACCTTACCCACGGCAGCCCGGCCAACTTTTCCGGCAAGATGTTCAAGTTCGTTTCCTATGGCGTGAACCGCGAAACCGGCATGATCGACTATGACGAGCTGGAACGCATCGCCAAGCAGGAACGCCCGCAGATGATCGTGGCCGGGGCCTCTGCCTATTCCCGCACCATTGATTTCAAACGCTTCCGCGCGATTGCCGATTCCGTGGGCGCCAAGCTTATGGTAGATATGGCGCATATTGCCGGGCTGGTGGCCGTGGGCGAACACCCCACCCCGGTGGGCCACGCCCACTACGTTACCACCACCACGCACAAAACCCTGCGCGGCCCGCGCGGCGGCATGATCATCACCAGCGAGGAACTGGGCAAGTCCATCAACAGCCAAATATTCCCCGGCATTCAGGGCGGCCCCCTTATGCACGTCATTGCCGCCAAGGCCGTGGCCTTTGGGGAAGCGCTGCAACCTTCCTTCAAAAAATATCAGCGCCAGGTGCTGGAAAACGCCAAGGCACTGGCCGAAGCCCTGAAGGAAAACGGCTTCAACATAGTTTCCAACGGGACAGACAACCACCTGATGCTGGTTGACCTTACCAACAAAAATGTCACCGGTAAGGAAGCGGAACACGCGCTGGATAAAGCAGGCATTACCGTAAACAAAAATACCGTGCCCTTTGAAACCCGCTCGCCCTTCGTAACATCCGGCATACGCCTTGGCACCCCGGCCCTTACCACGCGCGGCATGGCCCCAAAAGATATGCGCAAGGTGGCCGGCTGGATAAATGAAGCCATTGAAGCGCGTGAAAATGAAACCAAACTGAAAGCCGTAAACCGCAAGGTGGAAAAATTCGCCCTGAAATTCCCGCTCTTCGCCTGGTAAAACCAAAAGCAAAATAACGGCTTGTAATTTTTGCCCGCTGTTGCGGCCTGGCCGCAACAGCGGGCAAACCAGTTTGAATAAGCAATCTGGGGGAGGGAACCCCAAGGGCTTGAAGCCCTTGAGGTTCCCTCCCCCAGGCCCCCACCCTCCTGAACCCCGTTATGGAGGGATAAAAGTAGCTTGTCGCTATATCGCTATAAACCCGTTATAGGGTTTCCAAAGGGGGTTACCCCCTTTGGCGGGGGTGCAGGGGGCAGCGCCCCCTGCCCGCCGGAGGCAAAAAGTTAGAGCATTTCGTCATTGAAATTATCTATCCAGATGAAATGCTCTGGCGTTGCGAAGCGAAGCGCAGCAACGCCCGCGAGATTGTCGTAGGCGGGCTTTGCCCGCCGTTAAGCGACAAGCTCAAAGCGAAAATTTCATAAAGGAGCCCTGTTATGGCACGTCTGCCCTGGCCTCAATATTTCATGGGCATAACCCGTCTGGTGGCGGAACGTTCCACCTGCCTGCGCCGCAAGGTTGGCGCTATTGCGGTCAAGGACAAGCGCATTCTGGCAACGGGCTACAACGGCGCGCCTTCCGGCATGGCGGACTGCCTGGAAATTGGCTGCCTGCGTGAGCAAATGGGCATTCCTTCCGGTGAACGGCACGAGCTTTGCCGGGGCCTGCACGCGGAGCAAAACGTCATCATTCAGGCGGCGGTGCACGGCATTGCCCTGAAAGGGGCGGAGCTTTACTGTACGCACCAGCCTTGCCTTATCTGCACAAAAATGCTGATAAACTGCGGTATTGCAGCCGTATATTTTCTCAACCCCTATCCTGACCCCATGGCGGAGGCCCTGTTTGCGGAATCCGGCATCCGGTTTGAGCAACTCGCTCTGGAAGCTTTGCCCTGAAATATTTACCAGGAAGTATTTGCACGGGAATATTTAGAGCAAGTTACGATTGAAATGAGTGAATTGCGCAGCAAGGATTTGTCTTCAAATCCTTGCCGCTGAATAGTCGTAGGCGAGCTTTGCTTGCCGTTAAGCGACTATTTCAAGCGTAAGCCACTCTAGATGATGCGGAAATTCTTGCGCGGGCCGGGGCGCATCCCTTGCCATAACGCCGCCCAGGTCTTAATGTTATGGACATGAAAAGTATAGACACCATTCAGGGGCACCCGATGGAAGGCTGCATGCGCCGGGCCGTTGAACTGGCGCGGCGCGGGCGGGGCACGGCCGCGCCCAACCCTTGCGTGGGGGCGGTGCTGGCGCGTGACGGGCAGGTACTGGCCGAAGGCTGGCACAAAAAATACGGCGGCCCGCATGCGGAGGTAGAAGCCCTTAAAGATGCCGCCAGCAAAGGGGTGAACCCGGCGGACTGCGTTATGGTTGTTACGCTGGAGCCCTGCAACCACCACGGCAAAACCCCGCCCTGTGTGGATGCCATACTGAACGCGGGCATAAGGCATGTGGTCATAGGCTGCCTTGACCAAAACCCGGTAGCCGGGGGCGGCGCGGCCCGGCTTGCGGCAAACGGCGTGCGGGTAGAAAGCGGCGTGGCCGCGGACGCCTGTTCTGAACTGATAGCGGATTTTTTGCACTGGCAACAGCGGGGCATGCCCTATGCCATATTGAAGCTGGCCTCTACCCTTGACGGGCGCATTGCCGCGCGCAGCGGCCATTCCCAATGGGTAAGCGGGCCGCAAAGCCGCGCAAGGGTGCATGAACTGCGGCGCTTTGCCCAGGCGGTGCTGGTGGGCGGGCAAACTTTTTTGCAAGACAACCCGCAGCTTACCTTCCGGGCGGATGTTCTGGCCGGGGGCGCTTGCGGCGCCACGCCGGAGGGCACAGGCAATAACCATGAACCAGCGCCAATTTTCACGCCCGGTTTGCTATCGGGTTACGGTTCCCTTCCTGAAGAGGATGCGGCGCAGCCTTTGGCCCTGGTGCTGACCACCCGTTTGCCGGAACGGCCAGAGGAATATTTTTTGTTGCGGGAAAGGCCGCATCAGACTATTTTTCTTACCAGCCACAGCGTGGCGGCAAGTGAACAGGCCAAAAGACTTGCGGATAGCGGGGCGCGTTTTATGGCCTTACCGCCCGCGCCAAAGGCAACTTGTTTGGACGCGAGCTGTTCGGGCGCGGGCCATTCCGGCGCCGCTTCGAACCCTGGCCCGAATTTTGCCCCCGGCACCGGCCACGGGCTTGACCTTGCGGAAGCCTTTACCCGGCTTTACAAGGAATTTAAATGCCATTACCTGCTTTGTGAAGGCGGCGGCAGGTTGGGGCTGGCCCTGCTTCAACAGCGTCTGGCGCAGGAATTTCACCTGCACCTTGCGCCAAAAATTTTGGCGGATAACCGGGCCACGCCGCTTTTTGACGGCCTGGCACCCGCAACAATGGCGGAAGCCTTGCAATTGCGCCTTCTAAGCGCCATTCCTTGCGGGGACGACCTGCATTTGCGCTTCCGGGTTTGACAGCCAGGTTTTCGGGCCAGGCCGCTACGCTTCTGGTTTGACAGCTGCGCTTCGGGTTTTGACAGCTGCGCTTTGGGGCCTGGCCGCGCAGCGCGCCAGCGGCATAGGGCGTAGGGCATTGGGTACTTGGCATCGGGTACTTGGCATCGGGCATTGGGTGTTTCCTAAAAATATAGTTTCAAGGCGGCTAAACAAGTGTTCACTGGTCTTGTGGAAGGAATTGGCGAAATAGAGGCCCTTAAGCCCGGCGGCGGAGAAACCCGTCTTTCCGTGCGGCCGCGTTTCAAAATGGAACATGTCGCCCTGGGAGAAAGCATTGCCGTAAACGGCGTGTGCCTTACGGTGGAAAGCTTCGCTTCCGGGGTTTTCACCGCCTATGCCTCGGCGGAAACGCTTTCGCGCAGCAACCTTGGGCAATTGCGGCGGGGCAGCCCTGTCAACCTTGAACGCGCCTTGCGCCTGCAAGACCGCCTTGGCGGGCACATTGTCAGCGGGCATGTGGATTGCCTTGCCAGGGTTGCGGCAATTGGCCGGGCCGGGGCATCCACCCTGTTCCGGCTGGACTTCCCCCCGGAATACGCCGCGCAGGTAATCCCCAAGGGTTCCGTAGCGCTGGACGGGGTAAGCCTTACCATAAACGAATGTTCTGAACGCGATCTTTCTGTGAACATAATACCCGCCACCATAGAGGCCACTGCCATAAAACACTGGCGGGCGGGCAGCCTGGTGAACATGGAAACCGACGTGCTGGGCAAATATGTGCTGCGGGCCCTGGCGTTGGGCCAGGCCGGGCCGGAAAGGGCGGGCCAAACGCCAGATCGGAACACGCCCGGCCGGAACGCGCCGGAACAGGAAGAAGGCAAAATAAGCCTGGAATTTTTGCGGGAAAACGGCTTTTAACCTCCCTTGTCAATAAAAAGGATAAACTATGCCTATTTGCAAGGCCGAAGAGGCCATTGAAGAAATACGCGCCGGGCGCATGATCATTCTTGTGGATGATGAAGACCGGGAAAATGAGGGCGACCTTACCATCGCGGCCCAGTTTGCCACCCCGGAAATAATAAATTTCATGGCTACCCACGGGCGCGGCCTTGTTTGCCTGGCTATGGCCCCGGACATGGTGGATCACCTGCAATTGCCGCTTATGGCCCGCCGCAATGAATCAAAGTTCGGCACAAACTTCACGGTATCCATAGAGGCCCGGCACGGCGTTACCACGGGCATTTCGGCGGCGGACCGTTCCCGCACCATTCAAGCCGCTGTGGCGGAAGACGCCCGGCCGGAAGATATTGTCACCCCCGGCCACATCTTCCCCCTGCGCGCCCAGGCGGGCGGGGTAATGGTACGCGCCGGCCAGACTGAAGGCGGGGTAGATTTGTCCCGCCTGGCCGGGTTGCGCCCGGCTTCCGTCATTTGCGAAATTATGCGCGATGACGGAGAAATGGCCCGCCTGCCGGATCTGATTGCCTTCGCCAAAAAACACGACCTGAAAATTTCCAGCATCAAAGACCTTATCCGTTACCGCATGCAGTCCCGCCTGCTTTCCGTGCGGCGCGAGGCAGAGGCCAAACTGCCCACCCGCTTCGGAGAATTTCGCATCCTGGCCTATGAAAATGACCTGCAAAGTGAAACCAACGTGGCCCTTGTCTATGGTGAAATAGACCCGGAAAAGCCCACCCTGGTGCGCGTGCACAGTGAATGCCTTACCGGCGACACCCTGGGTTCCTTGCGTTGCGACTGCGGGGGGCAGCTTCAGGCCGCCATGCGCAAGGTGGCGGAAGAAGGCAGCGGGGTTGTGCTCTACATGCGGCAGGAAGGGCGCGGCATTGGCCTTACCAACAAAATTCGCGCCTATGCCCTGCAAGACCAGGGCATGGATACCGTGGAAGCCAACAATAAACTCGGCTTCCGGGCAGACTTGCGCGACTACGGCACCGGCGCGCAAATGCTGGTTGACCTTGGGGTGCGCAAAATGCGCCTTATGACCAACAACCCCACCAAAATAGTGGGGCTGGAAGGGTACGGGCTGGAAGTGGTGGAACGGGTGCCGCTTGAACTGGACGCCTGTTCCTACAATGAAGGATATTTGCGCACCAAACAGGATAAAATGGGCCACCTTTTGCACATGCACAACAATACTGATCATAAGGATTAAGGAGACTACCCCATGCATCACATAAAAACCATAGAAGGCGACTTTAACGCCACTGGCATGAAAGTGGCCCTTGTCGCCACCCGTTTCAATGATTTCATCGTGGACAAGCTTATCGGCGGCGCGGTGGACTACCTGGCCCGCCACGGGGCGGAACGGGAAAATATGGAAATTGTGCGCGTGCCCGGCGCCTTTGAACTGCCTTTGGTGTGCCGCAAACTGGCCGAAAGCAAAAAATATGACGCCATTGTGGCCCTTGGCGCGGTAATTCGCGGCGCTACCCCCCATTTTGATTTTGTGGCGTCTGAAGCTACCAAGGGCATAGCGCAGGTATCTTTGCAAATTGGCATACCTATCGGCTTTGGACTGCTTACTACAGACAATTTGGAACAGGCCATTGAACGCGCGGGCAGCAAGGCCGGTAACAAAGGCGCGGAAGCCGCCGCCGCTGTGCTGGAAACCTGGCAAGTGCTGCGTAAGCTTTAAGAGATGTGGGATTTTTTTGGGGGGCTGGCCCACAACCCCCAACGGGCTTGAAGCCCCCAGACCACCCGTAGGGGGGGGTTGAGGAATTCCCCCGGAGGGGGGGGGGTCAGGTGACCCCCCACCAGGGGGAGGCACC
>JAVBMP010000092.1:0-8468 GCA_031552315.1 Desulfovibrionaceae bacterium | reverse complement strand
GCGGGGGTAACCATTATACCCGCGCCGGCCCCGGCTGCGAATTTCATGAATCCTCTTCTATCAAGAACCATGGCGCACCCCTCTTACTTATGGCAGGTATAACAGGCGTTGTTGGAATTTGTTTCTTTATAATGGCCAGGGTTGGCATGGCAACGCTCACATTCCCACATTTTCATGGTGGTGCGGCTGTAACCGGTCAGCATGTTTTCTTGTACGGCCGGGTTTTTATCCAGTTCCGGCACGGTCAGGTGGCACGCTGTGCAAAGGTCCTGTTCAGACCAGGCGCTGCCGTGGCAACGCAGGCAGTTGGCCGCGGAATGCGCCGCGTGGCTGAAGAACACGTTATCCGGCTGCGCCTGGTGGGCGCGCCAGGGCACTTCCTTGCCCTGTTCCAGATATTCGTAGAGCTTGGCTTCTGCCGGGCTGACATCGGGTTTGCTGCCCGGGGTGTGACACCGGGCGCATTTTTCGGTGGCAGGCAGGCCGCTGAAAGAGCCGTCCGCCCGCAGGAAGTGGCAACTGCTGCACTCCAGCGCGTTCTCTTTGTTATTGAGGTGCTGCGAGTGATTGAAATTGACCGGCTGTTCCTTCTGGCTATAAAGCAAATTGGGGAACACGCACCAGCCGAACGCAAGTGCCAGAACAAGGCCGAGAATGAACGGGGCTATTGACCCCAGTCTACAGCACTGCCCGTCTTTGCAGCAAGATTGTTGTTTTTCCTCCATACCCCTGGCCTCACAATAAGGTTAAACGGTAAACAGGGCCGCCAGATGCGGCCTTGTTGAAGATATATGTGCAAGCGGCGGCTTTAACCGCCCGGGACTGCTGACAAAGTCCTCTTTGTCACCAGCCCGCCACGCAGGCGGGCGGAATGCATTCCGCAGCCGAAGCGGGCATCTTAACGCCAAAAAAATTGGTAAAAAGTTTCAAAAACTTTATGCGAGGCTGGCAAAGACTGTCAAGCTTTTATTTTCCGCGCGGGATGAAGCACAACGCAGCAAAAAGGCAAAAAGGACATTGTGCAATAGCCTCGAATTGCGCATTCACGCCTTGTAGGCAAACGGCGACCTGAAATCTTTAAAGCTTTGCTGGCGGCCATCTTTCGCCGACAGCTGCGGGGTTATATCCGGCCATATTACGCCAATGTCCGGGTCATTCCAGGCTATGCCGGAATCCAGCGCGGCGTTGTAGTAATTATCGGTTTTGTATTGAACTTCTGTGTTGTCTTCCAGCGTTATGTAGCCGTGCGCGAAGCCGCGCGGCACAAAGATGCGCAAAAAGTTTTGCGCGCTTAAGGTAGCGCCGAACCATTTGCCGTATGTTGGTGACCCCAGGCGCAGATCAACCGCCACGTCAAAAATGGAACCGTGAATAACGGAAACCAGCTTGCCCTGATCCGCCGGGGGCAGCTGAAAATGCAGGCCGCGCAGCACGCCTTTGGCACCGGATTTGGCATGGTTGTCTTGCACAAACGGGTGGGTAAAGGGCAACTTTTCCATAAAATCCTGCCGGAAAGATTCCAGAAAAAAGCCGCGTTCATCGCCGTGCACCACGGGTTTAAGCAACAGCACGCCGGGCAAAGTAGTTTCTTCTACCTGCATTTACTACCTCATAACATACGAATAACATTATATACGCGGCATTACGCCCATTCTTGCCGGGCATGCCGGGGGGAACTTAACCTTTTTTTTCTGTTTTGATAAGCCTTTTTTCTTACTTTTTTCTATTCAGGCTGATGTAGTCACCCAAAAACGAGCAGGTGGCCGCCGCGTCGCGCACAAAGGCGCTGTTGCCGTATTCTTCCATCAACCGTTTGAAGTAGGGGTTTTGGCTTACATAGGGGCCGTAGCGCAAAACATTATTGCCGGATGCGTCGCGTTCTTGCATGAACATTTGCGTATAGCCACGGGTGCACATGGCGGCCATGAACAGGGCGCGGGCCCGCAGTTCCGGGTTGGCGCCGCGGGCTACCACGCGCTCGAAGCCTTCACGCGCCTTGTCCGCCCGGTAGTATTCTTCCGTGGGCCTTTCTGCCGGATCCGGGGTGTGATAGCCCCAGCCGAAATCTTCCCAACGTTCATGCGAACTCCGTTCCCAGCGGGAAAGTTGCCAGGCGTTGCCGTCATACGTTGCGTTGTAAAGCCCCTTGGCGCGTATGTATTCCGCCATGACGCCGGTATCGGAGGGCAGACGGCGCAACAGGTCAAGCGCCAGCATTTGCCGGGCGTAATCCAGCTTGTCTGCGGTGGGGGAAGCGCTTTGCAGCACGGCAACGGGCAAAAATGGCAACAGCATGGCGCTGAACTGTTCCGGCTGCGCTGCTTGCGCGGGCTGGCCGGGTTGCCCCGCCTGACCAGACTGGACGGCCTGCATGCCTTCACGCAGTACGGCTTCAAAGCTCGCCTTGTCCGCCTGAAAGGCTATATTTTCCGCCGCGCTGCCTTTGAGTTGGGTGTCGGCCGCGCCGTAGGCGCGCATGGGTTCCGCAAAGGCGCCGGATACGTCCTCGCCTATGAGTTTATTTTCCCATACCCCCTGGCGCAAAATATGTTCCGCTGCCGCAAATTCACCCCGGCGCAGGGCCTTTATGCCGCGCAGTTCCGCATTGGCGTCATTGAACCAGTCCGGCAGGCCGTTAGCCAAAAAGTGTTCAAAGTCTGAAGAAGGGACATGCACAAAATTTTGCAGCCCGGCGAAGTCATTCGGCTCAAGATTATCCAGCAAGTTAAAAGTCTTGCTGCCTGTCACGTTCCACGGCCTGGCAAAGACGGTAAATTTTTCCGCCGCGGCCACACAAAGCACGGCGTGGGCGGTTTGCCCGGACGCGTTGTAGCGCGGGGCCAGCACAGCCGTAAGCACATTGGCGGCGGCCCGGTCGGCCCAGTCCTTGCCGTCATCATAATTTTCCTCGCCAGCCTGATCATTTTCCACTGCGGCCCGGTCACTTTCCCTTGCGGCCCGGTCACTTTCTCCGGCTTGCAGCAGCAGGTTCAGGCCTTTCAAAATTCTGGCTTCCGCATCACTTTCCAGCGGGGCATAGAAGGCGTCTGCCAGCAATTCTTGCAGGCGGTACTGGGCGAAGCGCCTGTCAAGGGCTTGGGAAGCCGCTTGCGCGGCCAGATTTGGGGCCGTATTTTTGCCCGGATTTGTTCCCTGATTTTTTTCCTGATCCGCAAGGGCTTTTTGGGCAAGGCGCAAGCCCGCCGTGCATCCTTCGCGGTCATCTTGCAGCAGGCTCATATAGGAAAGGGCCAGCCCGGCAAAGGCCTGATCCGCTATGTAGGGGGCGGCGTTTTGGAAGGCCGGCCCCAGAACGGCGATTTTTTCCCGCGCAACTGCCAGAGCTTCTTTAGCATAATCCGGCGCTGCCACGCCCCGCAAGCGTTCCTGCAAGATGTCAAAATCAAAAAAGACCTGCTCAAAATGGTTGAGCATACGGCCCCAGATAATTTCCACGTCCGGCGGCAGGGGGCTTTCCGGCCCGGCGTTGCGCAAGAGTTCCAGCAGACAGACGTATTCCTTTTCAACACTGCTTTTGCTGGCGGTGAGTTTACTGGCGGCAAGGTAACCAAAACTTTCAAGGTACGCGCCAATTATCAGCACGTTCCGGCGTTCTTCCGGTGTGGCGGCGGCATTCAGGGCATCTGTAAGCGCGGCGCGGGTTGGCCCCGACATGACATCCAGGTCATAGTTGCCGGAAATCCAGCGGCAGCTTATATAGGCGGCCTGCCGGTAACGGTCGGATTTTTGAAAAACCCGGGCGAATTGCACAAAGGCCTTCGCGTTTTCCCCCTGGCGGCGCAAGGCCCCGGCGTAGTATGAACGGCACCATTCCAGCACTTCAGATTCCGCCGCCCGCCAGCCTTCCGGTTCCGCCCCTGCCCGGCCACGGGCCAGGCGGCGTTCAAGGTCTTCAAACAGTTCCGCGCAGCGTTTGTTGTTGCCCTGGCGGAAGTTGAGGCGAATGGCCTGATAGGTGTAGCGCAGGCGCAAAAAGGCCGTGGGGCCGCTTTGCAGGGCCTTTTCCGCCGCGCCGGAAAGGCGGGCCAGCAGTTCCGCGTCCGGCGCGCTGTAGTCCCAGTCGTCACTTTCTATGAACAGCGGGGCGCTTTCTTTGGCCAGGCGCATATATTCCAGCAGGGCGCGGTCTTTTTTTTCCAAAATATGCGCGGCAAAGGCGTTGCCCTTCAGGCTGCCTTCATAGGCTGAGCCGGTTTTCAGGGCTTCTTGCAGGGCGTTCAGGTCTTCCAGCGTGGATTTGTAGACAAAATTTGTTACATCATCCTCTGAAGCATTGGGCAATTGGGCCTGCCAGTCCGCGTAGTTGCCGCTTTCCAGTTCCCGCCCGCCGGCCCATTTCCCGCCGGGCCATTCCGCATAAAGCTGGCCCCGGCCCGGCAGTGTGGACATATCTTGCCGGAAGAAGCGGCCATAGTGGTCACCGGGATAGGCTTCGCCAACGCAAGCCAGGGCGGAAGAAGCGTAAACAAGCAGCCCCAGGCAGGCCAGCAGGCCGAAATATAATTTACCGAAATACAACTGGCCAAAAGGCAATATGCCGGATTTTTTCATCATAGCCTTACATGCCCTTTACAACTTGCAGGGTGGCCCTGGCGATTTCCAGTTCCTCATTGGTGGGAATGACCATAATCTTTACCCGGCTGTCTGCCCGGCTGATAATGCGGGCCTGGCTTCCCGCGGCCCGGTTGGCCCCTTCATCCAGAACAAGGCCAAGGTGTTGCAGGCCGGAACAGGCCGCAGCGCGGGTGTGCGCGTCATTTTCCCCTATGCCGGCGGTAAAGATCAGGGCGTCTACCCCCCCCGCCGCGCCCGCTTCACACGCGGCGCCCAATTCTTCCGCCACGCCCGAACCCGGCAGAACCGCATAGCAGGCCCCGATTTGCCGCTTCAGGGAATGGATGAACATGGCAAAGGCCAGTTCCGCCTTTGGGTCGCCTTTTTCTCTGGCCTCGTGCACATCGCGCAGGTCGTTCAGGCCGCAAATGCCTTTGAAGCCGCTTTTTTTGTTGTATAAATTGTCAATTTCATCAGCAGACATATTTTTGTGCCGGGCCAAAAACGCGCTTACGGCCGGGTCTATATCGCCGCAGCGCGTGCCCATCATCAGACCGGCCAGCGGGGTAAGGCCCATGCTGGTGTAAACGCTGTGCCCGCCGCTTACCGCGCTTACAGAGGAACCATTGCCCAAATGGCAGGTGATCAGGTTAAGCGCCTCAAACGGCCTGTTCAGCAGTTTGCCGGCTTCCTTGCTTACGTGATAATGCGAAGTGCCGTGGAAGCCGTAACGCCGAATGCGCAGTTCTTCATAAAATTCATAGGGCAAGGGGTACATGTAGGCTTCCGGCGGCATTTGCGCGTGGAACTGGGTATCTACCACTACCACGGACGGGGCGTGCGGGCACAGTTCTTGCGCAACCTCTATGCCTTCAAGGTGGGCCGGGTTGTGCAGGGGGGCCAGGGGGATAAGGCTGCGGATCGCTTCCTTTACCTTGTCCGTGACAATGCAGGGTTCACGCAATAGCTCGCCCCCCTGCACCACTCTGTGCCCAACAGCCTTTATTTCCGTAATATTGCGCACCACGCCGCGTTCCGGGCTGGACATAAGGGCCATTACCCGGGCCAGGCCTTCCCGGTGGTCTTTGAAGGGGTATTCCTCTGTGAGTTTTTCCTGGCCCTTTTTATAGACCAGCTTGCCCACCGGCTCGCCAATGCGTTCCACCAGGCCGGAACAGAGCACGGATTCCGAACGCATTTCTATAAGCTGGTATTTGAAGGAGGAACTGCCGCAGTTTATGACCAGAATATGCATGATGGCTCCATAAGGTGATGGCGAAAAATATTTATGCCCCCGGCGGCCAAAGGGCTTGAAGCCCTTTGGAAACCCCGTCAGGTTGTATCAGGTTGATTATTTTGCTATAAAAACCGCATAGGCAAAACAGCCCAGCGCCGCCAGGGAAAATATAAAAGATATGTAGTAAACCGGAATTTTTGCATCCGGCGCTGGCGGGGCCTCATTTTTTTGCCGGGCCTCCGCCTTTGCCAGGGCGTAGACCTTGTAGGCCGGGGCGGAAAAAAGTTGCAGCGCCAGCCCGATAATCGCGCAAATCATGCCTGCTGTAACCATATACTGCTCTCCTCTATATCAGGCCCTTCACGGCCTGGGCCTGTATGGCCGTTATGGCTACCGTGTTCACTATGTCAGAGACCGTGCAGCCGCGTGAAAGGTCATTGACCGGCTTTTTCAGGCCTTGCAGCACCGGGCCTATGGCCACGGCGTCCGCCGCCCTTTGTACGGCCTTGTAGGTGTTGTTGCCCGCGTTCAGATCCGGGAAAATGAACACGGTGGCCCGGCCGGCCACGCGGCTTTCCGGCAGTTTGGTGTGGGCCACTTCCGGGTCTATGGCCGCGTCGTACTGGATTGGCCCTTCAAGCAGCAGATCCGGGGCGCGTTCACGCGTAATGCGCACAGCTTCCAACACCTTGTCCACATCTTCCCCCTTGCCGGAAGACCCGGTGGAATAGGAAAGCATGGCGATGCGCGGGTCTATGCCAAAGGCGCGGGCTGTTTCCGCCGCGCTTATGGCTATGTCTGAAAGTTCCTGCGGGTTGGGGTTGGGCACCACAGCGCAGTCGCCAAACACCAGCACCCGGTCGCGCAAGCACATAAGGAACACGGAAGATACCAAAGACACCCCCGGTTTGGTGCGTATAATTTCAAAGGCCGGGCGTATGGTGTGCGCTGTGGTGTGTATCGCGCCGGAAACCATGCCGTCGGCATCGTCCAGCCCCACCATCATGGTGCCGTAATAGGTTGGTTCCATAATCATATCACGCGCATAGTCCGGGCTGATGCCCTTGTGCTTGCGCATGTTGTAGTATTCTTCAATGTACCGTTGGTAATTTTCCGCCTTTACGGGTTCTATCACGGGCACGGAATCCAGTTCCAGCCCCAGGGCCTTGGCCCGTCCGCGCACGGATGCTTCTTCACCCAAAATGGTCAGGTGGGCCACTTCACGCCGCACCAGAATATCGGCGGCCTGCAAGATGCGGTCATCCTCCCCTTCCGGCAGGACAATGCGCATTTTGTGCTTACGGGCCTTTTCCAGCAAATTGTATTCAAACATCTTGGGGGTGATTTTGCCGGATTTCAGGTTGATAACCCGGTCAGAAATTTCCGACCCGGCCACATAACGCTCAAAATGCCCCAGGGCGGTGTTGATCTTGCGCGTATCGTGCGCTTCTATCTTGCCATAAAGGTGCATGACCAGTTGGGCTATTTTGAAGGTGTTGTCCCTGGCCGCGATAATGGGCACCGGGGTGCCTGTCCAGCCGCCAAGCAGCTTGACCACGCTTTCCGGCAGGTCTATGCCGCCGGTAAGCAGAATGCCGCTTATGTCCGGGTAGGCGGAAGAAAGGCGGGAACTCAGGCTGGCCAGCAAAATGTCTGAACGATCCCCCGGCGTTATAACCAGGGTGCCGTGCTTCAGGTAGGAAAGGAAATTCCCCACCTGCATGGCCGCAATGGCATAGTCGTGCACCAGGTTGTCCATGCGGCTTTCCCCGGCTACCACTGTGGCATTAAGCCACTTGCGCACATCTTCCATGGTGGGTTTGCCCAGCATGGGTTCTTCCGGCAAAATATACACCAGCAGCTGGTGTTCATGCGTTTTTTGGCGTTTATCCAGCGCCAGGTAAAGCTTGCGGGTTTCATCCGCCTTTAAATCCGCCCGGTTTATAAGGCAGGCTATTACGTCCACCCCTTTTTCCGCCATCAGGTCAAGGGTGCTTTCCGTATGGCCCAGCAATTCCTGAAAAGGCTTGTCCGTGGCCGTTACCACCAAAAGAACCGGCGCGCCTATGTTGGCGGCTATTTCCGCGTTCAGGTCAAATTCAAAGGTTTCATTTTTCCCGGCAAAGTCTGTGCCTTCACACAGCACAAAATCGTATTCCGCTTCCAGCTTTTTGTATTTGTTAAGTATATTTTCCAAAAGCAGGGCGTGCTGGCCGCTGTTGGTAAGTTCTCGCGCTTCAGAAAGCTTGTAGGCATAGGTATCTTCATAAGCCATGGAAAGGCCGAAGTAGGTAAGCACCAGGTTGATGTCGTGGTCGCGCTCGCCCGGGGTGGGCGGTTCATTGATAATGGGGCGGAAAAAGGCCACCTTGCGCACGTCTTTTGATAAAAGCTGCATAAGGCCCAGCACCAGGGCGGACTTGCCGCTTTTGCTCTCTGTCGCTGTAATGTAAAGGTTTTGAGCCATAAAATATCTCCGTAACGGAATTTTTAACTTGAACTATATGAAGCATTATGAGGCCGTTGCACAATGAGAATTTTTGTTCTTTTACAAGGAGTGCGAGTTCCGTGCGGAGGGAGTATATTCAAGCATATATGACCTTCGCGCGGGACGAAGCACGACGCAGTAAAAGGGCAAAAAGGCCATTGTGCAATG
>JAVBMP010000059.1:0-11360 GCA_031552315.1 Desulfovibrionaceae bacterium | reverse complement strand
CATTGCACAATGAGAATTTTTGTTCTTTTACAAGGAGTGCGAGTTCCGTGCGGAGGGAGTATATTCAAGCATATATGACCTTCGCGCGGGACGAAGCACGACGCAGTAAAAGGGCAAAAAGGCCATTGTGCAACGGCCTCTACCTTTAATAAAATGCCTGTTTAAAACAAAGGCCCTGGCGCAAGTTGCTTGCCAGGGCCTTTTTTCATGCGCTGAAACTGTCAAAAGTTTCAGCGTTTTTTTACAGAATAATCAACCTGGTATTTTTGGAAAAATTGCCAGATGAATTGTAAACTGGCCAGCAGCCCCGCAAGGAAGAACCAAAAGAGATAGCGGCGCTGGATGGCGGGCAGGACAAGCAGATACGGCAGCACATAAAGCAGGCCGGAAAGGGCGAACAGGTGGGGTGAAAGGCTTTTTGGGTCACGCCCGGAACGCAGGCGTAAAAGGGCCGGCACCAGGGCAATGGAGCCAACAGCGCAGATTATCAGGTAAATGTAGCTGCTCAGGCCAAACATGGAATAGCTTTTCATAAGCGCGCTAAAAATCTTTCTTCGCACGCTTATATAGTCCACCGGCTTTTCCTTTATGCGGTCAAGCCAGGCCTTGCGCAGGGTTTCAAGTTCTTGCGGGCTTTGGGAAAAGTCCCGGTAAAGCGGCACCGGCTGGGGCAGGGCCTTTTGAATGTGTTTAAAGGCCTCATGTATATAAGGCGTGTTGTTATAAAAGGTATAAAAAATTTCCGGCGTTATGGCATCCCACCCTTCACCGTTGACCGGCGGGGGCAGCGCAAACTTTTTGGTTTTGTAGTTCATGCGCCAGATGTCGCCGTAATAGGTTTCCTGAATGGAATATTCCTTTTGCGCCCCCAGCACGGTATAATTCACAAGGTGTATGGCGGTCAGAATGGCCGCCCAGCAGAACAGGCTGCCCAGAACAATTTTCCATATGGCCCGCCATTCAAAAAAGTTTATCAGCAACAGGGCCAGGATGGGCAACAGGGAAAATATGCTGTTATGCCGCACGGCTGTGCCATAAAACAACGCCAGCAGGCAAAGGAAGAACATGGCCCAGCGCTTCAGGCGCGGTAACGTCTGCCCCGCGCCCGCTCCAGCTCCGGCGGCGGGCGGCAGGTTGAACATCAGGCCAAGGGCCAGGCTGTAAGCGGCCAGCATGGAAGTATCTTTGAATATAAAGCGGGTCATGGGCACCAGTTCCGCCAGGCCGAACAATAAAAGCCCGGCCAGGGGCAGAAGCAGCTTCCACAGGGCCTTGCCGCAAAAGCCCAGCCAGAACTTGCGTGAGGCGCGCAGCAACAGGGCCAGACCGCCCCAAAACGCGGCCCCTTGCGCAATAAACAGCAGGCCGGAACCTTTTACCTCAAACAGGCCAAGGCTGTTCCAGGCGCGGTTCAAAAGCCCCCAAAAGGCGGCAAAGACCGGCGGGTGCCAGTCCTGATAGTTGCGGGCCAGCATTTGCGCATGCTGGCTTACGGTATCCGCATCCCATTCACCGGGAAAGCGCACAAAAAGCACGGCAAAGCAGAACAGGCAAATATAAAAAGGCCAGCGTGCGGCTTCTTTTTCCGTAACCGGGCGGCTTAGGCGTTGCGTAAACTTATGACTCATGAACAAAAATTCCATCTTGTTTCAACCAACCGGCAAAGCGGCTGGCCGTATTGCCCCCACGCAATACCGGGCAGGTACATGCCGAGGGGGTCTGGGGGAAATCATTTCCCCCAGTGGGGTTCGGGGCGAAGCCCCGTTTAAAAAAAATTAATCAGCCTTAAACAATATACGATTGCAGCTTATAAAATTTATTAGCAAACCGGCGCAAGAACCAAAACCCACGGCCAAAAAAAGCGTGAAAGCCTTTGGCAGGTCCGCAGGCAGAATAAGCGGAAAAACAAAATAAAGACACGCGGCATAGGTGGCGTAGTTTACGGCCAGGCCCAGCAGCATCATGCCAAGATACGGCAAAAAGCGGCTTGCCCTGGCCCCCTGGCTGACGCGCCGGGCAAAGGTAAGTCGCCTGTTCAAAAACCAGGTGGAGGCTGCCGCGCCTATAAAGGCGAATACCCGCGCCGCCAGGGGGTGCAGGCCAAGGCCTTGCACCAGGGCCAGCACAATAAGGTAATCCACCACAAAGCCGACGCTGCCCACCAGGGCGAAAAGCAAAAATTCGCGCTGCAACAAGCTGTTTTTAAGCAAGCTACTTACCGCCACAGTGGGAATACTTCAAATAGGCCAGGCGCAAGTTTTGTTGGCGGTTGCATTTTATGCCGTCCAGCATAAAGCCAAGGCTAAGCAGCACAAAGGAAAGCAACACCATGCCGCTGCATAGAATGGCCGTGGGGAAGCGCGGCACCAGGCCGCTTTGCAGCCAGGTAATAAACAGGGGCACGCTTAAAGCAAAGGCCAGAACAAGCATGAAGGCGGCCAGCATTCCGAAGAAAATACGGGGCTTTTCCAGCATGAACAGGTTGATTATGGAACAGAGAATGCGCCAGCCGTCTTTATAGGTGTTCAGTTTGCTGGTGGAATTTTCCGGCCGGGCAAAGTAGGGGGCTGTAGTTTCCCCAACGGGCAGGCGCATTTGCAGGGCATGCACCGACATTTCCGTTTCAATTTCAAACCCCTTGGAAAAACAGGGGAAGGTCTTGGCGTAGCGGCGAGAAAATACCCGGTAGCCGGAAAGCATGTCGGTAAAAGACTGGCCGAAAATCAGCTGCACAGTGCCGGTAAGCAGGCGGTTGCCCAGCACATGGCCGGGGCGGTAGGCCTCATCTTCCGTATGGCGGCGGCAGGCCACAACCATGTCAAGCTGGTCATTGTGGCAAAGTTCCAGCATGGCGCGGGCGGAAGGCGCGTCATAGGTGGCGTCGCCATCCGCCATGACGTAATAGTCCGCATCAACATCCGCGAACATGCGGCGCACCACGTTGCCCTTGCCGGGCTGCTTTACAAAAATTACCGTGGCCCCGGCCTTGCGGGCCAGTTCCGCCGTGCGGTCGCTGGAATTGTTGTCAAAGACGTAAATGCGCGCTTCCGGCAGGGCGGCGCGGAAATCTTGCACCACTTTGACCACGGCGGCTTCTTCATTATAGCAGGGCAGCAGCACGGCTATGCGGGCGGTATTCCACAACGCGCCCGGCGTGCCGGTCATATCGGCATCCATACTTTGGGGCACATTGGGGGACATATTGGGGGGCATATTGGGGGGCATATTTTGCGGTATATTGGCTGGCATTAGCGGCCATCCATTTTCAAAAGGGTGTCAAGCACGCTAAGTTCCGCGTTCAGGCTCATGGCCTCATTTTTCAAAATGGCTTCATATTCCGCGTCAAAGGCCTGTTCCAGCCGCAGGATAAGGTCTTTGCTGCGGGCCAGCACGCCCACGGTTTCCGCGCCGGGGGTTTTGTCGTCAGAAAGCCTGATAAACTCGTCAACCACGGTGTGCGCGGCTTTAAGGTAACGGGTAAGGAAGCGTGTGCCGTTGTTCACGCCCAGCTGGTCTTTTTGCATGCATTCCAAAATCTTGCGGCCGCTTTTGCAAAGCCCGGAAATGTGGGGCCGCAAATCTTGCGGCATATCTTCCGCCTTTGCGGAAAGGGAACGCAGGGAATCATAAAATTCCGCATGCGGGCCGGAAAGGCCGGGCAGGGGGGCGGGGGCCCCGTTTTTTGGGGCATCGCCAAGCGACAAAAGTTCCGTATGCACCCGGTCGCTCAATTTTTCCACAAAGCCTATGGTGGCCTGCAACTGTTCCAGTTCCTTCGCGGCCGCCGGGCTTTCCCCGCCGATGTTTTTGTTGCGTTCCTTTGATTCTTCCAAAAGGTCAAGCTGCACGCCAACCTGCTTCAGATTTTTGGAAAGCAGGGTGAAAAACGGCGTGGCATAAAGCCCGTGCTTGCAGTACAGCCCGGTATAGCTGGAAAGGCGGCGCAAAGGTTCCCGCAGGCGCGGGGTCATATTTTCCGCATCCAGATATTTTTCAAGGGTGGAACGCGCTTCCTGCATGCGGCGGTGGTTGGCCGGGGACAAGAAGGCGCGCCGCCATATGAAGCTTGCCCCCTGCCCAAGCAGGGCCAAAATGGGGAAGGTAGCCAGCGGCAGCAGCGGGCTGGCCGCGCTGTCCGGGTTTATGCGTTCATAAAGGCCGGGCACATTTTCCACCACCCGGTTTACAGATTCATTCTGCCAGGGGGAAAAGTCACGCACCAGGCCGGGCACTTCATTAAGCATTTGCACTTCCGGTCTTTTGGGCGGCAAGGGCGGGTCAACAATAAAAGACCCGCAAAGCAGCAGCAAAAGCGGCAACACCGCCCATTCCGTACCCATTTTGCCCTTTTTGCCAATGACGCGGTGCAGCCAGGTTTGCGCCCCGCCAAACAGCAGGGCGAACTGCGGTTCCATGCCAAAAAGCAACAGCAGCAGGGTTTGCAAAAGGCCGGTAACCGAAGGCATGACCCAGTCCGCCTTAAGGCCCATGCCGCGCGGCACAAGGCAGATGATGCCGATGTAGGCGGCGGCGAAGCGCAAAAAGCCGGAACCAAGCCCGGCGGCCAGCAAAATGGCCGCCAGGTGTACAACAGCGCGCAGGCCAAGGCCCAGCAGGTTGTCTTTGGCGCTTTCCAGCAGGCCTTCAAGGCCGGGTTTTGAATTGATCTTTTCCATTTTATCCGCAGCCGCTATTTTTAGGCGCCGGTGCTTGCGCTGCCCGCGTCTTCAGGGGCCTCAAGGCTTTTTTGCCCTTCCGCCGCGTTAAGGGAATCTTCCGCCTTGCGGGCGGCCAGGGCGGTAAGGCGGTCTTTCAGGTCATGTTCCATAACCACCAGTTCCTTTTCCACAGAAATGCGCTGGGCGCGGCCTTCCTGAGCAATTCTCAGGGTTTCTTCAATGGTGGAAAGAAGCTTGCCGTGCACATTGCGCAGGGTCTGGATATCCACCACAGACCGTTCAACTTCCCGCGCGGTTTCCAGGGTGGCGCTTTCAAGCATTTCGGCGTTCTTTTCCAGCAGTTGGTTAGTGGTGTCGGCCACTTCGCGCTGAAGTTTGGCGGCGCTTCTTTGCCCGTGCAGGGAAAGGGCCAGCACCATCTGGCTTTTCCAAATAGGAATGGTGGCCAGGATGCTGGTTTGAATTTTTTCCGCCAGGGTCTGGTTGTTGCTTTGAATAAGGCGTATTTGCGGGGCGGTTTGCAAGGTTATGGTGCGTGAAAGCTGCAAGTCGTGCAGGCGGCGTTCAAAGCGGTTTATGCTTTCAGCAAAGTCGCGCACTTTTTGCGCGGCCAGGGTATCTGAAGACGCCTTGGCCTCTTCCTGCAATTTGGGCAGTTCCTCATCCCGGGCCTTTGCCAGGCGGGCGCGGCCCGCTTCAATGTACATGGAAAGGGATTGGTGTGAAGTCTGGTTGTGCTTGTAAAGTTCTTCAAGCATGGCAACGTCGCGCAACAGGCCCACCATGGCTTCTTCCAGCTTGTGGGAAATAACTTCCACCTGATCCGTCATGGTTTTGAAGCTGGTAAGCTGGCGGTTAAGGCTGTTGAAAAACTGCCCGATGAAGGGGATGCGTTCCAAAAAGCTTTTTTCGCCCTTGCTGAGTTTTTCAAGGTCAAGGCCCTTTACCTTCAGCACCAGTTCCGTAAGGGCGTCACCCACCGGGCCGGCGTCTTTGGCGCGTACCCGGCCAAGCAGGTTGTCGGCAAACCCGGCGATTTCCTTCATGGTGTCTGTGCCGTAAGTTACCGTAAGGGTAGGGTCGTCAAGCTTTATGGTTTGGGCAAGGTCTTGCGCCTTTTGTTGCAGGGCGGGCGGCAGAGCTTCCGCCGGGGCGGTTATTTCAACAGGCGGGAGGGCGCTTACTTCAGTTTCCGTCATGGTAATCCCCAAAAAGTTATAGTTGGTGTTTATGTTTAACAACTTTTCCGATTATCAACTTTTTTGCGAACAGGCAACAAAATTCACAGCAAGTCCCCGGCAGGGGCGGTCATAAGCAAGTCCGCGCATACCGCGCGGGTTATATTTATCAAGTCTTGAGGATCAAGCAAAAATTGCAGGCCGCGCAGCCCGGCGCTTACGTAAATTGTGGCAAAAGCCAACGCGCTGCTGTCAATGTAGGTGGGCAGGGGCTTTTTCATGCCCACGGGGGAACAGCCGCCGCGCAAATATCCGGTTACAGCCAGCAGGTCTTTAAGCGGCAGCATGGCGCAACTTTTGTTGCCGCTTGCCCTGGCGGCCTTTTTCATATCAAGTTCCGCCCCGCCGGGGATTACGCACACAAAATGCCCGCTGCGGTCGCCTTGCAGCACCAGGGTCTTGAACAGGCGGTTCACGTCTTCACCCAGTTCATGCGCTATGTGCGCGGCGCTCAGGTCATTTTCATCCACGCGGTATGGCACAAGGCTGTAGGCTGTGCCGGCTTTATCCAGCAGGCGGGCGGCGTTGGTTTTATTGATTTTCATATCAATACCATGTAACAGGTTTGTTGAAAGCGGTGTGGCGCGACAGCCTGCTTTTAACATAACAATCTTGCAAAGAACAGAGGATTTATGTCAGACCGCTACATACGCAACAAGGAATGCATAAGTGACGCCGAACAGGCCAAACTGGCCGGGCTTTGCGCCGCGGTGGTGGGCCTGGGCGGCCTTGGCGGACATTGCGCGGAATTGCTGGCCCGCCTTGGCTTTGGCCGCCTTGTGCTGGTGGATGATGAAAGGGTGGAAGAAAGCAACCTGAACCGCCAGCTTTTTGCCACAAGCTCCACCCTTGGCCTTTTGAAGGCGGATGCCGCGAAGCTGCGCCTTCAGGAAGTGAACCCGGAATGCCGCCTGCGCATCCATGCCCTGCGCCTGAATGAGGAAAACGCCGCGAATATCTTGCAAGAAGCGGATATTGTGCTGGACGCGGTGGATAACGTCCCGGCCCGGCTGCTGCTGCAAGATGTTTGCGCCCGCCTGGGCAAGGTGTTGGTGCACGGGGCGATTGGCGGCTGGTATGGCCAGGTTGGCGTGGTTTTTCCCGGTGACAACACGCTTTCCCGCCTTTACCCGGACGCCGGGGCCGGGGCGGAGGCCCGCCTTGGCAACCCGTCCTTTATTCCGGCCCTTGTGGCCGCCGCCCAGGTGGCGGAGGCCCTGAAGTGCTGCCTGGGTGAAAACGGCAAGGGCACGGTATTGCGGCACAAAATATGGCGCATTGACCTGCTTGCCCACAAGCATATGGTCATTAATCTTGCGAACGGTTAATTTTATCCCGGTTGACATTGCTTGCCCCGCCGGATAATAAACGTAAGATTGCGCAAAGCTGCAATGCTTTTGCGCAAGGCATAACTATGCATTTTCCTTGTACTTTCTAAAAGGAGCATTTTTGTCATGTTTAAAAAATTCCGCACCTTGTTGCCTTCTTTCCTGCTTTTTTCCATGTTTCTTGTCCCCGCCATGGCTACAGGCGCGGAGGACAAGGCCCCGGCGGCCCCCAAGGGTAAAATCATTCTTGCCACCACTACCAGCACGCAAGATTCCGGCCTGCTGAATTACTTGCTGCCCGTTTTCACCAAAGAAACCGGCTGGACGGTGGATACCATTGCCGTGGGCACCGGCGCGGCCCTGAAAATGGGGCGTGACGGCGAGGCGGACGTACTGCTGGTACACGCCAAAGCGGACGAGGAAAAGCTGGTTGCCGATGGCGCCGGTGTGAAACGTTATGACGTAATGTACAACGATTTTGTTGTGGTAGGCCCCAAGGGCGGCATTGCGCACAATGACGATGTTGCGGCCACCTTTAAAAAAATAGCTGACGGCAAGCTGCCTTTTGTTTCTCGCGGCGATTCTTCCGGCACACACAAGAAGGAAGAAGCCATTTGGAAGGAACTGGGCATTGACCCGAAAAAGCTGGACAAATACACATCCGCCGGCCAGGGCATGGGCGCTACCCTGCAAATGGCCAATGAACTTCAGGCCTATACCCTTTCAGACCGCGCCACCTGGCTTACCACCAAGGGCCTGAACATGGAAATAATTTGTGAAAAAAGCAAGCAATTGCTTAACTATTACGGTGTAATAGCTGTTAATCCCAAATTGAGCGACAAAATCAACGCCAAAGGCGCGGAAGATTTTGTGAACTGGATCATCAGCCCCGCCACCCAAAAGCTTATTGGCGAATTTGGCGTGAAGGAATTTGGCGGCGCGTTGTTTACACCCAATGCGGCCCCGGTGAAATAGCCATTTGAACCGGCCGTTTTCTTTAGAGCATTTCGTCATTGAAATTAATCTTAAAAGAAGGCGGCCGGTTTTGTTTTATCATCTTTTCGCGGCAAAGGTTCGCGGATCAATTTTTCAGGAAACGCTTTAAGCTTGCGCCGGAGCCTTGAAATGCTGGAAGGTGTTTTGCGTCTTGATATGGAGACCCTGGAAATAATAGGGGTTACGCTGAAAATGGCCCTGTGTTCAACGGGCATTTCCGCCGCCCTTGGCATAACTTTGGGCCTGCTGCTTGAAAAGCGCAATTTTTACGGCAAACAGCTGATTGTCAAAATTTGTTACACCCTTATGAGCACCCCGCCGGTAGTGGTTGGCCTTGTGGCCTATCTGCTGCTTATGCGGCGCGGGCCGCTGGGTTCATTACAACTGCTTTTTACCGTGCCTGGCATGGTGTTTGCCCAGGTACTGATTATTACGCCCATAATCACCGGCCTTACCTATTCCAACGCTTCCCGCCTGGCCCCGCCCATTCGCGCCTTTGCCCGCACCATGGGCGCAAGCCGCTGGCAAACCCACAAATTGCTGATAAGCGAAATGAGCAATGAAATGTACTTCGCGCTAATTTCCGGCTTCAGCCGCGCCATAAGCGAAGTGGGTTCCGTAATGATTGTGGGCGGCAACATCCAATACAAAACCCGCACCATGACAACCGCCATTTCCCTTATGCGCAACCGGGGGGAATATGAACAGGCCATTACCCTGGGGATTGCGCTGCTGGGCATTTCCTTCATCATGCAGTACATGGCCGGGCTTTTGCGCAAGGAGGCCAGATGATTATAAGCAACTTGCGCAAAAAACTTGGGGATTTTGAGCTGTTTTTGGAAAGGCTGGAAATTTCCGGCCCAGGAATCTATGGGCTTATAGGCCCCAACGGCTGCGGCAAAACCACTTGCGCCAAGCTTGTTTCCGGCGTGCTGGAAGCGGATTCCGGCCACATAGATTATGGCGGGCTAAGCCAAAGGGACGTTACCTGGCTGCCGCAAAAATCCTACTTCATGAACGCCAGCGTGTATGAAAACCTTGTCTACCCGTTAAAAGTGCGCGGCATAAAACCGGATAACGCCATTTGCGAATTTTATCTTGAAAAAATTGGCCTTTCCCGGCGCAGCAAGCAAAAGGCCCTTACCCTTTCCAGCGGGGAACAGCAAAAGCTGGCCCTTGCGCGGGCCATGATTTTTGAACCGAAACTGGTAGTGGCGGATGAGGCCCTGACAGACCTGGACATAGATTCCGTGGCCCTGTTTGAAGACATGATTCTGAAAACGCGGGACAAAATTATCTGGGTAGTAATAAGCCACCAGTTGCCGCATGTGCAGCGCCTTTGCGAATACATTTTTTTCATGCACCAGGGCAGGCTGGCAACCGAAGGCCCGGCGGACGACATACTGGTGCGCCCCGTCAACCCCCTGGTGCGGCAATACCTGCGGCAGGAAGTAATAAAAACGGAAGTGCTTAATGAAGCTGCTGCAAGTTGAAACCCTTGAAGGAGCGCGGGAAAAGCTGTTCGCCCACGCGCGGCTGCTGCCCCTTGGAACCGAGCTTGCGCCGGTTTTCGCATCCGCCGGGCGGGTGCTGGCTGAAGATATTTACACCCCCTGCAACATCCCGCCCTTTCGCCGTTCCAGCGTAGATGGTTACGCCGTGGTCGCGGCGGATACCGCCGGGGCGGGCGAGGGCATGCCGGTATTTTTATGCGCCCTGGCCCCGGTGGAAATGGGCAAGCCCTTTCCCCAGGCCATAAAGGCCGGGGAATGCGCCTATGTGCCCACGGGCGGCATGCTGCCGGACGGGGCGGACGCCATGGTTATGGTGGAACACAGCGAAGTTTTCGGCCCGGATTCCGTGGCCCTTTATGATGCGGTAAGCCCCGGACGGAATATGGTGGAAGCAGGCGAGGACGCGCGGGCCGGTTCTCTGCTGCTGCCGCGCGGGGCCTGCCTGCGCCCGCAAGAAATTGGCGCCCTGGCCGCCGCTGGTGTGGTGGAAGCGCCGTTGCGCAAAAAATTGCGCTTGACCATAATTTCTACCGGCGACGAGCTTGTGCCCCCGCAGACCGCCCCCCGGCCGGGGGAAATACGCGACATAAACACAGAGGCCTTGCGGGCGCTGGCGGAACGCAGCGGCTACGCGGTTGTAAGCACCCACGTTTTGCGCGATGACGCCGGCCTTATGGAACAAACCGTGCGGGCCGCCATGGCGCAAAGTGACATGATAATTATTTCCGGCGGCAGTTCCCAGGGCCGCAAGGATCTTACCGGGGCGGTAATTGAAGCAACAGCCCGGCCCGGCCTGTTGTTTCACGGCCTGGCCATAAAACCCGGCAAGCCCACTTTGCTGGGTTATGATGAAGCAAGCGCCACCTTGCTGGTTGGCCTGCCCGGCCACCCGGCCGCCGCCCTGATGGTGTTTGAAACCCTGCTTGGCAATTTGGCGGAACGGCTTTTACTGCGCGCCCCGCGCCTGCCCGTGCCCGCCCGCATGGCCTGCAACCTGCCCGGCAACCCCGGCCAGACCACTTGCCAGATGGTGCAATTGCAGGCGGAAGAGGCAGAAACTTCAGGCGGCCCGGACAGGGCAAAAAACCCGGAAACTTCAGGCGGCCCGGAAAATTCGGGCGGCCCGGAAACTTCAGGAAGCCCGGGCAGGGCAAAAAACCCGGGATACCTGGCCACGCCCATATTCGGCAAGTCCGGCCTTATAACCACGCTGGCCCGCGCGGACGGCTACATTGTGATTGATATGAATAAAGAAGGCTTGCGGAAGGGTGAAGAGGTGCTGGCGCACCTGTTTTAGAATGGTTTACGCTTGAAGTAGCCGCTTAGCAGTGAGCAAGGCCCGCCTGAGGCTATTTAGCGGCAAGGAGTTGAAGAAAAACCCTTGCTGGCAATTCACTCATTTCAATCATAAATTGCCCTGAAAATTTGTTTTTGAATGCGCCGTCATAACAGTTTATGGCGGCGCATTCAGATTTTGCCGCTGGCATGTTCAGGCCATTGGAAGCTATTGCGAGGCCATTGGACAATGGCCTTTTTGCCCTTTTACTGCGTCGTGCTTCGTCCCGCGCGAAGGTCATATATGCTTGAATATACTCCCTCCGCACG
>JAVBMP010000010.1:0-4209 GCA_031552315.1 Desulfovibrionaceae bacterium | reverse complement strand
TTTTACCCACACTAAATGCCAAAAGCAGGATCATGTCAAGGGGAAAAATGGCTTTTCCCGCTTAATAAAACAGGGTGATGTGAAGCATATAAAGCGGATATAAGGCTTGCGGGCGCATATAAAAAAGTGATGGGGAATTTTACCGTGCGGCAAAATTCCCCATCACTTTTTGGCGCTCCCTTCAGGTTTTCCCTTTGGCCGCGCCGCTTCATAATTTATTTTTGTGGCCTAAAAAAACAAAAACCTCTTGGGCGGTTTGATTTTTTCCAAATACGCTTCCGCGCGTTCAAGGGCGTTCTGCCGCAGGTCGTAATAAAAAAACTCGTAGTCTCCGGCCTGATAGCGGGCCAGGCGGGTTTGCTCGCCCTCCCCTTCCGGTTCTTCACCCTTCAGGCTGCATTCCACAACCCCGCGGGCCAGGTTAAGCCTTGCGGAAGCGTAGTGGGGTTTATCCACAAACTTGCCGTTGCTGTAAACGCGCCCGCCAAGGCTTTCTGAAGCCGGGGCATTGCTTTCATCCCGCTTCCAGCTTACCGGGTTTATGGCCAGCGCCCCGGGCAGCAGCACGGGGTTTTCCCCCGTAAAACCGGCAGGTTCCGTATTATAGGAAATTATAACGCCGCTGTCGGCCCGCCCTTCCGCGAATTTCAGGTGCGGGGCGCTTTCCATAAACCTTGCGGTTACGCTGGCGCCGGGCAGGTAGGCCGCCACCATGTGCTGGTAAACATCCGGATTTTCCCGCATATATTTTTGCAGCACCGCCTCAAGCAGCAGGGTGGAACCCTGCCCGTGCCCGGCCAGGATGAAGGGGCGGCCTTCATTATAATTTTTTATGTAATAGTCAAAGGCCGCGCCTATATCTTCCCGCATCAGGTCAAACGCCTTTGCCCGCGCCCCGCCGGAAAGTTTTTTGGCTTCTTCCGCATCAAGCTGCCGGTAATAAGGGGAAAACATGTTCCCCACCGGCCCAAAGGCCGTGGCCTGGGCAACGTAGGCCGCATCCGCGCTTTTGCGCAAATCCGGGTCGTTCAGGGCGCAAAGCAGGCCCTTGCTGTTGGGCCTTATGCGCCACAGGGTGGGGCCAACATAAAATACGTCCACTTCTTTTTTGAAGTTTATGGGCAAATAATGCCAGCTTGCTTTTGCCGCATAATCACCGGGGGAAGGCACAAGCCCCAGACGGGCCATATCTGGAGAAGACGGCGCTACGGCGCGGCCCTTCCCAACCGAACCTGCCTGCCCAGCCTGGCCAGAAACCGCGCTTGCGGGCGCGTTTGCCCCGGCCTTTTTGCCGCCGTCGTCCCCGGCGCTTTCCGTTTTTTCCGTCTTGTCCGTTTTTTCTGGCGTGGCGGAATCGTCAAAGCCAAAAAAATTTAATACCCCGCAACCGGCAAGAGAAAAGGCCAAAACAATACAAAAAAAGCTTTTCAAAAAACGCTGCATAGTCTTTATTCTCCGCACTATATTGCCTTATAATTTATGTGTTGATCTGTCTTATACCCCCAAGCGGGTAAAATTTCCACCCCAAAAATCCCTGCGCCCTGCCCTTGACAACAGCCCACTTCTTTGCCAGACCAAAACATTAAAACAATTCTGATCTGGAGTAAAAAACACATGGCACAGGAAGAGGACAAAAGCCTGCCCCGCAACCCGGAAACAGACCGCCAAATAGCGCAGATAATGCGCGGTTGCGCTGAACTTATAGATGAAAAAGACCTGCGTAAAAAACTTTCACGCGGCAAACCCCTTACCGTAAAAACCGGGTTTGACCCTACCGCGCCCGACCTGCACCTTGGGCACACCGTGCTTTTGCACAAAATGCGCCATTTTCAGGAACTTGGGCACAATGTGGTCTTTTTGATAGGCGACTTCACCGGCCTTATAGGCGACCCTTCCGGCAGGTCTGAAACCCGCCCGGCCCTTACGCCGGAACAGGTAAACGCCAACGCGGAAACCTACAAGAAGCAGGTTTTCAAAATTCTTGACCCGCAAAAAACCATTGTGGAATTTAATTCCCGCTGGCTTAACGCCATGGGCGCGGCAGACTTCATCCGCCTGGCCTCGCACTACACTGTTGCCAGAATGATGGAACGTGACGACTTTGCCAAGCGCTTCCGCAACAACATACCGATTTCCATACATGAATTTATTTACCCCCTGGCCCAGGGTTATGATTCCGTGGCCCTGAAGGCCGATATGGAACTGGGCGGCACAGACCAAACCTTCAACCTGCTGGTGGGCCGCCACCTGCAAGGGCAATACGGGCAGGAACCGCAGTGCATCCTTACCATGCCCCTGCTGGAAGGGTTGGACGGCGTGAAAAAAATGTCCAAATCCCTGGGCAACTATGTGGGCATAGACGAGGCCCCGTCAGAAATGTTCGGCAAGCTCATGTCCATTTCCGATGCGCTAATGTGGCGCTATTATGAACTGCTTTCCCGCAAGAGCCTTGAAGAAATAGCCGCGCTGAAAAAGCAGGTGGAAAAAGGCGAGGCCCACCCCAAAACCGTTAAGGAAGAGCTGGCGCATGAAATAACCACCCAGTATCATGGGGAAAACGCGGCGTCGGAGGCCCGGCAGGGCTTCAACGCGGTGTTCGCGGGCGGCGGCATACCGGAAGATACGCCGGAATACAGCTGCGCCTGCGGGGAAGCATCCGCCCCGGCAGTCTTTTTGGCCGACGCCGGGCTTGCGGCCTCTCGCGGCGAGGCCAAGCGCCTTATTTCCCAAAACGCCCTCAGCATAGATGAAAAGCCGCACACAGACCCGTTTACCCCGCTTCAGCCCGGCAGCTACATTGTGAAGCTGGGCAAAAAGCGCTTTTTGCGCCTTACCGTGAATTGATCAATTATATACCGTTCCTATAATTTTTTAAGAGGAATAAGATGCTTGACCTCAAAATATTGCAGCGCAACCCGGAAATTGTTGCCGAAGCCCTGAAAAAGCGCAACTCCAACATAGACCTGACCGCCTTTGCGGAACTGGACGCCAAACGCCGCGACCTGCTTTTGCAGGTGGAAGGCCTGAAGGCGGAACGCAACAAGGCTTCCGCCGAAGTGGCGGCCCTGAAGCGGGCCGGGCAGAACGCCGACGCGCTTATAGCCCAAACCTCGGCCATAGGCGACAAGATCAAGGCGCTGGATTTGGAGGTTGCAAGCGTGCAGGAAGCGCAAAACAACTTCATGCTCATCATTCCCAACATCCCGCATGAAAGCGTGCCCGTGGGGAAAGATGAAAAAGACAACCCGGAAGTGCTGCGCTGGGGCACCCCGCGCGCCTTTGACTTTACCCCCAAAGAACATTGGGAACTGGCCGGGGTGGAAGGCGTAAAAACCCCGCATACCCTTGCCGGGCTTGATTTTGAACGCGGGGCCAAACTTACGGGCAGCCGCTTCACCGTTTACTGGCGCTGGGCCGCCCGGCTGGAAAGGGCCATTGCCAACTTCTACCTGGACGTGCAAACGCAGGAACACGGCTACGCGGAAATAATCCCCCCGGTCATAGTCAACCGCAAAAGCATGACAGGCACCGGCAACCTGCCCAAGTTCGAGGAAGACCTCTTCAAGCTTGAAGGCTGGGACTATTTCATGATTCCCACGGCCGAAGTGCCGGTGACCAACCTCTTTGCCGATGAAATCCTGAACGAGGCGGACCTGCCCCTGGGCTACACGGCCTACACGCCCTGTTTCCGCTCCGAGGCCGGGTCCGCCGGCAAGGATACGCGCGGCTACATCCGCCAGCACCAGTTCAGCAAGGTGGAAATGGTTCGCTTCTCCCACCCGGACACTTCCTACGACGAGTTGGAACGCATGCGGGGCCACGCTGAAAATCTGCTCGAACGCCTGGAAATCCCGTTCCGGACCGTGATTCTCTGCACCGGCGACATGGGCTTCGCCTCGGCCAAGACCTACGACCTGGAAGTCTGGCTGCCCGGCCAGAACACCTACCGCGAAATATCCTCCTGCTCCAACTGCGAAGCCTTCCAGGCCAGGCGGGCCAACATCCGCTTCCGGCCCGACGGCGGCGGCAAACCGGAATTCGTGCACACCCTGAACGGTTCGGGCCTGGCGGTCGGCCGCACCCTGGTGGCGATTCTGGAAAACGGCCAGCAAGCCGACGGGTCCATAGTGCTGCCCAAAGCCCTGGTGCCCTTTATGGGCGGCGTGGAACGGATAGAAAAGCCGTAGCAAAACACCCGGCAACAAAACT
>JAVBMP010000113.1:0-11865 GCA_031552315.1 Desulfovibrionaceae bacterium | reverse complement strand
TTGTCTTATCAATAAAACTTCATAGTCCTTCCACCCTGTTTAATTATATATTCACAGGTTTTTAGGTCGGAACGCGCAAGCATTCCAGCCCGGACAGTCTGAAAAGACAGGCCAAAAGCAAATACCCCAATTTTTCGGTATTTTGCCTTTTGGCAAGGAAGGCGCAGCAATTTTGCGCAAGGAGTGGGCCTTTTAGCCCATGACCGAAGCAAAATTCCAGCCTGACGCAGTCCAAAAGGCAAAATACCGAAAAATTTGCTGGTGCCCTTGGAGAAGGGGGTACACCCGGTCCCATTCCGAACCCGGCAGTTAAGCCCTTCATCGCCGATGATACTGCGCATTTATACGTGGGAAAGTAGGCCGACGCCAGCATAACTTAAAAGCAACCCCGTTTCAGATGATGAAACGGGGTTGTTTTGTTTGGTAGCCGCCCCGATTCAAATGATGAATCGGGGCGGCTTTTTTTGTTTGGTAAAATCCTATAATTCCCTTTCAGGGGCGGGTGGGTGATCCACCAGTTCGTTTGTTGCCTGGTTTCAGCCGTTGCTGTTGGTTCAGGCAAGTTTTGGGTGGTTTTTCCCTGCCCGCAGGTGGGCCGCCTGCCCGGCGGGGGCCAAAGAGGGGGGCAGCGTTGCCCCCCTCTTGGATCTCCCCCCCGGCAGGGGCTCGCCGCCCCTTGCATCCCCGCATTAGGTCGCGGTGTAAGGTGGGTGGTTCCCTTGAGGTTGGCTACCCAGCCCGGCCAGACGGAATATCAGGCCCGGATACGCGGGGGCGTTGGTCGTTAAGAGGCTGGTTGGCTGGGGTGCGAGGCGCTTTTCGTTGTGGCTAAAGTGCCTACGGGGGCACGTTCCAACCAGGGGACAGCCCAAAGAGTAAATAGCCCATTTTGCCGCTGGCTGGCCTTTGGGCAAGCGCCTCGCGCTCAAGCGCCCTGGCTCGGCAAAGAGCCGGGGCGCTTTTTATGTTGTCTTATGCCGTTTGAGGCATCGGCGAATGCCGGAGGCTGTTTTACTTCCGTAAACCCCTTATCGGGGTGGAGGAGGGGGTCTGGGGGAACCATCAGGGCTTCAAGCCCTGGGGGTTCCCCCAGATTCGCTGGTTTTGGCTTCATCCGTTGCAGTAGGCTTGCTCAAGCTTCTGGTGTTTTTCCCTGTCCGCAGGTGGGCCGCCTGCCCGGCGGGGCCCCCGGTGGAGAGGGCGGGGGCAGCGTTGCCCCCCTCTTGGATCTCCCCCCCGGCAGGGGCTCGCCGCCCCTTGCATCCCCGCATTAGGTCGCGGTGTAAGGTGGGTGGTTCCCTTGGGGTTGGCCACCCAGCCCGGCCAGACGGAATATCAGGCCCGGATACGCGGGGGCGTTGGTCGTTAAGAGGCTGGTTGGCTGGGGGTGCGGTGGGGTAAGAGCTGGGTGGGGCAGGGGCGCCAAGGCGGCACTATTCAAAAAGTCATTCCTTTTATCGGGGATGAGGAGGGGGCCTGGGGGAACCTCAAGGGCTTCAAGCCCTTGGGGTTCCCCCAGTTTGGAGTGGGTGGGTGATCCACCAGTTCGTTTGTTGGCCTGGTTCCAGCCGTTGCTGGTAGTTCAGGCAAGTTTTGGGTGGTCTTTCCCTGCCCGCAGGTGGGCCGCCTGCCCGGCGGGGCCCCGGTGGAGAGGGCGGGGGCAACGTTGCCCCCCTCTTGGATCTCCCCCCCCGGCAGGGGCTCGCCGCCCCTTGCATCCCCGCATTAGGTCGCGGTGTAAGGTGGGGGTTCCCTTGGGGTTGGCTACCCAGCCCGGCCAGACGGAATATCAGGCTCGGATACACGGGGGCGTTGGTCGTTAAGAGGCTGGTGGGCTGGGGGGGGGTAAAGAGGCGTCTGTGCAAGTGGCGTGGATACGCGGGTGTTGAGACCTCTGCACAGAGTGTGTGAGCGCGCGGACGCGCCGGGCGTTGCCCGTTAAGAAATCGCTTTCGCTGGGGATCCGCTGCGCGGCTGGCTTGTGCGCCAATCTGATGTGGCATCCACGTTCCGGTCAGCCGTATTTGGTCTGTCTGTTGCGCGTTGTTCCATTGTAAATCCTTCTTACGGGCGCAGTTTCTTGATGTCTCCCACAGCTTGTTCCTGTATCTTTCTTCGACATGGGGCAAACAGCGCAACGGGGGAATAATTTTTTTGCGGGCCGCAATTCCGGGAAACACGCGTCCTGGGCAGTCATTCTGGTGTGTGGCGGCTATTTGCGGCTTGAAAAAATTTATGTATTGTGGCATGGTTACGCGATAGTAATTCAACCTGACATTTGTCTTTTATATTTTTTTCTATAATTCGGGGCATACTTGGTGCAGCCTGGGGTGGGGCCATGCAGGATTCCGTTTTAAAAATTATTGAGCGCACGCTCAACTATGTTGACCCGCGCCTTATTGACCACGGCAAGCGGGTTGCCTATCTGGTTTATGTCATGCTGCGGCGCTGTGGCTGGGCGGACGAATATTCTTTGGGCCGTATGCTGCGCCTGGCCTTGCTGCATGATATTGGCGCTTACAAGACTGAAGAAATAGACAACATGGTGCGCTTTGAAACCACGCAGGTGTGGGAACATTCCGTATACGGCTATCAGGTGATCAGGCATTTTTCACCTTTGGCGGATTTGGCCCCGATTATTCTTTTTCACCATGCGGACTGCCATGACCTGGGGCACCTGCACCCGCATTACCGCAAAGCCGCCCATGCCATATATGTTGCGGACCGCATGGATATACTTTCACAAACAACCCGCCTGAGCAAAGATGAATTTAAGGCCGTTTTTTATGCGGAACAAGGGGTGCGCTTTGATTCGGCGGTGCTGGACTGTTTTTTCCGCAGCGGGTGGGAAACGCTTTTCGACAACATCGACACAGATGCCGAGTTCAAGCGCATTCTTTACAGCGGGGCGGATTCCCGCGAGCAGATGGACGCCTTTATTTTTATGCTGGCCCTGATTATTGATTTCAGAAGTTCACAGACTGTGGCGCATACTCTGACATCCGCAAACGCCTGCGTGTGCCTGGCGGAATATTTGGCGCTTGACCCGCATGAGCGGTCTTGCATATTTTCAAGCGCCATGCTGCACGATTTGGGCAAAATGGGCACCCCGCTTTCCATTTTGGAAAAGCCGGGCGCGCTGGACGCGGATGAGCGCAAGGTTATGGAAGGGCATGTCATGGCCAGCAAACACCTGCTGCAAGGCGTGTTGGATGATTGCGCCCTGCTTATGGTAGCGCGGCATCATGAACGGCTTGACGGCAAAGGCTACCCCGAAGGCCTGACCGGAAAAGATTTGACGCCGGGGCAGCGCCTTATAGCCGTTGGCGATGTTTACAGCGCCCTTTCCAACACGCGTTCCTACAAGGCGGCCTACCCCAAAGAGCGGGTAATTGCCATAATGAATGAACAGGTGGCAAAAGGCCAGATAGACGCGGAAATTACCGCCGCCCTGCTGCAACATTATGATGAAATCACGCGGGCGGTGGAAAACGCCGTTCGGCCTGTTGCCACCATGTATGATGCCATGCGGGTGGAATATGCCCAGCTGTGCAAGTGGGTGCGAAGCCTCGCGTCATTTGAGGGCGGTGAGGGCGGCATCTTGCCGCCGCCCTTGCCCGGCATGAACGCCTGGGAAATCAAACGCCCGGCCTTACGCGCGTATACCGCGTAACGCCTTTGCCGGGTGCGGATATTTTAAAGCGTTTTGTCATTGAAATTATCTGCCCAGATGAAATGCTTTGACGCAGTGAAGCATAGCGTAGCAATGCCCGCTAGATTGCCGCAGGCAGGCGTTGCACGCCGTTAAGCGGCAATCGCAACGCGAAAATGTTATAGGGCTTGTGGAATAAAATAAAAGCGCCTGTGCCCGTGTTCAAATACGGGTGCAGGCGCTTCTTATTTTTTTGCGGCGAACAGCCGGTTGAGGCCATTGTGCAATGGCCTCCGGTTGCTTACGGGTGGCTTGCGGCCGGGCCAGCCTTAACGCTGGGGTTCACGCTTGTGGGGTTTTTTCTTATTACCCCGTCTTTGCCGACAATTTCCGCGGCTTTTTTCAAGACAGATTCCGGCACGCTAACCCCAAGTTTTTCCGCGCAGTTCATGTTCACCACCAAATTCAGAACCAGGGCCTTTTCCACCGGCAGCTTGTCCGGCGCAACCTCTTTGCGCAATACGCGGCCGGCCATTTTGGCCAGCTGCCGCCCGGCTTCATAATAATCCGCCCCGTAGGTGGCTATGCTGCCCCGGCGGGCGGTAGTGGTGCCGGATGAATAAAGCGGAATGGCGTTTTTTACGCAAAATTCGGTAATGCTGTCTATGCGGGAAATAACCGTGCTGTCCGCCGGTATATAAATTGCGTCCACCTTGCCTTCCAGACTTTTCAAGCCGACAGACACGCCGGAAGGGTGAATGATGACGGCTTCCACAAGCGTAATGCCGCCCGCCTTGCTTAGCCCCTTCAATTCTTCAACATTGCTGACGGAGTTGGATTCACTGGGGTTGTAAAGTATCCCCAGGGTGCGCAAGTTGGGCTGAATGGCGCGAATGACTTCAAGCTGCTGGCGCAGGGAAGTATTGGTAAGCACGCCGGATGCGTTGCGTCCGGGCGCTTCAAGGCTGTCTACCAGGCCAGACCGCATCGGGTCTGCGGAAATAATAAACAGCACGGGGATATCCGATATTTCTCTGACGCAGGCTTGCGCGCCGGAAGTGCCTATTGCCACAATCATGTCCGGTTTGCTGCCGGCAATTTCTTTGGACAGGCCGGACGCGCTGGTCATGTTGCCAAAAGCGGTATGCACCCGGTATTGCGCCTCAATGCCTTCTTCAAACAGCTGATGCTGAAAGCCCTGGGCCGATGCGTACAAACTTTCAATATCCGAATAGATCAGCATGGAAATACGGTAGGGCGCGGCCTTGGCCGGGCAGGTAAGGCAAAGGCCCAGCGACAGCGCCGCCAAAAATATGCTTAAACAGCGCAATGCCGGTTTGTTCTTCGTAAACGTATGCATAAGGCTCCTGTAGCTCATCTGGCCCGCGGCACCGCGGACGGCTGCGCAAGACTGTGCAAACAAATATAAGTTGTTTGCATATATACGTCACTTTATCGTTTTTGATTGCCGTGTCAAGTATACTCTTGGGCTTTTTGGCGCTTCATGGCGCTTCCCGCCGTTCCGGCCCGTAAAGTCATGCTAAAGAAGGCGGTTAGCGGGGCAACCGCTTTATAAAAACTATAGCCAGGAGTGATTCTATGTGTACAGTGGCATCGGCCGTATCATTGATTGTTACAGCTGTGGGCACCGCTTCTTCCATGTACGAGCGCAAGGAGCAGACGCGCCAGGCGGAAAAAGCGGCGGAACAGGAAAGCGCTTACCAGCTTGGCCTGCTGGAAACTGAAAAGGCCAAAAATATGGAAGAGGCCCAACGCGCCCTGCAACGCGGCGAGATAGAGGCGGAAAGGCAACGGCGTAACGCCCGGCGCGGCATTGGCGACGTGCGTTCCATGCTTTCCGCCGGGGGTTTTGAACTGGACAGCGGTTCAAACCTTAGCCTGCTGACGGAACAGGCGGAAGAAAATCAATATGAAAACAGCCTGATACGCTATCAGGCCGCCACAGAGGCCAACCGCCTGCAAAACCAGGCCTGGCAAACCCAGGGTGCGCAATGGAACCTGCAAGCGCAAAAAAAACTGGCTTCATCCGCAGCCCGAAGCAATTTGAACTACCAGCAGGGCAAGTCCCTGCTGACCGGGATGGCGCAAGGGGGCCTTGCCATTTACAGCGGCCTGCAGGAATCCGGCAAGATTAAATGACGTTACGCGCGGCGCATGGAACGGAATAAATGCGGGACAATTGGAAAGGAGAAAGGGCAGAACAATAAAAAAACCCGGCTTGCAAGCAGGCCGGGTTTGAATTGTAATTTGGAGCGGGAGACGGGATTTGAACCCGCGACTTCAACCTTGGCAAGGTTGCACTCTACCACTGAGTTACTCCCGCGCTGGAGGCGGCATCCAGATTTGAACTGGAGGTGGAGGTTTTGCAGACCTCTGCCTTACCACTTGGCTATGCCGCCGATGCCGCGAACGGCTGTCTGCAAAAAAATATTGGAGCGGGAGACGGGATTTGAACCCGCGACTTCAACCTTGGCAAGGTTGCACTCTACCACTGAGTTACTCCCGCTCAGTGCAGAAAGTTCTTTTAATCCACTTGGCATGACCTGTCAACAGTAAAAATTTTTTTTTGCTAGAATTGATGGCAAACCCCGCAAGGCCGGGGTTTGCAAAGGCACGCCGCCTGCCCGCGTCTCCTCTGGGCGGGGGGCGCTTTACGGCGGCAATCTGCGCACCGCAAGGCGTTCCGCCGAAGCATGGGCAGCGTTGACCGCCTTGCGGGCTTTGCCGTCAAACGGCCTTGAAAGAGTATTTTTTTCATCCGCCCGGCGTATGGCGGCAATAGATAAATAAATGTTTTTTCTCTTGCGCAATGCCGGAACATGCCTTATCTTTCGCACTAAGGATTTTGGTTCCTTATAAACATAATTGCATATATCTTCTCGGGGGAACGAGTGATATGAGCTCCGCTATCAGCCAGTTGCTGGGCAAGGAGATGGAGTCGCGTCTTATACGCACGCTTATCGACAACACTCCTGTTGCCTATATTATTTTGGATGACAAATATCGCATTCACTACATTAACGATAACTTTTTAAAACTGCGCAAGCTTGATACGACTACAACTCTGGGGGAACTTTGTTATAACATTTCCAACCGTGGGGTGCCCTGCCCGCAATGCGCCGTGCGGGAAGCCCTGAAGACCGGTGAAAATGCCTTTGTGGCCCGGCGTGACACCTTGCCGGACGGCACCATAAAATTTTTGGACGACTACGCCATCCCTCTTTTCAAAGATGACACGGGCAAGACCCAGTATGTGCTGGAAATAATGGTTGACCGCAGTCTGGAAATGCGCGCGCGTGAACAGCGTGACGCCGACTATGACAACATTTTGCGCATTCTTACAGACCTGTTGGACACCAAAGACAGCTACACGGCCACCCATTCAAGCTGCGTGCGCGAAGTGGCCTTTGCCCTGGCCAGGGCCATGGGCCTGCCCCACAAGGAAGTAATGGATATTGCCATTGCCGCCAGCCTGCATGACATAGGCAAAATACGCATACCCAACGCCATTATCAACAAGCCCAGCCGCCTGACGGATGAAGAATTCAAACTTATTCAGCAGCACCCGATAAGCTCTTATGAAATGATTGCGGAACTTTCCAGCTTCAGCAACATCAAAAATATTGTGCGCGGCCACCATGAACGGTATGACGGTAAGGGCTACCCGGACAATTTGCCCGGAGAAATCCTTTCCATCGGCGCAAAAATTGTGGCTGTGGCGGACACCTATGACGCCATGACCTCTACCCGTTCATACCGCAAGGCCCTTAGCCATGAAATCGCGCTGGAAGAAATAAAGCGCTGTTCCGGCACCCAGTTTGCGCCGGAAGTGGTAGACATTTTTTTGGCCATGGATTTTGACCCCAAAAAAGACGGCGACGCGCCGGTGGACGCGCCCAACACTGTTTCGCGCGTGCTGGCGGCGGAAGGCGTAAAGCAAGCGGTTGCGGCCCCGCCGCCCAGCCTGGCGGACATTAGAGACACCCTGGATTTTGACCGCTTTATCCGCGCCATTTTTGACAACACCCCCTGCGGTTACGTGCTTATGGACACAAAGCGCACCGTGCTTTTTGCCAGCCAGTACTTTTTGGATTATATGGGCCTGGCGGAAGAAGATGTGTTGCAAAAATGCTGTTATGACGCGGCCGGGCAGGGCGCCCAGCCCTGTTCGCCCTGCGCGGTGGAACGCGCTTTGATCAGCGGCAAGGTTGAATACATGCAAATGACCCAGCGCACCAATAACGGCTGGAAAACCTTTGACCTGTTCGGCATGCCCCTGCCTGGCCCGGACGGCACGGTTGAATACGTAATTGAAATTATTATTGACCGCACAGATGAAGTGCAGTTGCAGAAAAAACGGGAACACGACTTCAGCCGCCTGATAAACATGCTTACCAAAATGCTGGATGAACAAGATATTGTGCAGGAAAAACAGGAATTTTCAAGCCAGATCATTTCCATGCGCGAAAAGCTGAATACCCTGTTAAGCAAGGTAAGCGCGTAGAAATATTATATTAAGAATGCCTCCGGCGGCGCGGGGAAATGATTTCCCCGCGACCCCTCGACAGGTTCGGCAAGCAATAAAAAGTCTCCGTTCTGACCAAAACCAGAACGGAGACTTTTTATTGCTTGCCGAACCTTGAAACGGGTTTCCAAAGGGCTGCCGGCCCTTTGGCCGCCGGAGGCATTAAAAAAAGCTACAAGATATATCTTGAAAGGTCCGTATTGCTTTTTACGTCCTTCAGCTGTTCGTTTACGTATTGGGCGTTCACCAGCAGTTTGTGGCCTGGTGTTTCCGGGGCGGAAAAGGAAATATCCGACAAGATTTTTTCCATAATGGTGTAAAGGCGGCGCGCGCCTATATTTTCCGTTTCCCGGTTGGTTATTTCCGCGAAGGCGGCCACTTCTTCAAGGGCGTCCGGCGTGAATTCAATTGCCACGTCTTCCGTGCCCAGCAGGGCGGCGTATTGGCGGGTAAGGGCATTGTGCGGTTCAGTAAGGATGCGCAAAAATTCGTCTTTGCCAAGCGGGGTAAGTTCCACCCGCAGGGGGAAGCGCCCTTGCAATTCCGGTATCAGGTCGGAAGGCTTGCTGAAGTGGAAGGCCCCGGCGGCGATGAACAGGATATGGTCTGTGCGCACCATGCCGTATTTGGTGTTTACGGTGCTGCCTTCCACAATGGGCAAAAGGTCGCGCTGCACGCCCTCGCGGGAAACGTCGCTGCCGCGCTGGCTGTTGCCGGGCACGGCCACTTTGTCTATTTCATCAATAAAGATGATGCCGCTTTCTTCCACGCGTTTGCGGGCAATTTCCGCCACTTTGTCGTTGTCTATAAGGGCGGCGCTTTCTTCCTGCACCAGAATTTTATAGGCTTCCGGCACGGGCATGCGGCGGCGCGTCCGCTTGCCGGGGAACATTTTGCCAAGGGCGTCCTGAAACTGGGAACCCATCTGTTCCATGCCCGGCATGGCGAAGATGTCTATTTGCGCGCCGCCTTGCTGTTCCACTTCCAATTCCACCTCGCGGTCATTCAAGCGGCCTTCCCGCCACATGGAACGGAACTTTTCCCGCGTGCCGCCGCTGGCCCTGTCGCCCTTGTCAGACGTTGCCGGTGACGCGCCATGCGCCGGGGTTACGCCATCGGCGGAAGCTATGTAGTCCACGTGGTAGCGTTCCGGCCCGGCCATGTATTTTTCCTCTTGGGGGCTGTACCCGCCCGGGCTTGGGCTGGTGCCGGGCAGCAGTATGTCCAGCAGGCGTTCTTCGGCCTTTTCTTCGGCTATAAGGCGCACGCGCTCGCCTTCTTCTTCCCGCACCAGGGCTATGCCAATTTCCATAAGATCGCGCACCATAGATTCCACATCGCGGCCCACGTAGCCAACTTCAGTGTACTTTGTGGCTTCCACCTTTATAAAGGGCGAGGCGCAAAGTTTGGCCAGGCGGCGGGCTATTTCCGTCTTGCCGACCCCGGTGGGGCCTATCATGATCATATTTTTGGGGGCCACTTCCTCGCGCAGGGCCGGGTCAAGGCGCTGCCTGCGCCAGCGGTTGCGTATGGCAATGGCCACCATGCGCTTGGCCTCATGCTGGCCCACAATGTATTTATCCAGTTCCGCCACAATTTCGCGCGGGGTAAGGCTGGTGCTCATTTTTTCTCCTGCCGGGTATTTTTATGGTAAGGCGGCTTTGCGCCAAACTGGCTGCAAAGCCGCCTTGCTTTATATGGCCCTGATTATTTTTTCTCCGCCTTGGGTATTTCCAACGTGCGGAAGGAAAGCTGGCCGTTGCGGTAAAGCTGAAGCATGATCACGCCCTTGCTTTTTTCCGCCTCGTCCGCCAGTTTGGTGAACTCGTCAACATTGTTCACCTTGGCCCGGGCCACGGCAAGAATTACGTCTCCGGGGCGTATGCCCTGTTCATCGGCGGTGGAACCGCGTTCCACACCGCTTATCAGCACCCCGCCCTTGCCGGTAAGGCCAAGGCGTTCCGCGTCACGCGGGGCAAGGTTTTGCAGGTCTATGCCCAGGCGGGCGGCCACGCTGCCGCTGGCTTCCGGGCTGCCTTTTTCCGCGCCCGCGCTGGCTTGCTCGCCATTACGTTCCGCCAGGGTAACGGTAACTTCACGTTGCTTGCCGTCACGCCACAGGGTGATGCGGGTTTTGGCCTGCGGCTTCAAATCCGCAATGGAGCGGAGCAGGGCGCTGGAATCCGCTATTTCCGCGTCATTCACCTTAAGGATGACGTCACCTGCCTCAATACCGGCTTTTTCCGCCGGTTGGCCGGGCATTACGCCGCCAATAAGCGCGCCCTTGTCACTGGGCAGGCCCAAGGCCTTGGCGGTGTTTTCATCAACATCCTGAATACTTACGCCAAGCCAGCCCCGGCTGACCTTTTTGTCTGTCTTCAAGGAGTCAATAACTTTTTTCGCCATGTTGGAAGGGATGGCAAAACCCAGCCCCTGGCCCTGCGGCACAATGGCGGTGTTAATGCCAATGACCTCGCCGTCCATGTTCAGCAGGGGGCCGCCGCTGTTGCCGGGGTTGATGGAAGCGTCCGTCTGCAAATAATCGTCAAACGGGCCGGAACCCAGCTTGCGCCATTTGGCGGAAAGTATGCCCGCCGTGACCGTGTGGTCAAGGCCAAAGGGGTTGCCGATTGCCACAACCCACGCGCCAACGGACAGGTTGTCGGAATCGCCGAACTTCAGCACCGGCAGGGGGCGGTCGGCCTCTATTTTCAGCAGGGCCAGGTCCGTTTCCGCGTCTGTGCCGATAACTTTGGCTTCAAAGGAATCTTCTTTGTTGTTTTTGTTGTAGAAATTTACCTTGATGATGTCCGCGCCCTTGATGACGTGGTTATTGGTCACCACATAGCCGTCTTCAGAAATAATGAAGCCGGAACCCAGGGAGTTTTGGCGGCGCACGGGCTTTTCACTTTCCCGGCGGCCTTCACGGTCGCCCCGGCGCGGTGGCTGCATGCCAAATTCTTCAAACTGCTCAAAAAACCGCTCAAATTCGTCCATGCCGGGCCCGCGGAAAAACGGAGAGGGCATCATTCCGCCACCCCGGCGCTGCGTGACAAGGCGTTCAGTGCTTATGTTCACCACAGCCGGGCCGGCGGATTTTGCCAGCTCTGTAAAATCGGCCGGGGGCGCGGCTTGAACCGGGGTGGAAGACATAGCGAAAAAACACAACAGAAAAACAGCAAAACATGCTTTGGCAGCTTTGGATGCAAAATCCATTGACTGGCTCCTTTGTAAGACCATTATAAGCCGCCAACCTAAAACGGTTGCGGCGCGGGGCCGGGAAGCTTAAGGCGGGCCACCCGGCGATTGAACATAAACGGGGTAACCCCGCGTGCAAATGTGGCAGCCTTGTTTGTTAAAGTACTACATCTGGCATAAAAGTAAAGGGCAACGCATGAATAAATAGAGGTCATTGCGCAATGGATTTTTTGCCCTTTCACTGCGTAGTACTTCGCCCCGCGCGGCGGACGCTTCCGGAATATTTCCCGCTGGAATGGGGGGCTATTCCCAAAACAATTTGAGGCCATTGCACAATGGCCTTTTTGCCCTTTTACTGCGTCGTGCCCCATTTTTTCAGGGGCCGCGCGAAGGTCATATATGCTTGAATATACTCCCTCCGCACGGAACTACGGGATAGGGGCACTCCTTGTAAAAGAACAAAAATTCT